>NYVB01000054.1 GCA_002684315.1 Planctomycetaceae bacterium | reverse complement strand
CGATGCCGAGCGCACCACCTGATCCGCCCTCGCCGATCACGATCGACACGATGGGCGTGCGCAGACGGCTCATCTCTCGCAGATTGACCGCGATGGCTTCCGCCTGACCACGCTGTTCGGAACCGACCCCGGGATAGGCTCCAGGCGTGTCGATGAAACTGACGATTGGAAGACCGTACTTCTCGGCGAGTCGCATTTTCATCAGCGCCTTGCGGTAGCCCTCGGGATGAGCACAGCCGAAGTTGCATTTGATCTTTTCGGGTGTGGTCCGTCCCTTGTTGTGGCCGACGATCAACGCCTTCATCGAACCGATGCGACCGAATCCCGTGATGATCGCTCGATCATCTCCGAAATGCCGGTCTCCGCGAAGTTCGCAGAAGTCACGACACAGAAGCTTGATGTAGTCAAGTGATTGAGGCCTGTTGGGATGACGGGCGACCTTCACGGTCTGCCATGGTGTCAACGCGGCATAGGTCTTGGAGAGAACTCGATCCCGGGTCGCCTGCAGCTGTGCGATCTCTTCCGCATAGCGCTCGGCATCGGTACCACTTTCCAAGGCATCTATCTGTTTTTCGATCTCTGTGATCGGATCTTCAAAGTCGAGTGTCATCATTTTCGGTACAAGTCTCCCGTTCTGTCTGAATTCTATCGCGAAGGCTTTGAGTTCGTCGGATCGTCGGTTGACGTGCTCCGAATGATTGAGGATTCTGAGGGCATGGACACCGTGCATGAAATCAAAAAACTGGGCTTCCTCGGCTGCGGAAACATGGGCGGCGCCATTCTCGAGGGGATTCTCGATCATGGCGAACTCACGCCGGAGGAGATCCTCGTGGTGGAGAGATCGGAAGAGCGCACCTCCTACTGGCGGGACAAAGGGGTTTCGGTCTCGAAACACCCGAAAGCCCTGCAAATGGCCTCGACCCTCATCCTTGGGGTGAAACCTCAGATCTTCGATCAGGCGGCAATCGATCTTGGCACCTTGGAGAGATCCTGCACGGTGGTGAGCATCATGGCTGGAATCGACTCGACCAGGATCTCAGCCGCGCTCGGTGAGAAGGCAAGAGTCGTCAGAACCATGCCAAACACACCCTGCACCATCGGTATGGGCATCAGTGCGATCGCTCGTGGCCACAATGCCACGGAATCGGACATGGCACTCGCGAGCAAGATCATGTCGACGGTGGGTCGAATCATCGAGATCGACGAGGCCAGCATGCATGCCGTCACCGCGACAAGCGGTTCAGGCCCTGCCTATCTGTTTCTGATGGCCGAAAGCTGGATCGAGGCATCGATCGCCAGCGGACTCTCACGAGAGGTCGCGGAACTGCTGGTCGTCGAAACGATTCGAGGTTCCGCTGAACTTCTGCATCGTGAACGGGATGCGATCACCTTGCGAAAGAACGTCACCAGCAAGGGCGGCACCACCCACGCAGGCATCGAAAGCCTGGAGGAAAACGGCCTCAGAGAGTCACTGGTTCAGGCATTGGAGGCGGCTCGACAGCGCGGTGTCGAGCTTGGATCAGAAATCTCGTCTTGAGAAATACCAGCAGGCCAGCAGGAGCACGAAGAATTCGAAGAGAAGACTGGTGCCGATGATCCAGTTGATGCTGCGATCATCCATGGTCCCCTGCATCTTTTCACCGAACTCACGATTGCTGATCTGCTGGCTGGTACCGAACATCATCTCCTGACGTTCGGGAGGGCCGCCGATCTCCATGCCAGTCCGCTCTCGAAGCACTCTTTCAAGCAGATCGATGGTCTCTCCGGTCTTGGGAAGAACCGTCTTGGCAGCGAAGAACCAGCCATGGAAACTCTCCCAGGTGTCAAGACTGTTCTGATCTTCATCGCACATCTCCTGCAATGGTTCGGTGACTTCGATCGGATCACCTGCATCGACCGCTTCCTTGAGATCCTCCTGTGAATACCCCAGAGAGATCTCGAGAGCGGTACGGCCTGCCAGCGTGATCTGCTCTCCGGAATTCACTCCGAAGACCAAAAGCCAGAAGAGCATCGTGATCAGAAACGAGGCGATCGTCGATTTCGTGATCGTGCCCAGGAGTGCACAGACCGAAAAAAGATAGGAATAGAAGAGAAGCACCAGGGGAATCGAAATCAGAATCCAGGGCTCCCAGGCGCCTCCTCTGAAACCGATCACCAGAAAAGCCGCGATCGTGAAGACGCTCACCTGAAGCAGGACGAAGAGGAGACCGGTGAGATACCTGGTCAGAAAAAGCCTCGCACGTCCGATCGGCTTGGAAAGCAGAATGTCGATCGAGCCACCACTGACCATGTCGGGAAAGATCGATGCCGTGGAAATGAGTGCGAGTATGGTGGCGATCCAGGCCAACCAATAGGGAACCGCGAGTTGCGAGAAAATCAGCTTGTAGAAGACATCGACCGGCATGATGTTGGTGTTCAGAAACGCAAGATCGAACTGCCACCACAGAAGCGTCATGCCCTTTTCGTTGATCCCCACGATTGCCATGGCGGCGACCACCAGCAACGAGAGGCCGAGGGTGACCCAGAACAGCTTTCGAGCATTCAATTCACGGTACGCGGCATGAAGAAGAGCAAGCGTCTGAATCATGAGTCACCTCCATCGGAAACTTCCGAAGAGGGCATCCCGAATGATTTCACATCGGATTCGACTGATCGATTCGCACCAGGATCCAGGGCGACTCCGGTTGATGGATCCGTCACGGAGCGGACGAAGAGATCTTCAAGGGACTCGCGCTTGGGAAGGACGGATTCGATCATGACCTCGGAACTCCTGAGCCGGTCGAGGATCGGCTGAACCGCGACCGGATCGTCACTTGGAATGCGAAGCAGAGATCGTCCCTCGCCAAGCGACTCGAATTCAACTCCGTCGAATGTCGAAGCAAGTTCGGACGTCGCACGTGAGATAATTTCGTAATGGCGGCTCGAACTGGTGAGAGACGCGACGGTGCCCTGGCGCGCGACGAGACCCTGGACGAGAATCGCGACTCGATCGCAGATGAGTTCGAGTTCGGAAAGGATGTGGCTGTTCACCAGAACACTCTTGCCCTGCTCTCGCATCTGGGTCAGGACATCACGAATCTCGCGGCGACCCACGGGATCCACGCCGTCGGTGGGTTCGTCGAGCAGGACAAGCTGAGGGTCATTGACGAGCGATGCCGCGAGGCCGATTCGCTGCTGCATTCCCTTTGAGTAGGTGCCAAGGCGTTTTTTTGCCCATTCCCGCATGTGGACGAGGTCCAACAGTTCGTCGGTCCGCCGCACACGGAGTTTGCGCGGCATCTTGCACATCGCACCGGCGAATTCGATCGCCTGCCGCCCAGTGAGCCAGGGGGGAAATCTGTGGTGTTCCGGGAGGTATCCCACGTTTGCAAGTGTTCCATTGTGCCCGACAGGTTTCCCAAGCACCTGACCCTGAGCGGTGGTCGGCCTGACCACCGTCATCATGATCTTCACCAACGTGCTCTTGCCTGCACCGTTGGGACCGAGCAGACCGAAGATTTCACCGGGATGAACTTGAAGGGACACGCCACGCAAGGCGAAGACGCCACCTCGATAGGTCTTGGTGACATCTTTGAGGTCGATTGAAAGGGGGCTGCTCTGCGTCATGAAGATTGATCTACCGAAGAGTGATGGGATGCAGAATATTCGGAAGAACACTGCATGGATTGCACCATGGCGTGAAAAACATCCGACATCACCCGCTCACGGGGAAAACGAATGGTTCTTGATCATAGTGGTTCAAAGGCACGACACCTTCTCAGATGGGGGCTGAGACCGAGGAAATGAGGACCAGGCCGCCCACAGTGTCAAATTCCTCGGATTTCACCATGACGTGGAATTCCCGAGGCGGCTACCCTTCTCAACTGCCATGAGCTCTCATTCATCACTGAACAGCTTCATCAAGGAACTCGAATCCGCAGGAGAACTGACACGGGTGGATGCCGCCGTGTCGCCACTGCTCGAGATCACCGAGATCACCGACCGGATGAGCAAGAGCAAGGCGCCCTCGACGAGTGATGCCGCACGCGGGTTCGATCCGGATCATGCCGATCTGGGTGGCAGAGCCCTGCTGTTCGAAAACGTGGAGGGAAGCGACTTCCCGGTGGCGATCAACCTGTGGGGCAGCTACCGACGCATGGAGATGGCGCTGGGAGACGACTACGAAACGATTGCGGCCCGCATCGCCTCNCTCACCAAACCACAACCACCCAGAAACCTGCGAGAGCTGGTCACCAAGGCGAAGGAATTCCTTCCCTTGCTCCGAATCCCACCTCGAACGGTGAAGAAAGCCGCCTGCCAGGAGGTCGTGAAACTGGCGGAACGCGGCGAGGTGGATCTCACCCGTCTGGGCATTCTCAAGTGCTGGCCGCTGGACGGAGACCCGAAATCGGTCGGCTATCCGATCACCGCGGACGAGTCGGGGACGGGCAAGGGTCTGGGACGGTACATCACGCTGGCAGGGATGCACACCATCCATGCCGACGATCTGGGTGAGAAGAAACCATCCAGCCACAACATCGGAATGTATCGGTCACAGCTGATCGACGAGACGCACCTCGCGATGCACTGGCACATCCACCACGATGGTGCATCGCATTGGCGAAGCTGGAAGAAGATCGGCAAGAAGATGCCGATCGCGATCTGTCTCGGCGGAGAGTCGGTGCTGCCCTACGCGGCCACCGCCCCACTGCCTCCGGGGATCTCGGAACTTCTCATGGCGGGGTATCTCAACGGACGAGGCATCCCGATGGTCGAAGGCAAGACGGTCCCCATCAGGGTGCCCGCGAACAGCGAGATCGTGATCGAGGGCTGGGTCTCCACCGAGTGCGGGCCGATCGGCTGGGACCCACGACATACCGATGAACCGTTGGGTCCGGGCGCCGTCTTCGAAGGCCCGTTCGGAGACCACACCGGCTTCTATTCGCTTCCGGATCGGTATCCGATCGTGGAAGTGACGGCGGTCACGCACCGCAGCGATGCGGTCTACCCCACCACGATCGTGGGCCCCCCTCCCATGGAGGATTACTACCTCGGGAAGGCCACCGAGCGAGTCTTTCTCCCNTTGCTCAAGACNATCGTGCACGACATCACCGACTACCACCTNCCGATGTTCGGNTGCTTCCACAACTGTGCCGCCATCGCNATCAAGAAGGCCTATGGACTGCAAGGGCGCAGNGTNATGCACTCGATCTGGGGNGCAGGCCAGATGGCATGGACCAAGATGATCATCGTCGCCGATGACGATGCCCCGATCCATGAAGAGAANGCGNTGTTCGCGACGATGATGCGAAACTGCGACTTCAGACGAGACGTNGAGATCGTGAACGGNCCACTNGACATTCTCGANCAGGCCGCNCCNCAACTGGGTTCCGGTACGAAGATCGGNTTCGATGCCACNCGNAAGATCGANGGNGACGGCATCGCCGGCAAGACCCTGGACNCNCCNAGAATCGACTCCGATGAAAGACATGCGGAAGCNGTCACNNNGATCTCNAANGCACTCGACGTCANCCATGTCTTCCCGGACTGGGGNGTGAAACGAATGNTNGTGATCGCCATGCCCGCGTTCTCCGATGGCGAAACGATCCGCTCGAAGGCGCATCAGGCGTGGACTGCGGCGGGACTCGAATCGAGTGCCGCGGACTTCATCCTGATCGTGGATGAAGACATCGATCCCGATGATTTCGACCGGGTGCTCTTCAACTGGATGTCATGCAGCGACCCGGGGAACGACATCATGTTCGATGGTTCCAGTGGTGGACGAAGAATCGCATTCGACGCGACCACCAAGCGACCCGGAAGACGACCCAGCGGCGCCGCGATTCGGGACTTCGCTCCCTATCTCGGGATGGATGAGAAGACTCGAAGCAAGGTCTCCGAGCGCTGGGATGACTATGGGATCTCGCTGGACACCAGGAAGTGACGAACCAGAACGGGCATTCGATCAAGGCACCGACATGGTCGATGCTCCTTTTCAGGTCGCTCTTCATTCTCACGATCACCGGTTTTTCATTCGCCGCGTACTCGCTGATCAGACCGCTCTTCGGCACGTTCGGATTTGAGTTNAACACGTTCATCAAATCCGCGGGCGCGGTGCTGGTCCTAGGAATCTTCGTGGTCTGGCTGATCCCCATGGTCGACCTTCACATCGGGATCTTCGAGCATGTGATCCCGGGAAGGCGATTCAAGCAGGGACTCTGCGCCCGGTGCGCGCACCCGAGAGCACCGCACGCAGTCGCTGGGTTCTGCGCGGAATGCGGCCGACACCACAGCGCCCCGGAAGGATGGCGTCTCCAGAAAAGAACCATCCTCAATTTCGTGCTGTGGCTCTCGGTAGGTCTCTTCTTCGGATCCGCGATCGGTGAGACCAGACTGACTCTGGATGAACGCAGATGGATCCAGGAATGCAGAATTCTGGAGGAGATGTCACCGGAGTCACTGGGATTCCGAACCAGACGAAGAAGCTGGCCTTCAAGCTATTCCGAGCTGTATTACAGAACGGAACAGGGACCGTATGCGGAACCCCTGGTCACCAATGAACGGGTGAGACGCATTCAGTGACCGTGGGCACCCTCAGGTGCCCACTGACGCTGATCCTGATGGGCTTCGAGCGACGGCACTACTCGTCGAAGGAGGCCACGATCTGCGGCTTGAGGAAGAAGTAGTACATCGTGCCTTCCGAGTACTGACCACCCGCGAGCGTGCGCGCCTCAGGGCCGATTCCCATGAACAGATCACAGCGTCCGGGAGCGACGATCGCACCTCCGGTGTCCTGGTCACAGACCAGTCGCACGAAGGGCCGCTTCCCACCACGACCGTCGACCACGTCGGTGTTGACCAGAGCCACCGCACCGGGTGGGTAGACCGACTTGTCGGTGGCGATGGAGGCCCTGTCGGTGACGGGAACGCCCAACGAACCGGCGGGCCAGGTGTCACCCGCGTAGTGCTGGAAGAAGACGAAGTTCTTGTTTCGGGCGATCATCCGATTGATGGTCTCGGGATCGTGTTCGTTGTGGGCCTGGATGGCATCGAGACTCAGACCGTCCTTCGTCATGATGCCGGCTTCAAGCATCGACGCTCCGAGACCGGTGTAGGGATGCTCGGTCTTTCCGGCATACCCCACGTGGTGGAGACTCCCATCGGGATAACGAATGCAGGCGGAACCATTGACCTGGCAGATGTAGGCGTCGAGCTTGGTGTCGAGCCAGCAGAGTTCGCTCCCATCGAGCATGCCACTCGATTCGATCTCATGACGCTCGGGTGAATCGACGATACGGCCGTTGTCGAGTCTTCGGCCGAACGGCACCCCTTTGGGACAGGTCAACAACCACTCGGGTCGCTGATGAATGGGATGATCGAATCGTTCGGTGCGAACGGGGCTGCCCTCGAAGATCGGTGCGTAGTACCCGGTGAAGAGAACCGTTCCTTCCGAGTCCCAGCCGACGGTCTGATAGACGTCGAAGCGAGCCAGGACCGATTGAGCGAACCGTTCACCGTTGACACTGGACGCAAGCGATTCCTTCAGAGCGGCGACACTTTTTCGGGCCTGATCATGACTGATGGAGCCATCCTGAGTCTGAAACGGAAAGCGAGTCTGGCTCGAGGGCGCGGCGTACCAGACGGCACTTTGGTCCAGTGCCTTGGAAAGACCCGACTCACGATCATCGAATGCCGTCACCAGATGCGTGCGCACCGCGGAGGGGTCGACTTTTCGCAGGGCATGCTCACCNGGATTCAGTTGCCGGTGGTAGGTCGGTTTTGCCGATTTCGTGGGGCTGGAGCACCCGACGACGGACAAGAGGACCACTGAAAACCCAAGAACCGGGAGGAACCTTGAAATTCGAAGCATCATGATCTGCACCTTTCACGAGTCGCCTCGCTCCGAACCGCCGGAGAAAATCGCCCGTCGTCCGAATAATCGGCCGTCTGGGCCGAGGTTCTGCAAGGAACGGCCCGGATCGTTGGATTCCCAGCGAAAGAGTGACCAATTCCGGTTCCTCGTTACAATACTGTCTGAGGGCGTCCTCGAGCAGACGAGCCGAGTGACCCAGATCAATGCACCCCTGCAAGGGCCTATTCACGATGATTTCAACCACCGACCATGTCTCTCAGATCCTCCTCGCCTTCGGAATGCCCAGTGGATGGGAATGGATGGCACTNGTGGTCATCGGACTTCTCGTCTTTGGAAGAAGGCTTCCGGAAGTCGGACGCTCAGTCGGAAAATCGATTGTGGAATTCAAAAAGGGCATCAAGGGCATCGAAGACGAAATCGACGACGAGTCGAGTCGAAATCAGAAACGAGCCCCGGAGCTCAAGAACGATTCCCCAAGCAACACGAATTCCGCGACGTACGAGCAGGAAAACTCCGTGAAGGACGCCTGAAGATAAGACCTTCCAGGTGGACACCAGCACGCTCGAATCGATTCAGTGCAGAACGAGCCCTCTGTCGGGAGGGATGACATGACGCAGACAACCGAGACCGCTGAAGACAGCACCCCACGAAGCCCGCGTCCGACGGGTCTTCTGTCATACGCACTGGCGAACCTCATTCAGAGCAGTGGTGATGCGATCCAATTCAAGACGCATCATCCCCCCGAATCGAAGAAGACCCTCGAAGCACGGTTGGACTCGGTCGCCGCGGCCCAGGAGCAGGGTGCTTCACTTCGCAAGACCATCAAGGGAATTCGAGGTTGGGAAACCGCTCTGATCATCATCTTGATGGTGGTGTTCAGCGCGAGTGGCGGGCTTGCCGCGGCGGGCAGCCTCGAAATCGGCGAATCCGGTGCGGTCAACATCTTCTGGTTGCTGGGAGTGGTTCTTGGGATACAGACCATTCTTCTTTTGCTCTGGTTGGTCCTGGCCATTCCCGGTGGCGGACTGCTTCGTCGTTTCTCCGGCGGAAGCCTGATGATCACCACCATCGGAACGATCGCGAGAGCGTTCACGCCCACAGGAAGCAAGAACAGAGCGACACGCCGGCGAAGCGTCGAAGCAGCGGCGACGGCGGTGATGAACGTCGACTTCGGAGGAAAGCGGACGCGCTGGGCACTCTCGTCGATCACTCATCTGGGCTGGACGGTCTTCAACCTCGGGCTTCTGGTCGCGATGCTGGTGATTCTGTCCGTGCAGCGATTCGATTTCGGATGGGAGACCACGATCGGAAGCGACTCCGCATTCAAGGAGGCAGGTCGTCTGGTCTCCATCGCGCCGGCCGCGGTAGGTTTTCCGGTGCCATCGGAAGAAATGTTTGCCGCAGCGCGGATCGATTCGGCGCCGGACACAACCACCGAGGAAGACTCGTCGGCGGCCAGCGACAGAATGGCCTTCAGTGGACTGCTGGTCGGCAGTGTCGTGATCTATGGCCTCGCGCCGAGACTCCTTTTATGCACGTTCTGTTTCGTCATGTGGAAAAGAGCGACACGGCGATGGCGACCTGACACCGGCAGTGCCGGGTTCGCACCACTCATGCGCTGGGCGGCACCCTCGGCGGTCGAAGTCGAGATCGTTCTGGACGAGCCCCTGACCTCGGAACTCGATCGTGAGAAGATCGGTTCGACGCTTCGACGTACCAGCGGCTCCGCGTTGCTCGGCCTTGAACTCGAACCCCCGAGCTGTGGCTGGCCACCACCGTGTGGTGCGACGATCGTCGATCTNGGCATTCTCTCCAGCCGCGAAGATCGGAATGCCTGCATTCGTCGAATCGAAGTCGCGGAAACGGCACCGGCACGACTGGTCGTGGTGGTGAATCTGGTGACCACCCCGGACAACGGAATGTCTCGCATCGTGGAAAGGCTGCACGCAGCTTCCGATGGCGCCATGCTGAAGATGGTCCTGACCGGAGGTGAACGGTTCAGAAATCGAGTGGATGCCGAAGCATTGGCGCAGAGAATCACCGACTGGCGTGCGATGGTCGAAAAACCGGAGGTCGACGGAGAAGCGGTCGAACTCGANCTCGACCACCTCACGGCTGAGACACGTGCCCGACTGGCGGAGATCGTGACCGGCAAGGGCCGACCCGAACTTCCGGAAGACCAAGGACGAATGGTCACGCTCGATGCCGCTTTCGCGGAGATCGCGGTGCATGCGAGAAACTGGCATGGCGTGCCGAACCAGAAGGAACTGCTGGCGCTGCAGCGAGCGGTCTCATCGTGCGCCGGAGCGGACTCGCAAGACAGACTCATGGGTATTCCGGACCTGACCACGATCGCCGCGGATCCGGCAGCCGCACTCGATCAGGCGGCGAATCGAATGAAAGCGTTTCTTCCGACCGAGCTCAGAGACTCGGCGAGATGGTGTGCGGTCGGTGCCACGGTGGGCACCCTGGCCTGCCTGGTGACTGCAGGCTCGGTCGCTCCCGTCGTCCTCAGTGCACTTCCAGCCTGGCTTGCGACCGGTGCGTTTTCAGGAGGCGTGCTGGGACTGCTCAAGACCGACTCCGCGGAAAGCATGGAAACGGATCAGAAGACGGTCGCGTCTCTGAGAGGCGAGGTCATCGCTGCCGCGGCCATGCACTCGATTCTGCTCGCGATGCAGGGTCGAGGCGAACGTGCGATTCAGGAAACACTCGAACAGACCTTTCTGGAAGAGCCGCCATCACTGACACTGACCAACGATGTCGGCGTGCAACTGGGAATCTGGCGTACCAGACTCTCGCACGTTCTTGAAGCGCGAGGTGGACGATGACGGATTCGCCACAGGACGGCACGCTCTTTCGAGTCGGCGTGGTCGGACACACCAACGCCGGCAAGACTTCGCTCATGAGAACCATCGCGCGAGATGCCGCGTTCGGTGCGGTGTCTCCAAGCCCCGGAACCACCGTCGAAGTGGCTTCGGTCAAGTTGTTCGCGAATGACACTCCGCGTGCCGACTTCCGGGACACCCCGGGCCTCGAGGACCCGATCGGCTTGCTGGAATTCATCGATGGTCTACGGACCGACCGTCGAGACGACGGACCCTCCCTGATCGAACGCTTCCTTGGCACCGAGGAATCGAGAAACCTCTTCAAGAACGAATCGAAGGCGCTTCGTCAGGCACGCACCGCGGATCTGGTTCTGTACGTGGTCGACGCGCGCGACCGGGTCCTGCCGAGACACAGCGATGAGATCGAACTTCTCAACCGATGCGGCAAGCCGGTCCTTCCCGTGCTGAACTTCGTCTCCGACGCCGAAGCCAGAGTCGATGAATGGCGGGACGCGCTGGCCCGCCTGGGCCTGCACGCCACGGCGAGTTTCGACACCGTGATCTACGAATCCCGGGACGAGCAACGACTCTTCGAAGCGATGCGCGTCCTTGCCGGTGATTTCAGGGACGACATCGACGCATTGATCAAGGATCGTCGCGCGCGAAGACGAAAATCGATCGACCGTGCATCGCGTGCGATCGCGGAACTCCTGGTGGATGCCGCCGCCTATCTGCAACCGGTCGCCCCCGTCCCCGCGGACGACGACGCACTGCGCGCCGAAAGAAAACGGGAATCGGAGCAGGCGCTTCAGGCCGCACTTCGAGAACACGAACGACTCACCTTCCACAGCATCCTCGCCGCCTTCGAATTCAAGACAGAAGACGCGGAGACCGCACTCCTCGAATGCACCGACGGACGACTGGGGATCGATCTCTTTTCGAAA
The DNA here is from genome assembly GCA_002684315.1 of Planctomycetaceae bacterium. The sequence goes on along the minus strand of NYVB01000054.1, from coordinate 1,512 downwards.
GACGCGATCAGACAGGCGGGGTTCGGAGCCGTCGCCGGTGCGGCGGGTGGCGCGGCGAGCGGCGCGGCCATCGACCTCGTCCTGGGTGGCATGAGTCTGGGCGCGGCGTCCGCACTGGGTGCCCTGGTTGGCGGTGCGTTCGGTTCGAGCGCGACGCAGACCAGGCGTCTCTATCGACGCCTTCGCGGGGCGAATGATCTGCATGCCGGCGATCTCACACTGAAACTGCTGATGAGTCGTTCGGTCGATCTCGCCCGCGCGATTCTCAGACGAGGCCATGCGGACGAGAAGAAAGTGCGTCCCGAGGAAGTGGCGCTCGAGAAGTCGGTGCTCGATCAGGTGATCAAGGCCCTGAAAAGCGCACGATCTCATCCGTCATGGAGCGGCGTCGGCACGAGTCCGCCTCATGGGAATGATCGCGAACGTTCCATTCGACGTCTGGCGGCCCTGGTGCGTGAACAGATCGTCCCGAAGCGACCCGAAGAGACGCAGAACGGCTGAACGCGCTTTCATGGCGTCCTCATCACCCGAAGAAGAGCCGCGCCAAACCCAGGCCCGCACCAGCCAGCGCGATGCAACCCGGAATCGTCAGAAGCAACACGACCAACGCGGCTCGATGTCGACCGGCCCGAACCAGTCGAAGCACGTCGGAACAGAAACTGGAGAACGTGGTGTAGGCACCGCACGCACCACCCACCAGAAGCACGTTCGCGACGTCACCCAGCAGATGCGCCTGATGCGCTGCGTAGAGAATTCCGATCACGAACGAACCAGTGATGTTCACGAGGACCGTCGCGATGGGGAACGTGGCATGGGTCCTGCGTTCGATCAGAACATAGAGAAGGTGCCGGATCAGACAGCCACCCGCCCCACCGAGGAGCACCATCGCGAACCAGGTCGTGGGAGCGAGCGAGCCCATCAGAGTTCCTCCTCCACCCGCGTCCGCTCATCGACGTCTACGGAGCCCCCGGCACGCGCGACGAAGAATGCTCCGAGACGTTCGCCGCACCAGATCAGAATGAGGCCCCCCACCACCGAGATGACGACATAGGGAATGAACATGCCCCAGGCACCCGCTTCGATCAGGACGATGCTCTGCAGCGAGAAGGTCGAGAGCGTGGTGAAACTGCGGACGAAGCCCGCTTCCCAGAACGGCCGGAACACATGATGACGGATCAACCCGTCGATCCAGGTCGCGAAGAGACCGAGCAGAAACGCTCCACCGAGATTCGCAAGAAGAATGCCGAGCGGAAAGGCCGTCGATGAGCCCCCGGTGAACCAAAAAGCAAACAGCTCGCGAAGCAGCGCACCCAGGGCACCACCCAGCATCACCGCGATCAGAACATCGGGACGAAGAGCGCGATCCAGCGCAGTCATGGCGGGTTGTGTCGCGGAGGGCGTCGAGGACATGGTTGAAAGCATCGACCTTTCCAAGGAACCCTGTATACTGTTTCTTCCAGTTGCAGGGCGATTAGCTCAGCTGGCTAGAGCGCTGCCGTCACATGGCAGAGG
>NYVB01000053.1 GCA_002684315.1 Planctomycetaceae bacterium | reverse complement strand
CGAAGCCGAAGCCAGAGTCAAGGAATTCGAACTCGCCAGGACGATCTACGAGAACTACACGATCAAGCAGGAAGAGGCNACCAAGCGATCCGGCGGTGGAGCAGAGCCTCGCCGAGAAGGGCCGNGTTCGCCANCGNCANGANGCGGAGATCGTGAAGATCGAAGCCGACGTNGAGAGNGCGCACTTCAAGCGGGANACCGCGATCGAGCGNCTCNNCGANCTNAAGGAACAGCTGAAGGCNTGCATCGTCNNGGCNCCNAGCGACGGTCTCGTNGTCTTCGCGTCGAGNCTNTCGGGNGGCGAGCGTCGNGGNCGNGNCNACGATCCGCCNCCGCAGGTCGGCACCGANCTCCGNCAGAACGAGCTCGTGATGATCCTNCCCGACACCAGCCGCATGATCGCGAGCATGAAGGTCGGNGAGGCGCTCAGNGGNCGGATCAAGGAAGGNCAGTCCGCCGTCATCTACAGCGACTCGGTNCCCGGCACCGCGATTCCCGGCACCGTGCTCGGCGTGAGCGTGCTCGCGGAGAGTGGCGGCTGGCGTGATCCGAATCGTCGNGACTACACGGTCCGCGTTCTTCTCGACGCCGATCCGGAGCTCGGTCTGAAGCCGTCGATGCGATGTCGNGGCGAGATCGTGCTCGGTCAGGTCGAGAANGCGATCACCGCACCGATCCAGTCGGTCTTCCGTGCCGGCCCNCTGGCCTACGTCTACACCACCTCGGAAGGTGGATTCGCACAGACCGCGGTCAAGATCGGACGCGCCAGCGANATGGAGGTCGAGATCGTCTCCGGNCTCGACGAAGGCGAAGACGTGCTCNTGAGGCGTCCCACNGCNGGCGAGATCGTCTCCGAGATCGACACCAAGACGATCGAAGGCATGTTCGGTGGCGGACGTCCGGGTGGCAAGCCTTCCGGTCGNCCCGGTGGCCGACCCGGAGGCAAGCCCGCAGGCGTCGCGGCGGCCGGAAAGCCNAAGTCCGCCGGAACCTCCTGAACCTGCCGGGCATCCGNCCGGCGGTCGGGCCGACCGCTGAAGCATGCATGGGTTGACATCTCGGTACGGTGAACGAGTTCTTGAAGTCGTCGCCGAACGAGCCAACCCATGCCGATCATCTACATNCTCGTGTTCCTCGGCTTCTTCGGTGGCGCCCTGGTGTCCCCGGTGCTTTCGCCGATGTTCCTCCATCCGGTCGAACATGGCGTGCTGCCCGACGGAACGAGCATGGCGCAGCGGGTGTTCCTGCTCGGCGTCGCGATGGGCATGATGCGACTCGGCGAGTTCTTCGGATCTCCGCTGCTCGGACGCCTCTCGGATCGACACGGAAGACGCGTCGTCCTGGCGGCGGCGCTGGGCATCACCGGACTCGGGAACTTCGCGATCGCGTGGTCGATCGGCATCGACCAGGTCTGGCTCATCGTCCTGAGTCAGTTCCTGATCGGATTCACCGGCGTGCTGCTCGTGCTCGCTCAGGCGGAGGTGGCGCATCACTGGACCGGCGTCGAAAAGACGCGGCGGTTCGGATACGTCTATCTCGCCAGCAGTCTCGCCTACGTCTTTGCGCCGGCGATCGGTGGCCATCTCGCCGACCCGAAGGCGTTCGAATGGGCGTCCTACCCCCTCGTCTTCGTGGTCGCCGGGATGATCTACGTCGNTTCGGTCCTGCTCGTGCTCTGGCGATTTCCGAAGCCCGGACCCGAGTCGTCGACCGCACCCGAACGAAGAAACGCCATCGCCGAATTCAGCGAGGCGTTCCGGATGCCGTCGTTTCGAACGCTCCTGCTGGTCAACTTCTTCCTCTACCTCGGCATCGACTTCGTCTTCCAGTTCAACTCGGTGTACTTCGTGCAGAAATGGTCGTTCACATCGTCCGACGTGGGCTGGCTGATGTCCTACACGAGCATCTCGATGGTGGCCACGCAGTGGTTNCTGATCCGACCGGTCGGTCGCCGTCTCGCGCCCCGGGCGGCCACCACGGCGAGCGCGATCGCGCTTGCGGTGCTGCTCGGGTTCCAGGTCGCGCCGGATCGATGGCAATGGCTGATCGTGATCCTGCCACTCGTGGGCGCCGCGATGTCCCTGGCCACGACGAACATGTCCGCGCTGCTTTCCGATACCGCCGGTGGGGCGGCGCAGGGAAGGATGCTCGGGGTCGCCCATTCGATCCGGGTCTTCGGCTCCGCCCTGCTCTGCTTCGGGGGCGGGATCCTCGCCGGATTCGCACCGCAGTATCCGATCCTGATCGGCGGGCTGGCGGCCCTGATCGCGGCGGCGCTGCTCATCGCAGGGCGTCGCCGGTCGCTTCAAACGGCCTGAGCCGGGTTCAGTCGAGCTCGTCGAGGGCGATCGACCTCGCGCGGAGGCGATCACCATCGTCGTCCCGCCAGACCAGGATCACCTCGGCCTTGCGGCCGGTGCCTTCATCGGCCGGCAACAGTTCCAATCGCGGAAAGCCGGCCCGCCGCCCGAGTTCCATGGACTCGACGAGGGACACCGGACCAAGAGCGCCGTCGCGGGAGAACCGTCGCAGGGCGATGGATCCCGAGTCGTCGCGGGCGTCGACGGGTGCGGTGAATCCGCCATCGGCCGGCTCGCGTCGGTCGATCCAGAGCACCAGGGCATCTCCTCCCGGGAGCATCAGCACGTCGGTGCGACCGATCGTGGATCGGGCGACGGTGACCGGTGGCGAGAACGTCCGTCCATGGTCGCCGCTTCGGCTCGCGAGCACCCTCGGTCCGTCCTCACCCGCCGCAGTGAACCACGCGACGACGACTTCGGCACCCGCCGCCGCCACGCTCGGGCCGTTGACCGGACAGGCGGGGAAGATCCAACCGTCGCGGGAGACGGGCATCGGCGTGGTCCAACCGTCGGGCGTCTCGCGGACGATGAAGATGTCCCGTTCCTCGTTCGGACCACGATCTCGGTACACCACCACGGGGCCTTCGTTCGTCATCGCGAGGTCGGTGTCGCAGCATTCGCACACCCGGGCGTCGAGTGCCGTCGAGGTGATCGGTTTCGAGTCTCCTTCGACGCCGAGCATGGCGGTGCGGAGGGACATGGCGCCGGTCGCATCGTGACCATGTCCATCATGTCCACCATGGCCCGATCCGGGGGTCATCTGTCGGCCGTCGAGCCACACGTAGCGGAGGCCGTCGCGGGTCGGGACCGCGGAGACGAATCCGTGTTCGACCGCCTTCGCGTCGTCGTGCAGCCAACCGAGGTCGGACCAGGTCCGGCCTTCGTCGGCCGAACGCGACAACATCACACCGTACGCGTAGGTGTCCGCGCCGATCTTTCGAAGGCGGTGTCCGACCAATCCGCCATCGCTCGCACGATGGATCGCGGGACGATCCGCCCAGTTGGCGAAGAGGTCGTCGCCGGCGGCCATCGTTCGAGGGGACGACCACGTGAGTGCGGTCGGATCGGCCGGGTCCGAAGACAAGCGGGCGAATCGAACCTTCACGGCGCCGGGTGATGTTCCGGTCTCGATCCAGCTGGTGATGATTCCATCACCGTCGGGCGTCGTCTGCACGGCGTAGGCCCCGGGCGCCGCGGGAGGATCGATGTCGTCGGAATCGGTGACCCTCATCGCCGTCGAATCGCTCGTGATGAACGCGATGTTCATCAAGATCAACCCGATGATCGCGATGGTCGGGGCGTGAACCATCGCGTCGGGGCCGGCATGGTCGGTTCGGTCGTGTCGATTGATCATGGAGCGAGCGTCTCTCGGGTCGCGATCGGAATCGCTCAATCATCGGAGGCGGTTTCGGGAAGCAGCAGCTCCTCCCTACTGACCCGGCGAACCTCGAGTTCGAGGGGATTCGGCGACTCTATTTCGGATTCCTGCGTGGCGTGAAGGTCACGGAGCTGCTTCGTGGACGGGAGGACCCGACTCTCGAGGGAACCGATCGCCTTGTTGTAACTCTCGGTTCCCTGGCGGAGCTTCGTTCCCACCTCGGTGAGGTGTTTCGTGAAGGTCGCGATTCGGTCGTACAGCTCGGAACCGACCTTGGAGATCTCGCGGGCGTTGGCCGCGATCTTCTCTTCGTTCCATCCGTAGGCCACGGCCTGAAGCAGTCCGACCAGGAGCGTCGGGGTGCAGATCAGGACCTGATTCTGCATCGCCTCGTATTGAAGATCCGGCGAACGTTCGAGGGCGGCCACCAGGGCGCTCTCGATCGGCATGAACATCACGACGATCCGAGGCGTTCGCTCGAACTGCTTCCAGTACTTCTTGTCGCCGAGATCCTTGACGTGCTTCGCGACCGCCGCGGCATGGCGGCGGAGCTGGCCCTCCCGCTGGTCGGGGGAACCGCTTTCCAGCATGTCGAGGTAGGCGTCGATCGCGACCTTGGAGTCCACCACGATCTCGCCGCCGCCGGGGAGGTTGACGATCATGTCCGGCCGGAGCTTCGCGTCGGTCCCCGCGACCGTGACCGAAACCTGTTCGCGGAAATCGCAGTGTTCCGACATGCCCGCGAGTTCGACGATGTTCCGAAGCTGCATCTCACCCCAGCGGCCACGTTGTTCGGGTCGCCGAAGCGCACTCACCAGCTTGCCGGTCTCGTCGCGGAGCGACTTGTGTCCCTCCGAGATGACCTTCATCTGCTCTTCGATGCCCGCGTAGGCCTTCTCACGCTTCACTTCGAGTTCCTGAAGGGACTCCTGCTGCTTGGCCATCGTCTCCTTCATCGGCTTGAGCATCGACTCGAGTTTCTCGTGTCGCTTCTCGAGATCGCCGTCGATCTTCTCCTTGGCCGTTTCGAAGTGCGCCTTCGCGAGTTCCATGAACTGGTCGCTGCTGGACTTCAACGCCTCGACGCCGAGCGCCTTGAACGTCTCTTCGAATCGTTTTCGAGCCTCCTCGATTCCACGGGCGTGCTCCTCGTGGCGTTCTCGGGCGGCCTTGAGATCGCCCTCGACCCGCATGGTGTCGAGGCGAGCCGATTCGGCGGACTGCAGGGCTTCGTCCCGGGCGGTCACGAGCCCGTCGAGTTCGGTGCGGGACGCCTCGAATCTCGATTCGGCGTCGGACGCGCGTTCATCGGCCGCGGAGACCCGTTCATCCGCGGCCGCGAGCCGGGATCGGAGGTCGCCCTGTCGACGACCGTTCCAGAGCGAGACGCCGAGGGCGGCGAAACCTCCGCCCACGATCAGACCGGAAAGCAACCAGANGAATTCAGTCATGCTGCGATCGTAACACCCCGCATCGCGATTTCTGACCACATCGGGTCGGAGTGGGCGTCAAGGTTGACGATCCGGCGTGAGCCGTCGAAGGTGTGTCCATGAACCTCCTCGTCACGGCGTTGTTCCTTCCNCTGATCCTGCTCGCGGAGCCACCCGAAGGGGCTTCCGCCCCGGAACCGACCACGGTCTCCGGCGTCCCGGCGGTGGTGGTGTTCGAGGCCGGCACCGATTCGTACTCGCACATCCGCATTCCGTCGCTGGTGACNCTCGCGGATGGAACCCTTCTCGCGTTCGCGGAAGGACGNGCGGGCGGCGATCACGCGAAGAACGACATCATTCTCAAGCGATCGACCGACGGCGGCGACANCTGGGGTCCGCTCCAGGTGCTCGACGATCAGGGGGGCGACTCCCTGAACGACCCGATGGCGGTCGAGATCCGCCGGGGGCCGAACACCGGACGGGTGCTCCTCTTCTACATGTCGTTTCCAGAGGGATGTCACACCAACTGCGTCGAACCGGGGTACGGGCCGCGGAGTTCTCGAAACTGGGTGATCCANTCCGATGATCGCGGGCGGACGTGGTCGACGCCGCGTGACGTGACCGAGATCGTGCGACGGCCGACATCGAGTTTCGCCGGCAGCCCGGGCATCGGCATCCAGCTCGAGAGGGGCGATCACGCCGGTCGGCTCGTGATTCCGTATCGCGAGGGGCCGCTTTCCCGGGTCCGGATCTACATGCTGTATTCCGACGATGGTGGTTCGACGTGGCGTCGTGGGGAACTCGTGGACGACGGCACCGACGGCGGCGGCGGTGACGAGGTCGCGGTCGCGGCGCTCGCCGACGGGACGCTGGTCCTGAACGCGCGGGGTCACAACGGGGCGCCGAAGTCCCGCAAGACCNCCCGGTCGACGGACGGCGGCGTCACCTGGACGCCGCTGTCGAACGATCCGGCGATCCCCTCGCCCCACTGCATGGCGTCGATCATTCCATTCGCCGTCGATTCGGAGGCGGGTCCCCGCACCGGACTGCTCTACGCCGGACCCTGGAGCCCGACTCGTCGGGCGCTCGGTTCGATCTCGGTGAGCGACGCGTCAGGTGAAGACTGGTCCGGACCGGTCGAGGTCGTGCCGGGTGGATTCGCGTACAGCCAGCTGTCGATGACCGGACCGGGTGAGGTCGGACTCCTCTTCGAAGGTGCCGGGTACGCTCGAATCGGACTGCTGCGGCTCGATCTCGACACGATCTTGAAGCAGGCCGACCGGGCCGCGGACGCATCGAAGACCCCATGAAGCGATCCTGCACGGGCCAGAAACCCAGTTTTCCGACCGAACCCGAGTGATTCCCCGAATTCCCTCCGAATCGCGGAGACTCGACCCGGAGACCGGCCATGGACTCAGTGGTGACGACGCACGACTGCCATGATCTGGACGCGGTCCGGTCGGGGGATCTCGACGCCTTCGGGCGGATCCACGACCGCCATGCCCCCCTGGTATTCGCCCTCTGTCGTCGCCGAGGCGTCGGTGGACCGAGCGGGTCGCCGGCCGACGCCGACGACGCGACCCAGGAGGTCTTCATCCGTGCCTATCGAAAGCTCGACACCCTCGACGACTGCACCCGGCTTCGGGCGTGGCTCTGCGGCATCGCGAAGTTCGTGGTTCGCGAACGCAGCCGGGCCGCGTCGCGACGTCGTCGCCACGAGGGCGACGCCATGAACGCCGCCATCCGAACCCACGGCGGCGCGGACTCGCTCACGCCGCCCGGGGAGCTGGCGCGTCGCGAGCGGTTCGCCGCCCTCGAGTCCGCGCTCGACGGACTCCCCGACGACGAACGGCTCGCCATCCATCTCCACTATCTCGAACACGATCCGGTCACCGCGGCCCGCAACGCCCTCGGGATCTCCCGAAGCGGCTACTACAAGCTGCTCGCCCGCGCCCGGACCCACCTCGCCGAAACACTCCGCGATCACGCGCCGGAGGACCACCGATGAACGACTTCAACAGACTCCACCGATCACCCGATGCCCGCGATGGCGGCGGTGCCGACGACGCCGGCGTCGATCGACTGCTCCGCGAATGGCACGACGAGAACGCCGAGTCCGCTCGGGCGGGCCGCGACCGGATGCTCGAAGCCATCGCCTCCGAGGCCGCCCCGGTGGGACGGATCGACGCCGCCTCGGAGCGCGGGCGTCCGGCCGCGGCCACGAATCGACGTCGGTCGCCGGGCCGACCGCTCGGCGGCTCCCACCTCTTCAGTGGAAGCGGTCTCGCGGTNGCGGCCCTGCTCGCGATCGTGGCCTTTCTCGCGATCCTCGCGGTGGAACCCGACCGGAACTCGGCGATGGCCGGTGTCGTGCAGGTCCCGGAAGGTGGCCGACTCGAAGCCTTCGCACCGAACGGCGAACTGATCGGCCCCTGTCCCCTCGAGGGAACCGACGTCGAGGTCGAGATCAGCGGACCCATCGTGTCGGTCTCGCTGGTCCAGCGATACTCGAACACCTACGACGTGCCGATCGAGGCCGTCTACACCTTCCCGATGTCGGACCGCGCCGCGGTGCATCGAATGAAGATGACCATCGTCGATCGCGATGGCGAGACTCGAATCGTCGAGGGCGAGGTCAAGGAACGGGCGCTGGCCCGCATGATCTACGAACAGGCGAAGGACGCGGGACACGTCGCGAGTCTGCTCGAACAGGAACGACCGAACATCTTCACCCAGTCCGTGGCCAACATCGAGGCGGGGTCGACCGTCACCATCGAGATCGGCTATCTCGAGGTGGTTCGGGCCCGCGACGGCGAATACGCCTTCGAGTTTCCGACCGTGGTCGGCCCGCGCTACATTCCGGGATCGCCGTCGGCGCTGTCACCCGCTCTGCCACCGAACGTGGAGGTTCGACGCGGCATCATTCTCCGAGGTCCGTGCGGCGTCATCCCGTTCGGTGATCCGGAGCTCTGGACCGAGTTCCTCCAGCGACCAGGGGGCCCTGACGCCCTGACGTTCGCGACCTGGATGCAGCGGAAGGTCGCCGAGANGCCTGATCGCTTCGATCCGGCGGTCGTTCGCACCTGGAGCACCGACCGGATCTTCCAGGCGTTGACCACCGGCGTCCGGATCGATCGTCCTGCGATCGCCGGAACCGGGGCCACGCCCGACACCGACGCGATGCCGGTGGTGGTCAACGGCGCCGTGATGTACGACGCTTCGCAGGGCGGTGCTGAAGGCGGTGAGGGCAGGAACACGTTCCTCGTGCCGGAATCCTTCACGCTCTACGCGAACGGTTTCGGTGAGATCGCGGGGCGTTGGTTCGNCTGGCGGCTTCCCGAATCGTCCACATCCGGAGACGGCTTCGCCGCGGACACCGATCAGGTTCCGGATGCGAGCCGGATCACGCCGATGCCGGTCCGTCCGGACCAGCGGGCCGGCCACGACATCTCGATCGACGTCCGCCTCGACACCGGGGGCGTTCCGATCGCCTCGATCGAGGCGCCGTTGCACGAGATCCTGGAGCGTGCGGAGGGCGTCGGTCGCATCGACGTCTCCCTCGCCCGTCGGGACACGATTCCGAATCGCGACTTCGTCCTTCGATGGCGACTCCAGGACGATGCGATCACCGAGAGCATCTTCACCCACGTGGCGTCGTCCGATGTCGGCGCGGACGGGAACGAGACGTTCACCGACGTCTCGGGCGGGTATCTCACGATGGTGCTCGCACCGCCGGCCCGCATCGTCGACGAGGACGTTCGTCCCCGCGAGCTCGTCTTCGTGCTCGACACGTCGGGATCGATGCGGGGTTTCCCGCTCGAGAAGTCGAAGGCCGTGGTCGCGAAGGCGATCGAAGGCATGCGGGCGAACGACACCTTCAATCTGATCACGTTCGCNGGAAAGACCCGGATCCTCTGGCCCGAACCCCGACCGGCCACCGACGAGAATCGCGAGCTCGCGCGGAACTTCGTGGATGGACTCTCGGGTGGTGGTGGCACCGAGATGATGCAGGCGATCAATCAGGCGCTCGTCCAGGGAGATGCCGGCGCGATGCCGGACGCGACAGGTCTCGCGAACCTTCCGGCCGACGGCCGGATGGTCTCGGTGGCGGTGCCCTATTCCTCGATCGTGGTCGACGGTGGACGGACCTGGCTCGTGGTCCGAGACGGTCTTCGTCTCCCGCTGTCGATGTCGGTCTCGCTTCCGACCATGAAGGATCAGGATCCCGACGTCGAACTCCTCGGTCGCTGGTTGACCGTGGACGGCGAACGCCGTTTCGAAATCGCCCAGGCCGGCTTCGTGGAACGGACCGTGACACCGCCGATGCGCATCGTGACGTTCCTGACCGACGGTTACGTGGGCAACGATCGCGGCATCATCCAGGCGGTGCGCGACAATGCCCGATCCACCCGGGTCTTCGCACTCGGCGTCGGCAACAGCGTCAATCGATACCTGCTTGATTCGCTCGCTCGCGAAGGTCGTGGCGCGGCGGACTACGTGCTCCTCGCCGATGGTGCCGACGAGATCGTCGAACGTCTTTCGGCGCGGTTCGCGACGCCGGTGCTCACCGACATCGAGATCTCGATCGAAGGCGTCGAGGCCTTCGACATCCTTCCGAAGAATCCCGCCGGACTGCTTCCGGATCTCTTCGACGCACGACCGATCCTCATTCACGCCCGCTACCGGGCGCCGGTCGAGGGTGCGATCGACGGCACCGTGGTGATCACCGGCAACACCGGCGCGGGTCGGTACGAGCGACGGGTTCCGGTCCGATTCGCCGCCGCCGCGCCCGAGCATGCCTCGATCGCGACGTTGTGGGCGCGAGCCAAGGTGGACGAAGTCCTCGCGCCGCATCTCGAAGCGGTGGAACAGGGTGCCACGCCGCCGGCGATCAAGGCGGAGGTCGTCCGACTCGGCGAGGACTACGCGCTGCTCACGCCGTTCACCAGCTTCGTGGCGGTGGAGAAGACCAGGGTCGTGGTCGGTGGTCGTCCGATGCTGGTCACCGTGCCCATCGAGCTGCCCGAAGGCACCGACTGGGAGGGCTTCTTCGGGCCGGACTGCCCTTCGGTCGTTCGCGAACGCGGGATCGACCTCGGTTTCGTCGATCCTGGTCACTGGGCCCCGGATCGGAACTGGCATGCGGAAGCGGATTCCCGGAACGACCGCGAAGGCACCACCCTGTCGCTGGGTTCGCCGGTGTCCGTGAAGAAGGGCGCCTTCATGCCGCCTCCGCCTCCGTCGTTCGGTGCGGGTCGAAACCAGCCGACCGGCAAGGTGGCGACGAGATCACGCGGGCGTGGCGGATCCAGGGGTGCGCCGGCACCTCCGAACGCACCTCCCACCCGCGGTGGCGGTGGCGGTGGCGATGGCTTTGCAGCCAGTGGCTCCAGCGATTTCGGCCTCGCTCAAGAGGGTTCGGTGATCTCGGCGGACGCAGTCGCGGATTCGCTCGAAGCCGTGGTCGAGGCATCCGACGATCAGGACGTCTTCATGGTCGGTTCGGCGAACGAGGCGATCGATGAGATGGAAGTGATCGATGCACCTGACCGGCGGGATGACTTCGAAGGCATCTGGCGAAGGCTCGATCGGCGTCTTCTTCTCCTCGCCTTCGGCGTCGAACCCGACAAGGTCGCGGGACTCCCGCGGATCGGGGTCGACGGTCGACCCTGGTTCGACGATGGCACCGTGGAGATCTCGCTGCTGGTCGAAGCGCCGATCACCGCCTCGCTTCGGGCGTCGCTCGAAGCGGTCGGCCTTCGCATCGAGGGAAGCGACCCGCGACGCGGGATCCTCGTGGGGCGGATTCCGGTCGATCGGCTCCTCGATCTGGCCGAACTGGAAACGGTTCGGCGGGCGACTCCGTCGTCCGGCGCCTGAAGCCGGTCGATCTCATGGACGCCTCCATCAAAGACGCCCTTCCCGCTCGTCGAGCAGGAAGGGCGTCTTCATTTGAAGTCGGTGGCCCGTGGGACGCGGTCGCGATCAGGAGGCCGGGTTGGAGACCATCGAGACCTCCGTCGACCGGGAGTCGATCGCGAACCGGATCCGAGGCTGGCTCCGCGTGATGCCGTTCTCGGTGATGCTCGCATCGATCTCGATCATCACCTTCGACCCCGAGGGATCGGTCTTCACGACGGCCGAGACGGCGGTGGAGCCATCGTCGACCACCACTTCGCCGGTATCACCGGTCCGGACCAGCAGGCTGGGGGTCGCGATGATCCGTGACGGATCCCCGACTCGAACGAATCGGAGCTCGACGCTCACCACGTCTTCCTCCGTCATGGTGGCACGAGCCGCGAGTCGATACTTGCCGACGTTGATGGAGGCGTCGGATCGCCAGGGAAGCTCGGCCCCGGGCGGTTGTGAGGCGGCGCAACCGGTGAGAAGGCCGGCGAGGACGAGGAGTGGTGCGGCGAGCTTGTACATGGACGAATGTCTCCGAGGGTTGCAGTGGGATCGCCTTCGACCGAACGAGGATCGACGAACTTCAATTCAGCCGATCATTCAGGAAATCGCGATCAAGGCCGCCGCCACGAACATCACGAGCGAAACACCGAGCAGGGTCCATCGGGCCTTGCCGGGTTGCTTCAGCGACCCGACCAGGACCGGAAGCGCGAGCAGGATCAGGATGATCTCCCAGCCGAAGGGGTCCGCGGGTGTCTTCGCCGCCGCGTCCTCTGGAGCGTCGCCCTCGTCGGGTTCGACGCGGGGAGGCTCGCCATAGCGGACGGGATCCAGCGGATCCGCGCTGGTGGCGAGTTCGACGCCGTTCGGGAGGACGACCTCGAGCGCCCCGTCGTCGGTTCGTCGGAGATGGAATCGGGCGACCTCGCCCGCAAGCGGCAGTGGACGATGCCCGGCGCTGGAGGGCGGCGGATCGCCGGGCCCCACCCACGCGCGGTGCCAGGCCGTCGCTTCGATCCGATCCCCTCGCTTGGCGCCACCCTTCTCGACGTCCTCCACGAGAAGGGAGAAGGTGAAGTCACGCCGTGACCATCCACCGTCACTGGATGTTTCGATCTCCACTTCGGGAAGCACGCGGGCGAGGACCACGTCCGTCGACATTTCGAGCAACTGCTGCGGCGTGCGAAGCGGGACCTCGCGACGCGCGGCGTCCGCCGATCCGACCATGAAAAGGGTGCAGACCGCGAGGGTGGGTACGAGGAGTCGAAGCAGGGCGTTCATCGTTCCACCTACATCGGCGAATCGACTTCCGGGATCACAGGAATCGGTTGAACATGCCTTCCAGCATCTCCTGTCGTCCGCTGGGGAGGTCCGGCTCGCCGGCGGCCGCGGCAAGATCACGCAGTTCGCCGAGGTTCGATCCGCCTTCCGCGATCCGTCGCCCGAGGTCACCGTCCCAGGAGGCGTATCTCGANTCGATGAAGCGATCGATCCCGCCGTCGGCCTCGATCTTCGCGGCGATCTCCAGNCCGTGGGCCATCGCGTCCATGCCGGCCACATGACTGTGGAAGAGATCGATCGGCTGGAAGCTCTCTCGCCGTCGCTTGGCGTCGAAGTTGAGTCCACCGGTCGTGAACCCCCCCATCTTCAGGACGCACCGCATGATCTGGGCGCCGAGGATCGGATCGGTGGGGAAGTTGTCGGTGTCCCAGCCGTTGGTCCAGACCCCCATGTTGGCGTCGATCGAACCGAGCGCGCCCGCATCCATCGAGGTCTCGAGTTCGTGTTCCATGGTGTGACCCGCGAGCCACGCGTGATTGGTCTCGATGTTCAGCTTGAAGTGTTCGAGGAGATCGAACTCGCGGAGGAAGTTGAGACAGGTCGCGGCATCCGAATCGTACTGGTGCGTGGTCGGTTCCTTGGGCTTCGGTTCGATGTAGAACTGGCCCTCGAANCCGATTCGATGCTTGTGATCGACCGCCATGTGCAGGAGCCGCGCGAGGTTCCGACGTTCCCGCTTCATGTCGGTGTTGATCAGCGATCCGTAACCTTCGCGTCCGCCCCAGAAGACGTAGCCCTCGCCGCCGAGCCGGTGGGTGGCCTCGAGCGCCGCCTTGATCTGGGCCGCGGCGTGACAGTAGACGTCGACCAGCGGACTGGTGCCCGCACCCGAGGCGTATCGCTGGTGGGTGAAGAGGCAGGCGGTTCCCCAGAGCAGTCGACGACCGCTCGACTTCATCTCGGCTTCGATGGCGTCGACCACCGTCTCCAGATTGCGTTCGCTCTCGGCGACGTCGGCACCCTCGGGCGAGATGTCGCGATCGTGGAAGCAGAAGAAGTCGATGTCGATCTTCTCGAGGAATTCGAAGAAGACGCCGACGCGTCGACAGGCGTTCTCGACGGAAGGCGACCCGTCGTCCCAGGGCGTCTGGGAGGTCCCGAGTCCGAACGGGTCCGCGAGCGGATTCCGCATCGTGTGCCAGTAGCAGCTCGCGAAGCGCAGATGATCGCGCATCGATTTCCCGGCGATCATCCGGTCCGGGTCGTATCGCCGGAATCCGAGNGGNCGGTCGCCGTCGATTCCCTGGTAGGTGATCTTCTGGACGTCGGGGAATGCTTCGGTCGTCATGGGTCTCGCCTCTTCGGGTTTCCTGCGAAAGTCGGCCCGCAGTCTATCGATCCGGCAGGACGCGTCATCGGATCGGTTCAGATGGGTGGCAGATCCTGAAGCAGTCCGACCGAGATCNCCCCGTGCANTCCGATCAGGATCGCTTCGGCGGTGTCGTGTCGAAGGTCGCCCTTGGGGCGGCCGATGCCACTCCATTCGATCACGCGTCGGGCCAANCCGTCCGCCTCGCGCTTCGCGATCTCGCCGTTCCGCTGCTGTCGNGGGAGCATGAGGGTGGGGCGCCAGTCGTGGGCCTGGAGTTGCCGGAAGTCGATTCCGCGATGGACGGCCTGCTTCTCCCACACCGTGGCGATGTCCCCCCCGCCCTCGAGCCAGATCCAGGCGAGGGGTGGCGTGTCCCGAAGGATCGTCCCGATGCCGCGGCGGAGTTCGGAGATCTTCGCGAAGTGCTTCGATCGATAGGAGACGAGGCGGCCGTCGGGTCCGTAGATCGCGAGGCCGGTGCGGAGCCCCATGTCCACGGCGAGGAGGTGTCGCTGGGACGGCGGCGGTGGGTTCAGGCGAACCGGATTCGGACGGTCCTTGGGCGGACGATCCTCCCGTTTGCGNGGNTTTCGAATCGGCTCGCGATCACTCATGGCGCGGGTGTCGCGGATGACGTGGAGACGTCGTCACTGGCGAGATCGGCGGAACGAAGCGCTCGGCGTGGCACCCCGGGGCCTTCGAATTCGAGCGAGAGCGCGGCGTCGCCGGTGGCGTTGAACCACTCGAGGCGGAACGGATGCCAGCCCGCGGCGAGCGGGACCGAGGTCGATTTCTCGATGAGACCGTGCAAGCCGTCGTGGTCGATGCCGGCGGGGTTCTCGCCACCGCCGACGATGAGCCGGCTTCCATCGTCGCTCGCGAGATGGAAGTCGTAGACGCCGGCGGTTCGGATCCGCAGAAACCCCTCGAAGACGAGGCACACGTGCTCGTCGCGGGTTCGAGGTTCGATCGAGATGCGGTCGGCCGTGGTCCGCCGAACCGGCTCCCGGCCGGGCAGGTCGTGAAGACTCTGCCAGCCACCTTCGAAGACCGAGACGTCGAGCACCCCGGGTCGAGGACTCACCCAGTCGATCGGACGGGCCGCGGCGACGAGCGACGCGGGGTCGAAGCGTGTGAAGATCATCTCGGCGTCGAACAGGTTTCGCCGGTCGCCCTCCCAGGCCGCGACCCGGAGGTGTGCATCGCGATCGATTCGGATCGGTCCGCCGGGGTGGGGCGTCGACTCCCGGGTGGGTTCGCTGCCGTCGAGCGTGTAGTGGATGCGGGCGTGATCGCGATCCGCGGCGAGGTACACCTCGGTGGAATCGACGAAGGCCCGTTCCCCCGCGGCGATCTCGACCCGCGGCGGTCCGGAGTGCACCGTGATCTCCCGGATGGTGGGGCTGGCCCGGGCATCCTCGACGACGACTCGCACGCGATTCGCCATCACCGCCGGGAATCGAACGAATCGCCGATTGCCGACGGTGGTGCCGCGGGCGACCGTGGTCCAGCCGTCGACCGTCCGACATTGGACGCTGAAGGATCGGATTCGTTGACCGAGCGGCAGGAACTCGGCGATCGAGACGTGATCCACCGGACTGGGGCGTTCGAGCGCGATTTCGACGGTGCCGGTCTCCGATCCGTCCGTCGCCGCCCAGTAGGTCGCGGGATCGCCATCGGTGGTGTTCGCCGCGGTGAACGGTCCGTCGTCGCCGCCGCGGGTCTGCTCGCTTTCCGCGGGGCGGGCGAGGGCGAGATCCACACCCGTGATGTCCCGGACCGCGCGGTGCAGTTCGCGCACCGCGGCGGCATCGTTTTCATGGACGAGTCCGCGGCGATCGACGGGGAAGTTCAGAAGCAGATTCGCACCGCGGCCGATCGATCCGTACCAGATCTCCATCAGCTGATCGAGATCCTTCACGCGATCGTCCTGCGACGCGTGGTAGTACCAACCGGGACGGATCGAGACGTCGGCCTCGCCGGGGAGCCAGTGCGTGCCGTTCTCCTGGCCCTCGTTCAGCTCGCGATTCCGACCGGGAATGCCGGGGTAGAACTCGTCCCGCCGCATCAGGTTCCAGTTCGTCTCGCCGACGATGCCGCGCTCGTTGCCGATCCACCGGACGTCCGGACCGGCGTCGCTGAAGATGCAGGCGTCCGGCTGCAGTTCACGGACGACCTCGTGGAACATCGGGAAGTCGTAGACCTGCCGACTTCCATCGGGTCCCTCGCCGTTCGCGCCGTCGAACCAGACTTCGAAGACGGGGCCGTAGTCGGTGAGCACCTCGCGGAGCTGGTCCGCGAAGAACTCGTTGTATGCCTCGCCGGATCCGTAGAGCGGATGATTGCGGTCCCACGGTGAGAGATAGACGCCGAAGTCGAGGCCGAAGCGTCGGCAACTCGCGGAGAGATCCGCGAGCACGTCGCCTTCGCCGTCTCGCCAGTCGGACGACTCGACGTCGTGCTCGGTGTGCTCGCTCGGCCAGAGGCAGAAGCCGTCGTGATGCTTGGCGGTGATGATGACGCCGGTCATTCCCGCGTCCTTGAACACGCGGCACCACTGGTCGGTGTCGAGCGCGGTCGGCAGGAACGTCTTCGGAGTCTCGTCGCCTTCGCCCCATTCCACGTCGGTGAACGTGTTCATGTTGAAGTGGACGAACGCGTACGTTCCGCGATCGTGCCAGGCGAGCTGGCGTTCACTCGGCAACGGCAGCAGCGCCGGCGGTGGATCGACGGCGTTGATTGGCGAAGCGGTCATGAGTACGGCCGGGAGGATCAATGACGGGATCATGCACGGATCCTACGCCGGATCCTCCATGCTTCAACAGAAGCCGAAGGTCTTGGCGAGGATCGCCCCGATCGCTCCGCCGACGATCGGTCCGACCACGGGCACCCATGCGTATCCCCAGTCGCTGTGGGTCTTGCCGGGGATCGGCAGGATCGCATGGAGGATCCTCGGTGCGAGATCCCGCGCCGGGTTGATCGCGAAGCCGGTGGTGCCGCCGAGACCGATCCCGATCGCCCAGAGGAGTCCCGCGATGCCGAAGGCGAACCACGACCACTCGTCGGTGATCTCGCCGCCGATGTTCCGTTCCCAGGGCGAGGTGCCCAGCGAGAGCACGCCGAAGACCAGGACCATGGTGGCGATGGCCTCGCCGACCGCGTTCCAGACCGGTGCGCGAATCGCGGGGGCGGTGCAGAAGCACGCACGCTTGGTGTCCCCGTCGAGGGTCCCCTGCCAGTGCGGCCAGAAGTGCAGGATCACGAGGATCTGTCCTGCGGCGGCGCCGAGGAACTGGGCGGCGATGTACAAGGGCACCTTCGAGGGTTCGAAGTCGCCGATCACCGCGAGCCCGATGGAGACCGCTGGATTCAGATGCGCATTGCTCTTGGCGGCGACCCAGATCGCGACGAAGAGCGCGAACGCCCAGCCGGTCGCGATCGCGAGCCAGCCGGCGCCCTCTCCCTTCGATCCCTTGAGGACCACGCTGGCGACCACCGCGTTGCCGAGCAGGACGAGCACCGCGGTCCCGAGAAATTCCGACCAGAAGAGTTCGAGCATCGACTCAGTGGAACGAATCACCCTTCGTTCCGCAAGCCGGGTTGATTGAAAAGGCCCCCGTCGCGGTGATGCGACGGGGGCCTTTCGGTCGACTTCCGAAGTCGGTCGATGTTCCGATTTCAGGCGTCGGGCGTCTTGGTGGCTTCCATGCCGACGATGATCCGCACCTTGTCGCCGAGTGCGCCGTTCTCGACGCCCCAGGTCTGGTTGAAATCGCTTCGCTTGATGTCGAACTCGGCTTCGAGGCCGCACTTTCGACCACGCATCTCCGCGGTTCCGGTGAAGCGGACGACGGCGAGCACCGGCTTGGTGACACCGTTCATGGTGAGATCGCCGCTGACGTCCCAGACCGTCTGCCCGAGGCGTTCGACCTCGGTGCTCTTGAAGGTCATGTTCTTGAACTCCTTCGCATTGAAGAAGTCCGGGCTCTTGAGGTGGCCGTCGAGCTTCTCGTTGCCGCTGTCCACGCTCTCGAGGTCGACGTTCACGTCGAAGGCGAAGTGCTCCTCCTTCTCGGGCGTGAAGGTGATCGTTCCGGTGACGTCGTTGAACCGGCCCCAGAACTGTCCGGCGCCGAGGTGCTGCACGCGAAAGAGCACGGTCGAATGGACGGGATCGATGTCGTAGTCGCCGGCGGGCATGTCCGGAAGCGGCTCCATCGACGCCTTCGCGCCCGGAGCGACGCCGTCGACGGAGGTGAGCGTCGCGGTCGTGGACGTCTCCTCGTCGCAGCAGAGCATCGGGGTGGCGGCAAGACCGGCGACGAGCGCGCCGCCGGCGAGGATACAGAGGGGGCAGAAGCGGAAGGCCATGAGAGGAATCACTCCGAAGAAGTCTGGGGTTGAAGCTCGCGGGCACCGGCTCATCATGAGCTGGGGACGAGCGGGCGAGCGGTGTACTTGAACCGAAATGCGGCCGAACGGTTGCGACGCCCCCCGAGCATATGGTTGCGGACGACGTCTTTCACGTCGGGGGGACGAGCGTGGAATCTGGGACAGGCGATTTATACGTTTCAACACATAAATTGTCAATCGGGAGGACGACTCCACGCCGGAGGCCGCCGAGCGGGGTGTTTCGTCGCGGTTCCTGACGCCATGGAAGCCCCTCGACGTCGTATCGACGAGGGGTGCCGTGGTGTCTCCGGCTTCGCTAGCATTCCGTCAACGCTCGTGGACTCATCGGTTCGAGATCACCGATCCACGCGCGCGGATGCCTCTGCCACATGTTCGAACAGATTCTCGATTACATCCATCTTGGAATCGCATGCTCCGGGCTGGTGATCATCTGGCTGGGCTGGCGAGGGCATCGCACCGGCGCGACGCGGTGGTGCCCGGCATGTCGGAGGGATCTCTCGGATCTCGACACCCGAACCTGTCCGGAGTGCGGATTCTCCTCACCGAACGAGCGCGACTTCCACCTCCCGCTTCGCCGATGGGGAATCCTGCTTTCCGGACTCCTGATCGTCGCGGCGACGTCGGTGCTCTCGATTCAGGATGACGCCGACCGGTCCTTTCGATCGCTCTTCGGACCGGCATGGGTGCTGGAGGACCGCATCGATCTTCCGGGGGGCTGGATCGCGACGATCGAGCGTTCGAACGACCTTCGGGCCACCGGGATCGATCGGCGGGCGAGGATCCGCGACGCCTCCGGGGTCCGATACGACTGGTCGGGGTGGTTCGTCCGGTTTGGAACCGAGGATCCGGTGACCGGACGCCGATTCGGTCTTGGCGACGACGTGGATCGTGATGGGACGCCGGATCTCGTCCTCGAGACCAACGGCAGCATCGATGAGGATGGTTGGCGGGTCCGGATCCTCTCGCTCGCCACGCGTTCAGGGGTTCGCCGAATCGACACCAGGCGGATCCTTCCCGCCGGCTGGTTCATCGAACTGGAGAACGGTCGGGATCGTCGATACGTGGAACTCGACCCCGTCATCCCCGGACACTGGGGCCTCCCCACCACCGACACCGCGACCTTCGTGCTGATCCCGGATCAGAACCTGGATTGGAACGTCGATCTCGTCGCGACCAGGGATCAGCCGATGCCGAGCCGGCTGGATCGCACCCCTCCGTCGGCGATGCTCGAGGAAGCGGAACGCGCGTGGGCGGAGGAGGGAACGCCGATGCTCGGTCAGCTGCTCGATCTGGTGATCAATCTCGCGGTACGAGGCAGGCTCGAGGAAGCCCGGGCGATTCTCGAGGGTCCATGGCCCGGCGATGACGCCCCGCAGGAGATCCTCGATCATCTTCGATCGAACACCGACGAGGAACCGGCGTATCGACCGGATCCGGAATGGCGTCGTGCGACCTTCGACGCCGCGATCGACGCGTCGCCGAGGCGGTCCGACATGCGATCGATGGCGAGCCTCCCACCGGCGTGAATTCACGCCTCGGCCTCGCTTTCACGATCGATTCGGCGTCCGCTGGGATATCCTCGGTGGTTCCTTACAGACCCGGAGTCGTCATGAGAAGATTCGTGATTCCAGCCCTGATCATGTTGGTCGTGTTGATCATGTGGTCCGCGACACCTGCGATCGCGACGGTGGACGACGCCACGTCGGTCGAGGCTTCGCAGGCCGAGGTGCCCGAGGGCTTCGAGGCCGCCGTGATCGCCACGGAACCGCAGATCCAGGACCCGGTCGCCTTCTGGGTCGATCCTGACGGCACGCTCCTCGTCGCGGAGACCGAGCGCACCAATCACGGCACGATGGACAACCGCTCGAGTCCCTGGCAGCTCGAAGACGATCTGCAGGCGCTCACCGTCGCGGACCGCGTCGCCTACCTCGAGAAATGGAAGGACAAGCGCGCGAACGGAATGGACTTCTATCGCGAGAAGGAGGACCGCGTCCGCCGATCGATCGATTCCGACGGTGACGGCGTCTACGACGCCTCGACGATCTTCGCGGGTCCGTTCAACGACGTCGCCGACGGCATCGGTGCCGGTGTGATGACCATCGGTGACGAGGTCTGGTACACGAACATCCCCCACCTCTGGCGGCTGGTGGACGAGGACGGGGACGGTGTCGCCGAGACGCAGGAGGCGATCCAGTCCGGTTTCGGTGTTCGTTTCGCGCTGTACGGCCACGACATGCATGGTCTGGCGTTCGGACCCGACGGTCGGATCTACTGGTCGATCGGTGACCGGGGCTACCACCTCGAGACCGCTGACGGTCGCATTCTCGCCGACCCGCGTTCGGGCGCGGTCTTCCGTTGCGAGCGCGACGGATCGAATCTCGAGGTCTTCGCGACGGGGCTTCGCAATCCCCAGGAGATCGCGTTCAACGACGTCGGCGATCTGTTCACCGGCGACAACACGTCCGATGCCGGCGACCGGGCCCGGATCGTCTTCGTCGCGGAAGCGGGCGAGACGGGCTGGACCATGGACTACCAGTCGCTCGACGGCGACAACCTTCGCGGACCCTGGGAGCAGGAACGCATCTGGGAGGTGGTCACCGACGAGAACGCGTCCTTCCGGCCGGACTGGACGTTGCCGCCGATCGCGCATGTGGGTGCGGGCCCGTCCGGCTTTGCGCACTATCCCGGCCTGGGACTCCCGGAGGAGTACGCGGACCACTTCTTCATGTGCGACTTCACCGGGTCCCGTCCGAACAGCAAGGTGTGGACCTTCCGACCGGTTCCCGACGGCGCAGGCTATCGCCTCGAGAATCCACGGATCTTCGCGAAGGGAATGCTCAACACCGACGTCGCGTTCGATTGGAACGGCCGGATGCTCGTGTCGGAATGGGGTGGCGGATGGAGCGCGACGAAACAGGGCGCCCTGCACGCGATCTCGCATCCACGCGGGATGGCCGATCCTCGAATCACCGAGGCCCGGAACATCGCGATCGAAGGCTTCGCGAATCGCGGAATGTTCGACCTCGCGGAACTCCTCGGGAGCGACGACCAGCGGATCCGTCAGTCGGCGCAGCAGGAACTCGCGGAGCGACGAGCGGTCGCCGCATTCGAGGACGTCGCTCGCTACGAGCGTCGAACCCTTCCGCGGCTGCATGCGATCTGGGGACTGGGGCAGGTCGCGCGGATCGAAGCGGCGCGAAATCGAAAGATCGGATCCGCGATGCGCCCCCTCGTCGCGCTGCTTCGGGATCCCGATCCCGAGGTCCGCGTCCAGGCCGCGAAGACCCTCGGCGATCCCGCGTATGCGCCCGCGAAGGATGCGCTGGTGGAGGCACTCGTCGATCCCGCCTCCCGGGTCCGCTATCACGCCGCGATGTCGCTCGGGGCGATCGGTGATCGAGAAGTGGCGCCGTATCTCATCGCGATGCTGGCCGAGAACGACGACCGCGATCGATGGCTCCGGCACGCNGGCGTGGTCGCGTTGGCGAGACTGGAGGCACGCGCGGCGGTCGAGGAGTTGATCGCGAGTCCCGCACCATCGCTTCGCCGCGCCGCGGTGCTCGTGATGCGTCGTTGGGCCGATCCCAATCTCGAACGACTGCTCTTCGACGACGAACCGACGATTCGCACGGAAGCCGCTCGGGCGATCCACGATCTTCCCGTCGCGGAGGCGATGCCGGCGCTGGCGTCGCTCGCCGCGGCGTATGCGGACGCCGAAGGCACGACCGATCAAACCGGGATCGAGGTGCTTCGTGAGATTCGTCGATGCGATTCCAGCCCCGATGGAAAGGACCTCGCGACGCTCGCCGACTTCGAACGCGCCGCTGATTCGGTCGATCGCCTTCCCGTCTTCGAAGGGATCGACGATGGTGGTGCGAACTATCTGACCCGGCTGGAATCGCGGATTCGAATTCCCGAGACGGGTGAGTATCGATTCGCGATCACGAGCGACGACTCCTCGATCCTGAGAATCGCCGC
>NYVB01000052.1 GCA_002684315.1 Planctomycetaceae bacterium | reverse complement strand
GAGCTCCCGCGTGGTCTCCCGGACCGCTTCGTCGGTGTTCTCGTTGGGTTCCTCGATGTATCCGAGTTCGACCAGCTGCTTCATCGCCTCCGCGCTCTGCACCGAGTCGATGTGCGCACCCTCGGGGTGCATGCCGTGCGGATGGGGACCGTCGATGTCGTCCCAGGAGGCCACCGTCTCGATCGCTCGATCGCCCTCGAAGATCGTCACCAGGGGCTTGCCGTCCATGTCCTCGCCGACGGGAAGACCGAAGGCGGTCAGGACGGTCGGCGTCAGGTCGAGCACGCTCGCACCACTGACGGTCTCGCCCTTGCGGATTTCCGGCCCCTTCGCGACGAAGATGCCGTAAGGACGATGCTCGATCGCCGGTCCGGCCGGTTCGACGGGGATGTGCTCGGGCCGAAGGTGATCGGGATGGAATCCATGATCGGAAATCAGGATGACGGTGGTGTCCTCGCCGGCGAGGTGCAGCAGCGCGCCGAGCATCATGTCGTGGAAGCGGTATCCGCCTTCGACGACCCCCTTGTAGATCTCGAAGTCCTCTTCCTTGATGAAGGACTGCCGCGGCGGGTGGTACTTCATGAAGCCGTGACCGAAGTGATCGATCCCGTCGTAGTAGACCGCCATGAAGTCCCAGGGCTCGAGCTGCATCAGCGCCGTCGCCGCACCGTGAATGGTGACGGTGTCGGCGAGCGTCTTCGCGAATCCGGTCAGTCGCTGGTCCTTCGCCTGATCGATTTCCGCGAACTTCGGAATGAAGGGGCCGACGTGCTCGTGATCGAGTTCGAGCGGGTGAAAGCGGAACTCCTGGAGATTCTTGGCGAGGCTGGGCGGGTGGACGGTGCCCTTCGGCATCTCCCACTGCGACATCTCCCAGCCGGCGGAGTCCGGCCGCGGCTTGCCGATCTCGGGGTCGATGTCCGCGTTCTTGATGTTCCGCGCCGTCTGGTAGAAGTTGCTGACCATCACGCCGTCGATGGGTTCGGCCGGGTGCGACGGCCACCAACCGACCACGTTGCACTTCTTGCCGACCTGGTTGAGCATGTTCCAGACCGCCTTGGTCGACCGATTGGTGTTCGTGATCGGACGAATCGCCTTTCCGTCCGGAGTCGGTTCACTGAAACCATGAATGCCGTGCTTGTAGGGTCGCTTTCCCGTGCCGATCGAGGTCCAGAGCGTCGGACTGAGGACCGGGTTGAGCGTGGAGACGTTGCCGTGCACGCCCTCCGCCATCATCTTCTCGAGATTCGGCATCTTGCCGTCGGCGATCATCGGATGGATCACGCGCCAGTCGGCGGCGTCCCAACCGATCACGAGGACCTTGCCATCATTGGCGACGAGTTTCGGGGACTGGGTCACGCTTGGATCTTCCTGTTCGAGATGCTCGGAGAGGACTACCGCATCGTCTCCTGCGTTCGGAGATACACCACAATAGTCGATCGACCGGTGATTCCAAACGCTTGACCTCCGCTTGACCGTCTTTCCAAACCTCTGAATGCAGTACCGTCCGATACCAAGAGCGCAGAGGATGCTGGTGACTGCGAACCGCGGATCACGACCCTGGAGACGACATGAAGCTCGTTCACTTCCGACTCGCCGACGACCCCACCATCCGCTTCGGAGCGATGGTCGACGGCCAGCACCTGATCGATGGCACGGATCTCCTCGGCGCCCCGGATCCCCACCGGATCGACCTCGGGATCAAAGACCGCTTCAATCTCGACCGACCGGTGCTCGATCGGCTTCGACGCAGGCTCGCCGACTCGACATCCCCTTCGATCGGAACCGATGCGACCACGCTCCTCGCCCCGGTTCCGATGCCCGGGAAGGTCGTCTGCATCGGGTTGAACTACGCGGACCATGCCGCGGAAAGCGGCATGGAGCCGCCGGCGACGCCGCTGGCCTTCTCGAAGTTCTCCTCGAACGTCGTCGGTCCCGGCGCGGTCGTGCCGATGCCTCCCGGCGACTCCGAGACGGACTACGAGGCCGAGCTCGCGGTGGTGATCGGGCGACGAGCCTGGCGCATCGACGAGGCGGACGCGATGTCGCACGTGCTGGGCTACGCCTGTGCGAACGATCTGAGCGCTCGCGCCTTCCAGTTCGCCGACGGACAGTGGCAGCGCGGGAAGAGCTGCGAGGGATTCTGTCCCATGGGCCCGTTCATCGCGACCTGCGACGAGATCCCGGACCCGCATGATCTCGAGATCCGACTTCGGTTGAACGGCGAGACGGTCCAGGACTCTTCGACGCGGCAGTTGATCTTCGGCATCCCGGAACTGATCGCCCATCTCGCCGCGTTCGTCGCGCTCGAACCGGGCGACCTCATCCTCACCGGCACGCCGCCGGGCGTGGGCTTCGCGAAGGATCCGCCGATCCATCTCGCTCCGGGTGATCGGATGGAGGTCGAGATCGACGGCCTCGGCGTGCTCGAGAACACCATGGCCTGAGATCGCGCCGGATTCGAGGTCAGTTCTCGATGACCTTTTCGCTCGCCTTCATCGTGACCGGGACGACGACCTCCTCGCCGTCGCGGAGGACGACCATCTCCACCACGTCGCCCGGCTGGTGTTCGCGGAGCCGCGTGACCATGTCCATCACGTCGATCAGGTCTTCGCCACCCCAGGCGATGATCACGTCGCCGGTCCGGAGCCCGGCATCGCTGGCGCTNGTGTTNTCNCTCACNCCCTCGATCCGCACNCCGGGTTCGTCACCGCCGCCCATGCCCGGTCGGATGCCGAGGCGGACCGGGGCGTATCCACGGTCGTTGGCATCGNCGCCGCCAGGCGCTCGTTCCGGTCGCGCCGCTCGTTTCGACCGACCGTCGTCGAACACCAGTTTCGCGGGGTCCGTCGCGAAGTGCGNCGCCACGTCGACCACCAGCTCCACCACCGCCGCGGCGCCCACCGGATTGACGGTCCAACCGTAGTCGCCGGGCTGGTGGTAGACGTCGTGCGTGCCGGTGAAGAAGAAGAGCACGGGGATTCCCGCCCCGTGGAAGCTCGCGTGATCGCTCGGGCCGCGACCGTTCGGGTCGGCGTGGATCGTCAGGCCGCTCTCCAGCAGGATGGGGCGAAGATCGTCGAGCATGCCTTCGGCGCTTCCGACGCCTCCCACCGCGATGGTGTCGCTCCGCATGCGACCGATCATGTCCAGATTGATCATGGCGTTGATCGAACCGGCGGGCAGCGTCGGATTCGCGACGTAGTGACGCGAGCCATTCAGTCCGGTCTCCTCAGCCGTGAAGGCGATGAAGAGGATCGACCGAAGATCCTCGTCGGCGGCCGCTTCCTCGTACCGTCGACTCAGCAGCTCGCTCGCGATGATCACGCCGGCGGTGCCGCTGGCGTTGTCGTCCGCACCGGGATGCAACCGGCCTCGATTGGTGGGCATCGCACCGAAGGTCCCGAGGCCGACATGGTCGTAGTGCCCGCCGATCACGACCCACTCGTCCGCGAGATCACCGCGGCCGCGAAGCACGCCACCGATGTTCGCGGTCCGGTTCATGCCCCCGTCGATCGCGGTGGCGAGGCGCACCTTGCGATCGGCATCGAANAGNATGCCGCCGTGGCCGCCTTCGTCGGCGATGCGACGAAGGGCTCGCAGGTCACGTCCCTCCGGATCCGAATCCGCAAGGAGACGGTCCGCGACGTCAGGGGTCACCTGGACCACCGGAATCTCGAGTTCGTCACCCGCCCGACTGGCGGCGACGTCCTGCAGACCGTCCTTCGCGAAGACCGCGCCGGGAGGGTTCACGAGGATGATTCCCGCGGCGCCGCGATCGACCGCGGCCTGCATCTTCGGGGGGATCGCCGCATGTCGACTGAAGCGACGACTCGTGAATCGACTTCGTCCCTCGTCGTCCAGGGGTTCGTAGCGAAGCATCACCACGATCCGGCCCGCCAGCTCGTCGCCGGTCACCGCATCGTCGGCGAAGCTGGAATAGTCGTCCGGACCTGATTCGATCGCGTATCCGAGGAAGGCGAGTGGGGCCGAGACGTCGGCGGTTCCGGAGTTCCCGAGCACCGTGAACTCCCGCCCGAGCTCGAGCGTCTCCAGTCCTTCGTCGGCACGATCCCGTTGCATGACCGCCTTCTCGATGGACGGACGCCCACCGGGAAGTTCCAGATGCTGCCGGTGGCTCGTCCAGACGTCGCGATCNTCACCGGGCGCGGGAAACGCCGGTTCGAGACCCGCGCGTTCGAACCAGAACTGGACGTAGTCNGCNGCACGTTCGATGCCGTCGCCTCCCGGCGACCGGCCTTCGAAGTACGGGCTCGAGAGCGTCATCACGTGCTGGTACCAGGATCGCGCGATCGGCCCGGCATCCTCGAAGAACCTTCCGAGGTCCGCGGTCTCCGCATCCACGACGACGAAGTCGTTCGCCGGCTGGAAGCCGTAGGGATCGACCTTGCCTTCGATGATGCGCTGGTTCGCGTCATCCTGGGCGAAGGCGACACCAGCCAGCCCGGGACCGGCGAGGACCGAGGCGAACGCGANACGAACGAACTGACGGGCGACGTGGGTGCGCATGGCGGCGACTCCGCGAGAGGGTCGGACGAAGAGNTNGGACGNGGTCCGGATTCTAGGCGACCCTCGACGGGCGTCCACGATCGGACGTCAACGTTCGAGCGGGAGCATCACACCACCGAAGGCGGCGAAGGTAGCGCGACGTCCCGATTCCGGGTCGACGAGATCGAACCGACCGCCCGTACGGGGTCGGTATCTCGGTGAGGGTCCGTTCGACGGCACCTCGTCCAACAGTCGGGTCACCTCCGCCGGCTCGGGGAGTCGGCCCTCGAGGGTCTTCGCTCGATCCGTGATCGCTCGGGCGAAGGGTACGANTCGCNNNACGACGGCCTCNTCCAGATCGTCCATCTGTATGCCGCGACTCGTCGGATCGAGCGCCCTTCGATAACCAACGAGCATCCGCCCGTCGGCGGCGTAGAGGTAAATGCCACCTCGCTTCGGATCCACCGCAGTGACCGGCGATGGATCGGCTGGGTCGGCTGGAGGGCCGATTCGCCAGCGAAGCAGGCAGCCCGGCG
This sequence comes from Planctomycetaceae bacterium, assembly GCA_002684315.1. The sequence goes on along the minus strand of NYVB01000052.1, from coordinate 563 downwards.
GTCGGGGGAGCGTTTCGATCGCCAGCAGCCCCGAAGGCGATTCCATGTGGCGACGCAATGACCGGGGCAGTCCATCGACGATCTCCACGATGACCGAATCCGGCGGAGTCTGCGGATCCGCCGGGTCGACCCCCCGCGCGATGACCCCCGCAACCGCCAGACCGAGGCGATTCCCTTGCGAAATGATCCCCGCCGGCAGTGGCTTCGAGGTCGCGAGCTCGAGGAATCCCAACAGCCCACCGAGCCAACCCGCGAGGACGAAGAGAGAAACGATCGTTCCCAGAATCGACCACCTCGGCCGAGGCGACCGAACGCCCGCCAACCCCAGTCCGAGCCCCGCGATCGCGGTGATGCCGACCGTCGGAACGCCCAGCAGTCCCAGAACCGTGGCTGCTCGGCCCCGGCGAACCTCGATCGGGGTCGGCAGTCCCGGAATGGGTGCCGACGCCGTGGTGGAGTCGGGTTCAGGAGGGGATTTCACCATGTGGACCATCTATACTCGACGTCCCGGATCTCCGTCGATCCGTCCTTCCTCCCACGCTTCGAAAGTTCGCCGACGCCAT
>NYVB01000051.1 GCA_002684315.1 Planctomycetaceae bacterium | reverse complement strand
CTGAAGATCTGCGAGCAGATTCAGGATCTGGGACTGGATCGAGACATCCAGAGCCGAAGTCGGTTCATCACAGACGATGAGTCGCGGCTCGAGAGCGAGGGCTCGAGCGATTCCGATGCGCTGTCGTTGACCACCGGAGAATTCATGGGGATATCTGTCGGCTGCCTGGCGCCAGAGACCGCATCGTTCCAGAAGATTCTCGACACGCTCCCTGAGTTCATCACCACTTGCGAGCCCATGGACCTCGAGAGGTTCACCGACGATGCGACCGACGCGCATGCGAGGATTGAGGGATCCCGCGGGGTCCTGAAAGATGATCTGCATCTTGCGACGAATGTCACGCATCTGGGAGGCGTTCATGTCGAAGACGTTCTCACCGTCATAGCGAACCGCACCAGATGTCGCGGGAATCAGACGAAGAATCGTACGACCGACGGTGGTCTTTCCACATCCGGATTCACCGACCAGCCCGAGCGTTTCACCGGGTTGAATCTTGAAACTCACACCATCGACCGCGCGGACCTGATCCACCACTCGCTGGAGGATGCCGCGGCGAACCGGAAAATGAGTCTTGAGATTGTCGACCTCGAGCAGAGGACGTGTTGAGGGGCTTGTGTTTTCCATGGAGATCCAGTCTATCGATCGTTCCGCGTCAACGCAGAGGTATTTGCAGGTTTCGAATCCGACCATCCGGACCTTCCACACCGAGCTGCAGCGCGACATTCGTTCCGGAGAAGGCACGGCCCGTTCGATTGCGAACGGTACGAATACGGGTGTAGAGGTCTTCCAGGCTCGAAATAGACTCATTTGAAACCGAGCGAATCACATCACCAGCCTGAATGGCCGCCCCTGGAGCCGCGGAAACGACCAGAACTCCGGGAACCCAGGGAATCCCACGGTCACGAGCACGCTCGGGGGTGAGCGTGGCAAGTTCATTGAGGCCGATCATTCGAAGAAAACTGACGATTTCCCGGTAGATCACATCAGGATTCATCGTTCCCAGGACGACCTCGATCAGAATGCGACGGGTCTCCCGGGATTGAGGATCCAGGCGCCCGAGCTCGAGGGTGATGACCGAACCCGGCATCCGAAACCCCACCTGTGCGGCGACGTTGTCCACCTGCGCGACGGCAACCCCGTCAATGGAAAGAATCACGTCACCGGGGCGCACGCCCGCCTGCGCCGCGGGGCCGTCGGAGGGAACGTCGGTGACCAGAACTCCGGTGCCTTCGAATGAATCATAGACCTCTCGTAACGCCGGGTTCAGCCCCCTCTGCGCCGAGATCTGAGGAGAGATCGCGACCATCTGGACACCGAGATATCCCTTGACGACTTCCTCCCCGGCGATGATCTGATCGACGATCAGTTCGATCATCCTGGTGGGAATGGCAAGTGCGATTCCTGCGAACTGCCCTTCCTCACCGATCTGATTGCTCCGTCCCGTGGCGATCGCGGTGTTCATTCCGATGACCCGCCCCTGCACATCACAAAGAGGGCCACCTGAATTGCCCGGATTCACGGCGGCATCGACCTGAATGAAGTTTTCGGTATCAAGCGCCGCGAGACCGGCGGACCGACCAAGTCCGGAGACGATTCCAGAGGACATGGAGAATCGGAAATCAAACGGCGAGCCGAAGGCATAGACGAGTTCACCCTGTTGCGGAATCTCGATGCTTCGTTCGGCAGGATGCATTCGAACCGGATCGACGCGAAGCACGGCGATGTCGCTTCGGACGTCTGAACCGATGAACCGCGCGGTTCTGCGTTCACCATTCTGGAACTGGATCTCGATGTTCTCTGCGGATGCCACCACATGGGCGTTGGTGATGACATGGCCTTGCTCGTCATAGACCCACCCGGAACCACTCGACGTGAAGAATCCACGTTGCCCAAGCGCGCCGGAAGTGGAGACATGGACCACCGAAGGCTCCACCTTGAGTGCGATGTTTCGTGAAGCCTGATTGATGAGCTCGAGGACGGTGTTTTCGTCCAGACGCTCGGATGCTTCGAGAACCACTTCACGCTCGCGTTCGAAAACGACCTGACGCACGAGCTGTGGCCCCAGGACAAGGACGCAAAGACCGAGCAACATGACGATCAGGGCCGGCATCCAACCTGTGGAGAGACCGTGTCGCCTCGCAGGGGACCCGAAACAAGCACTGTGGGGATCAAGCATGAAATGTGACGTTTCGAAAAGAGACTCAGGTGATGAGATCAGGATTGAATGAACCGAAGTGCGGCTCATCCGCTGCAGGAGTCATCCCGAGAGCCGAGACGCTCGGCTTCACCTTCACTCATCCGATAGGGATGCTCCCCGTGAGCGCGACGAGAAACTCTGCTCGCCCACTGCCCTGCGACCTGACGGATCGCGGTACCGATCTGATCGATCGGCTGAGCGAACGGCGGCTGCCAATCGGTGAGGCCGAGCAAATCGTGTGTGACGACGATCTGCCCGTGACACTCCGGCCCGGCGCCACATCCGATCACGGGAATTCCAACGCTCTTGACGATGTGCGCGGCGACTTCAGATGGAACGGCCTCGACGAGAATCATGGAAGCACCCGCTGCTTCGAAAGCCTTGGCTTCCTCGATCAATCGCTCGGCGGCATCGACCGTGCGGCCATCGGAGTAGTACCCTCCGTGGCGGCGTGCTTGTTGAGGCTTGGAACCGATGTGGGCGATCACCGGAACTCCGGCATGAGCCATCCGTCGGACGAGTTCGGTGTGACCGAGATCGACTTCCAGCTTCACCGCATCCGCATGACCTTCAACGAGAAAACGTCCGGCATTTCTCAGACCCTCCTCAATGTTGACCTGGTAGCTCATGAACGGCATGTCGCCGATCACCCAGCAATTCGGGGCGCCTCGCTTCACCGCGGCGGTGAGTGTGATGAGAAATTCGAGAGGCGCATGGATCGTTCCGGGCAGACCGAGAATCACCTCGGCTGCGGTATCTCCCACCAGGAGAACCGGAACCCCCGCCGCCTGCATGTGCCCTGCCGTCAAGGCGTCGTAGGCGGTCAGACAGGCAAACGCTTCACCGGCATCGACCTTTCGCTGAAGCGTGCGAATCGTGACCGGGCGTTCGATCGGCTGAAGGTCGATCTCAACCGGATCAGGGGACCGATCAGCTCGAGAGGAAAGATTCACGTTGGGTGATTGATTGGCCATGCGGACATTCTAGCAGGGCAATTCCCGGTCCCGACATACCCAATCCGAACTCCTGAACACACTTTTTGAGACTGAAGCTTGTCTTCCGGGCGCTGAAATGGACAGTTTCAACGGTCATCTCATCGGGTGACTTGAAAGTACCGGGGTCGCGCCCTGACTCGGATGCTCGACGGAAGCTTCGATCGGCCAGCCCCGGCACTTTCAAGACACCTGAGAACAACATGGACCCTGGATTGGCCCCGACTCGGAATCGCCTCCCCGAGCGGGGCCCCTTTTTTTTGGGTTCCGAACGGCCGATCACCAGCGACGGATCGGGTTCGGGGTCAGACCGTCGCGACCGGGAACGATGAAGTCCGCGATCTCGACGACCTCGCCGAGAGAAGCCTGTGCCGCCTTGAGATCATGCGCTTCGGAAAGAACCTGACCTGCGACCAGATGCTCCACGGTGGGGACCGCGTCGCCCGCAATCACCATGGTCCACTTGGGATCGGCCAGCAACAAACCACAGAAACCGGGAGTCAGACCATTGAGCGGGAAGAGATCCACGCCCTCTGCAAGCGTGTCCGGAGCCGACTCGCATCTTTGAAGAAGACTGATTTCATCGCGCAAGGTCTGCAACAGGGATTCATCGGAGGCATCGGAAGCACGTTCATATTCCTGAATCAAGCCGACGCCGATCGCTTCCCGCTCGGGCTCGGCGATCATCCAACGGGCATCGGGGAAGAGGGACAGTCCACGGCGTCCGATTGGTCGGAANCTCGTGAGAAAGACCATGTCGATNGCGTCCGGCGAGANACCNGCNCGTTCATCNAGCCGTTCCGCGAGNACGCGNGGNGGCAGCGAAGGATCGATGAGAATCCTGACNTCATCCTGCACGATCAGACTGGTGGTNAGATGACCCGGTCGTTTTTCACCCTTCTCACCACGAAGCGGNTGAGCTGAGAGTGCACCAAGGGAGATGGGACGAAGCTCGAGAGTCATGACCCAGCGTCCTTTTTCTGTCGAGCCGAGATGATGTCGATCACATTGACGGGCAACATGGTGCTCAGTCGATGGGGATCACCTCCGAGTTCCGCGATCTGACGGATCAGACTTGATGAGGTGTAGGCGAACGCTTCCCCGGGAACGACGAAGACGGTCTCGATATCAGCCACCTGACGATTGGTGATCGCAAGCTGGCATTCGGATTGAAGGTCGGTCGTATTCCTGATTCCGCGAAGAATCGCGCTGGCTTGCTCGGCACGGGCGAAGTCGACGGTCAATCCCTCGTAGGCTGCGACCGTCACCTTTGCGAGCGAGGGGTCCTCGGCCACGATCTCGTCGACCAGATCCTGGAGCAGTGCCAGACGGGTTTCGATCGGAATGAAGGGACCGCCCTTGTCGGGGTTTCGACCGACGGCAAGCACGATTTCATCGAACAGTCGTCGGGCTCGCATGAGCACGTCCAGATGCCCGAGCGTGGGCGGATCGAAGGAACCGGGATAGATCGCCTTGTGGTGTGCCATGCGTTCAATCGCAGAGAGAATCCATGCCCGCAGATCGAAGGATCGTGCGGAAATTGTCACTGAACACGAAGTTGTGTTCGGGAAATTCGAGGCCGGCCATGTTGTTGTCGATGTGACTGAAGACGAGATCCACGGAACCGATTCGNGTCCACTCNCCATCCGCATGGTCGAGCATCTCGACGGTACCGGTGGTCGCGGCGCCGGCATCGTCGATTCGATCGAGNCGAGCGTCGTATCGAATGGTTCTTCCCGGAACCACATCCGCTTCGATGGTCGCCCGTGTGATCTTCGCGAGCACGACTTTTTCACGGAATCGATTGACCGATCCCACGAGGATGCCTGCTGTCTGGGCCATGCCCTCGATGATCAGCGAATTGGGCATCAACGGCAGAGCGGGATGGGTTTCAGTCGCGGCAAAGTGGTCGTGGAGATGCTCCTCGGCAAGCGAGACGTTCTTCACCGCCACGAGCCTTTGATCAGGCTCGTATTGGGTGACTGCATCAATCCACATCCAACGCATCGTGTACCCCGAACTCGATCAGGCCGCGCAGACCGCGAGCTTGCGCTCACAGAAATCCACGAGCGTCTTGACGGTGAAAAGTTCTGGAATTTTTCCGACACTCCGGTCGGATTCGAATTCAGAGAAGTCGACGTGAGGCATCTTCTCCTTGAGGAGCGCCATGCCTTCATCCGTGATTCGCCCGTTTTCAACCAGCTCGGCGTCGTTCAGAAGGTTCTCGGGAAAGAGTTCGCCCTGCTCGATCTTGAAAGGCGTGTCGACAGAACAGTCCGCCTCGAAGGCCTTTTCAAGCTGAAAGCTGATGTCCAGAAAATCGATCGACTCGGCGCCAAGATCATTGATCAATGTGGCTTGAGGCGTGATTTCATCCTGATCGACGCCAAGCGCCTCCTCAAGGACATTGCTCACTCGATTGCTAACTTCATCTCGGCTAAGTGCCATCCACGTGCTCCTCATGACGGGCATGCCGTCTTCATGACAGGTACTGATCGAGCCGCCACAATGCGGCGATTCTCAAACGAAAAAACTCAGGGTTTCGCAGGACGCATTGTAAAACGTCCGGAGACTGCTGTGGCGGGTTCGCCCAAATCACCGGGAAGAACTCTCAGGCCGTTTCCCTTGAAGGTATAGACCCCATCCACGGTCTTCTGGAGCTGAACCTCGACTTTCAGAGTCTCTCCGGGGCGAACGAAGGTTCCGTACCGAAGGGCCCGAACCTCACCCAGCATCATCTGGTGGGCTCCGTGCTGAGCAAGCAGGGCCCGAGCGGCCTGGAGCATCGATTCCAGCATGAAAACACCCGGCAGGACCGGGAAAGAGGGAAAATGGTCCGCCAAATACTCTTCGGCGCTGGACACATTCTTGATGGCCACAACTCGATCAGGGGAAGATTCAAGGATTTGATCGATCAATTCGAATTTCATCGAAGCCTCTCGACAACTGATAGGAGCCCCTCAGACACCTCGAACCGGTCGGATTGGTGACGAGGGTGGGTCGGAAAGCAAAATCCTAACGACAGAAACCGGAAAGTGGGCCCCATATGCCTTCTGTTTCTCACTGTGAAAAGGGTGTTCTGCCGATATTTACAGGAACTATGGCACGAAAAAGGACTTCGAAGGCAATGCGAAAGAAGACAAAGGCTCCTCAACGGGGTGGACGATCCGCCATGCAGGTCGCAGGGTGGGTGCTGGTCGCAGCATTCTGGCTGTTTTTTGTGACGGCGCTCATCGGCTTTGATGCCGCTGACTGGCCGGCACGCTCGACGAGCGTCCACAACGACCCGACCGCGAATCCCATGGGAATCGTGGGGGCGACCCTCGCCAACTGGTCTCTGAGGGCACTTGGATTCACCATCTGGGTTCTTCTGCTCTGGGCTCTGATCGGACTGATCGCGGTCCTGCGAGGCCGGGAGATCACACATCCGACGCTGCGGATTGTTGGGGCCTGCCTGTCTGGACTGGCCTTGGCAACGCTTGATGTCACTTGGTTTGGTGGCGTGGCGGGCACCCCGACCGCTCCTGGCGGCTTGATCCCNAGCTATCTCTCCGAGCATCTGCAGGCCAGATTCAACGGATTCGGGGTCTCACTCTGGATGCTGACCGCATTCGTGATCGGAGCGCTCATCGCCGGTGATGAACTGGTGCTTCGCCTTCCCAATGTCCTGCGAAGAGCAGGTGACCTGTTCAACGAACGAATTCCCGCTTTCTTCTCGGCGGTGGCCGAAAGAATCTCCTCGACTCGCGGCGCACTGCGTCCTGCAGGCGGACCGGCAGTCGATGATCTCGAGGACTTCGAAGAACTCGAGGATGAGTACGAGTACGAGTACGAAGACGAGGAAGAGGAGGAAGAGGAAGAGGAGGAAGACGACGAAGAAGAAGAGGAAGACGAGGACGAGTACGACTACGAGGACGTCGAGGAAGAGGAAGAGGAAGAAGAAGAGGAAGTCCGCCCTGCTCTGACCAAGGAACAATTACGAGCCAAGATCGCCAGACTTCCCGTCCGAATGGCCTCCAGCAGAACCCCGGAACTCAAGGAAGCCGATCTTCCACGTGAGGACAACTTCGAGGGCTATCTGTTTCCCGGAGTGGAATTCCTCGAAGCCTCCGAGGAGAACTTCTCGGAGCAGATGGAAGGCCACGTCAGAGAGCAGGCGGAAGTTCTCGAAGAGACCCTGCATACGTTCCAGATCGATGCCGATGTGACGGGAATCGAAAGCGGACCCGTCGTGACCTTGTACTCGGTCCAACTGGCACCCGGAACCAGAGTGGCCCGCCTGAACTCGATTCAAAGCGATCTGGCACGCAGTCTTCAGGCCCCCAACATCAGAATCATCCCGACCATGGCGGGGAAGACCACGGTCGGAATCGAAGTGCCGAATCCTCGCAAGGAAAAGGTCCGACTGAGCGAACTCATGTCCAGCGGCGCGGCCAACGGCATGATCCTGCCCATGTTCCTGGGCAAGGACAACGCAGGTGAACCACTCGTGGCGGATCTCGCCAAGATGCCGCACATGCTCATCGCAGGCACGACGGGTTCAGGCAAGAGCGTCTGCATGAACTCGATCATCATGAGCTGGCTCTACACCAAGCGGCCTGATGAACTCAAGATGGTTCTGGTCGATCCCAAGATGGTTGAAATGAGTCAGTTCTCAGACGTGCCTCACTTGATGTGCCCGGTCGTCACTGAAATGACGAAGGCCGCAGCCATTCTCGAATGGGCCGTGGGAAAGATGGAGGAGCGATACGAACTACTTCAGAAGTGTGGCGTGCGAGACATCGTCTCCTACAACGAACTCGAGGAAGAGGACCGTTGCGAACGCGCCGGTGCGGAGAGCGATCTCGCCAAGGCGAAACTCCCGAACAAGCTCCCCTATCTGGTCTTCGTGATCGATGAACTTGCAGACCTGATGATGACCGCCAAGGAAGTCGAACACTCGATCGTTCGTATCGCCCAGAAGGCCAGAGCGGTCGGCATTCATCTGATTCTCGCGACACAGCGTCCGCAGGCGAACGTCGTCACCGGTCTGATCAAGAGCAACATGCCNTGTCGGGTGTCCTTCAAGGTCGCTTCCGGCATGGACAGTCGCATCGTTCTCGATCAGAAGGGCGCGGAACTCCTGCTGGGGCAGGGGGACATGATGTTCCTCTCGCCGGCAAGCACCGAGATCAAGCGATGTCAGGGCACACTGGTCACCGACAAGGANACACGAGACGTGGCTCGCTTCCTCAAGACCGTGGCGGCACCGAATTTCGAACGCAGCCTGGTCGCGATCAAGTCCTCCGGATCTGCNGCTTCGGATGAACACGATCCGGAGTCAGGACTCGAGCCNAGCAAACGAGATCCCCTGTTCGATCAGGCGGTCGAGATCATGATCGAATCCGGCAGAGGCTCGGTCTCGCTCCTTCAGAGAAGGCTCGCGATCGGATACAGCCGGGCATCGCGCCTCGTCGATCAGATGGGCCTTGCCGGGATCCTGGGAGAACACAAGGGCTCGGTGGCCAGAGAAGTCATGCTCACGCTGGACGACTGGCATCAGATGCGGGCCATGGAATCAGGGGAACTTGAGAATGGCTACGCCGCGGATGCCGCGGATGAGGCCGCCACGGACATTCAGGAAATGACCATCGTTCCGATCGAAGAGGAGGAGTCGGTTCCCGACGAAATGCCGGGAGAACACCTCCTCTAGCAACCAGAGAAACAATCACGCGTGATGACGACCCTTCGAGAAATCGGAGGGTCGTCTTTTTTCAGTCTCGCAATTCGAAACCATTCATGAAAGAATCGGATAACGACAGGAGCAGACATGTCCCCCACCATCACAACGGTATTCCTGATTCTGACCTCCCCCCTGTGTGCCGAGGTCATCGACCCACCGACCGAAACCGTGAACTACTGCATGCCGAAGTCGGAGACGGATCTGAGCCTGGAAGGATTCCAGCTCCAACTTCCGATCCAGAACGCGAAGGGCATCAATCGCTTCGGTGCCCCCAACGTCGAGACCATTCTCTCGAACGGACCGACGGCGAATCGCGTTGACATCGTCTTCATCGGAGATGGCTTCACCCAAGCGGATCTTCCGACCTGGCCCGCGGTCGCGGTCGCAGGCTACGAGCGGCTCTTTCAATACGAACCATTCATTCGATACCGGGAGTACTTCAACGTTCACAGAGTGGACGTCGTCTCCGCGGAGTCAGGTGTCGACAACGACCCCACCCAGGGCGTCGAGCGAGACACCGCCCTGGACATGCGTTTCTGGTGCAGCAACATCGAGCGCCTCCTCTGCATCAACACGGGGTCGGCGGCAGCGATGGCCGCATTCGCGCCTGACGTCGACCAGATCGCCGCGGTCGCCAACAGCACCAAGTACGGCGGCGCGGGATACTCGAGCGCCGACATTGGGACCTATTCCGGCTTCAACGGTTCCGCGGTCGAGGTCTTCATCCATGAACTGGGGCATTCGCTGGGGAACCTTGCCGACGAATACACCTACGGAGGCAGCAGCGACACCTACACCGGCGGTGAATCCGCGGCGGCGAATGCAAGCATTCTTGATTTCAACGCCATGAATGAAAGCAGTGAGAAATGGGACCGGTGGCTGGGCTACGATCTTCCCGGCATCGGTCAGCACGACTGTTTCGAAGGCTGTGCATACCACTCGTTCGGGATCTATCGACCGACCAACAATTCGATGATGAGATCTCTCGCGCAGCCTTTCAACGCACCATCACGAGAAGAACTGATCGGACAGTTCCACGCACTCGTCGGCGTGGTCGACACGTTCGAACCCATTGAAACCAGCGTCGACTCTGATGCCATCCTCGTCGTGAACACCGTCCTCAGTGATTCCTCGGCGACCACCAAGACATGGTGGATCGATGATGTCCCGCTCACGGCCATCGGGAACACGCTTGACCTCGGCGACTATCAGGTCTCGGCAGGTTCTCGAATCACGGTGAAGGTCGTCGACAACACCGACATGGTCCGGGATGAGTCGATGCGGGATGCGCTGATGACGGAGGTCCGCGAGTGGGTCGTGGAAGGACCGGGCTGCAGCACCAACGAAATCGTGGACTGCGACGAAAGCGGTGCCTGCTGGCCGAACGTCTGGGTGGGCGATGGCTTCTGTGACGGCGTCGCGCAGGTCTATGAGGCGAATTTCTGCTGTCTTGAGCTCGATGGAGGAGACTGCAGCCTGCTGGAGTGCGGCCTGCTTCCTGAGGACATCAATGGAGATGGCACGGTCAATGGGGCCGACCTGGCGGCACTTCTCAGCGGATGGGGCTCGAGTGCCGCGGCACTCGATCTGGATGGAAATGGCACCGTCGGGGGTGGTGATCTCGCCAGACTTCTCGGAGCATGGAGCTGAGGGAGAGATTAAGGACGGCTTTTTTCCCCGGAAGCCCCACAGAGTGGTCTCCTGAAGGTACTTTGAAACACCTAAAAGGAGCCCCGTCAATGCATCCCAGAACTCTGATTACAACGATTTCCACCTGCCTTATGCTCACGATCGCCAATGCGTCAGCGAACAACCAGGCAGACACTTCGACCGCCACGGCTGCACAGAAACTCGCCGCCATGCAATTCATCGATTCGACCATCGAACCGATGACACTCCAAGCCCACACCCGAATCACGCAGATGACTGAATTCATCAGCACCAAGGGACTGGATGCGAAGTGGGACACCTACCGAAATACTCCNGCAGANAAGCCCAAAGGCATCAGCCTCGACAAGGCNTACAACATCGCACTTCAGAGAGTGATGAGCGAACATCCCACCCCGGATGTGGACGTCGCTGATATAGCCGCCTCGCTGTCGAAGGAAAGGGCCATGGTCTCGAAGGACTGGTCCGCCTACGAAAACATGCAGGCCACGATGCTCCGTGTCTCCTCCTTCATCCAGACCAATGGCATGATGGATGATTACACGACCTGGGCCAAGGACAAGGGTGCGGCGAATGCCAAAGCCGCCATGGCTCGAGCCACTGCAGCCGACGCGAAGAACTCGGACGCCGTGACGGCGAACAA
>NYVB01000050.1 GCA_002684315.1 Planctomycetaceae bacterium | reverse complement strand
CGGTGTAGACCATGGCATCGAGCGGGTTCGAGACGAGGATCATGATCGACTCGGGTGAGTGCTCGGCGACCTTCTCCGAGACGCTGCGGACGATCTTGACATTGGTCTCGATGAGATCATCGCGACTCATGCCTGGCTTGCGAGGAAGACCAGCGGTGACGATGACGACGTCCGAACCGGCCGTGTCCGCGTAATCCGAAGTACCGATGATGTTGGAATCGAACCGCTCCATGGGTGCGGCACACGCGAGGTCGAGCGCCTTGCCCTTGGCGACGCCTTCCTTGTCGGGGATGTCGACGAGGATGATGTCGCCGAGTTCCTTGGCGGCGGCCCAGTGGGCACAGGTTGCTCCGACGTTTCCGGCTCCGATGACGCTGATCTTGGCACGACGCATGACGTTCTCTTCTCCGATTGAGATTTCTAATGTGGTGGGTCTGACCGAAGTGTTCGGCAGCGACGCATGATAGGCAATTCGGGGTGAAAACACAGCCTCGAACCGATTCTCAAAGCCGGGGAAGGTATGCTGAAGACACCAAAAACAGCGATCAAGGAGCCAGATCATGACCAAGAAGCCCGGACATCACTTCCACCTTTTTTTCGCGATGGCTGCGAGCGTCGTTTTCTTCATGATTTCACAGGCCTCTTTCGGTCTCACCACTGACGATGCCTTCGAGGGCATGGCTCAGGATGACGCCCAGCACATTCAGAACCGACTTCCTGGAATCGTGATCGGCCCCGCGAAGAACGTCCCCCTGCTGGACGATGCCAAGGACTGGTGGCCCTTGAAGGAGGCCACGATGACCTACGGACATGGCAACGACCATGCCAAATCAGAGACCGTGGTGGTCAGGAAAATCACCCGAGCACCCGGCAGCACGCTCAAGGATCCAATCGATGGATGGGCTCTGGAGCTTCCGGGTGGCACGACCAGATACCTCACCACGAACGACCCCTACGGGATCGTGTCACCAAGTGCCCTCAACAAGTCCTACAGCGTGATCATCGAACTCGATCCCGCAGAGCCGATCGTGCACTCAGGTTCGAAACCCGGCACACCCGCGCGACGCACGACGAAGGTGGATGTGTACAACGTGGGAAGCATGAAATCCACCGCGTATTCCGGCACGGTCGACTGCACCTGGACGGATCTCGGTGGCTGGCGTGTGAAGGTTCCGATGGGCGAGTACGACACCCGCCTGGTCAAGGTCGAATACAACGGAAGCGTCGGGCCGGCCTCGGTCAACGGAAGCAACTACGTCTTCCTGGCGAAGGGCAAAGGCGTCATCGCCTACAGCGATGGACGGGACATCTCGGCATTCATCATCTTCAATCTCGATGATGACACCGGTGGCGTCCTCAAGAGCGTCGATCGCAAGGACACGAACAAGAAGAAGTGAGCTTGGGAGAACGGTGGATTCCGGTCAGGACATCCGGCGCGCGTTCACCGCGGTGATGCACTCGACGAACCCATCGACCATGCGATCGATGCACCAGCCATCAGGACCCACTGAAGCACGTGCCGCATCAGACATCCGTTTTCGTCGCTCGTCGGATTCAGCGAATTCGAACAATGTGCGGCCGAGATCACCGGGATCTCCATCTTTATAGAAAAGCCCGTTCTCACCGGGGCGAATCGCGTTGATTTCAGGATTGTGACCTGAGATGTCATCCGAGGTCAGAACGGGAAGGCCGTATCCGAAGGCGTGCATCACACTCAGTCCGACCGCCACGGGATAGGTCATGCAGCAGGCCGAGAGGCACCAACCGGCCAGTTCGGTTTCGTCGTAGATCGCACCGAGAAATCGAACGGCATGGTCGACCTCGATGGCACGTGCGTGGGCTTCCGCCTCCCCTCGAGCCGAACCATCCCCCACCACCACCAGACGCATTCCGGGATCGTGCTTGAGCGCGTGCTTCAAACCATCGAGCAGGAGATCGAGTTTCTTGTCCGGTTCGATTCGCGAGATGAAGATGGTGGTGCGGTCGGGATCGAGCCCTTCCTTCCTCTGAAACGCTTCAAGTCTTCCAGGCTCATCTTTCCATGCCTTGATCGCCTTCTGGATGGGACGTTGATCGATCGCGTTGGAAGCGGCAAAGAGTTTTTCGGCTGGAAGATCACTGGAGACGTACTTCTTGGCCGTCATGGGATCATAGAAAAGCAAGGCATCGACCTTCGTGAGAAGTCGAGTTCGCAGGGCTCGTCGAAACGCATTGTCGTACTTGCTGAGACCATGACCCCAGAGGACGACACCCGCATCCGATCTGCGAGCGGCTCGGATCGCCTTGCTCGTGAAGAGGGACCGAGTTCGCCAGGGAAGAAGAAGGACATCACATGGTTGAGCTGCAATGGAGACGATCTGGGAATCCCAGAGCAGAGGACCGAGCGTCCTTTCGGAGAAATGTTCGAGACGGCACCCTGAAACGTGAGATTCTCCCTTGAGCGAACTGGTGCCTTCGGAAAGATTCGCATGGATCGTGAGATCGATCTCGGGGCGAGCCGCCAGATTCTCGAATACGGGGATTCGATAGTGCGGGATGATTCCCTGTACCAGTCGCACTCGAATCATTCGTGAACACTCTCTTTCCCGGGCTGCGCCGTTTGAATCCCAGAAGACTAGCAGACCTGTCGGATGAGTCAGGAAACCTCCGTAAAAATACCTCGGGGTGGTTGAAAACCACGAGAGGCATCAGTTCGATGGCATCCAGACTGTCATTTGCGCGGGCGAATCGCGAACATTCGACGAACGAAAAGAAGCGGTTTCCTGATCGAGGAAACACGCTTCCGTTCGTGTCTGTCATCTCGTGACGGCACCACAACGAGCACTGGCAGTTCCGGGGCGGGACTGGAGTTCAGCCTTGAGTGCCCCAGAGGCTGAGGAGCATGGTCAGATCCAGGCCGTCGACGATCGAGTCCCCATTGAGATCTGCGAAATCGTTTTCTCCCCAGAATCCGAGAAGGATTCCAAGGTCCTCGGGGCCGATGTTTCCGTTCCCACTGAAGTCGGCGGACCTGAGAACCTGGACACCTCCATCGATCACGATCACTTCACCGATGTCGAAGAAATAATTCGCGAACCAGGTATCGGTCGCTCCAACGGAGATGAATGAACCGGGCTGAGCGTCATCGGGAACTTGAACGAAGGCATTGATCAGCAGATGGTCACCGGGATCGACCTGGTCTTCAGTGAAGATGCAGGCGGCACTGACCGTTCTGGAGTTGTCGCCGTTCAGCGTGTCCCAACCAGTCCAGCCACTGCTGAAGAGCGGACCATCCCATCCGATGGAAGTGATGTCGTTGCCCTCGGCGGTCAGCCTGAAGTCAAAGCCGCCGACCAGTTCGGTCGTTTCCATGGAAATCGACACGGGGACCAGCTCGCCGGGCTTCGCCTGCACGGTCTCGAGTCGAAGGATCACCTGGTCCGCATCACCGGCACTCACCATGCTGGTGACGAGAAGGATGGATGAGCTCAGGAGTGTGAGAGCGGTGGTCTGCATGATGGTGGCTCCGATCTGGGTGAATCTCATCTGTCCGCATGACAACGTGAAGTCATTTCTCGAATCGAGAAGAGCGAAAGATCATGAAGTAGCCCAATGGTAACGGGTAAAAATCGGATTCAGAGATCAATACTGGAACAAATCAGCCTGCATCCACTCGAAATGATCCCGAAAGGCCTCATCAGGGACGCAAGAACATCCGGACCCGTTTGAAAACGAATGCAGGGAGATTTCCAGTTCGTCGACGTGATGCCAGAATCGCACGAGTGGCAGATGGCAGAAAACGTGCGTAACAGACGGCCATCGCAAATGGCGATGCCTTGATGTTCGTGAGTTCGTAACCGGCATCGGCCATCATCTTGGATGTCGCCTTCTCGACGACTCTGATCTGAACTGGCGACAATGCCTTTCGCCACCGAGAAATCGCTTCCGGATTCATGCCTTTCGATTCTTTCTCACCACTCTTCGCATAGGAACTGTTCGAGACGGGCATGTTGGCAGGATCAATCTGGCTGGGATCGATGCCGAGCCAGTTGGCGAGATCCGTGAGCACTTCCTTGGGTGATTCGATGAGATCCTCGAATCGAAGTATGCGAACATTTTCAGAGCCGTGTTTCTCGACGGATTTCTGCGCGGCTCGAAAAGCTCCCTTGACCAGCGATGAAATCGTGAGGGGATGAAAGATGCGCTCGATTCGCTTGCGTTGGGGGGCCTTGTGAGTCACCACACCCTGGTCGTCCTTGACGATCTTGTTCTTGTGCCAATCCTTGAACGAGGCGACCACGGCTCGCGGATCTCGAATCATGCACACGATTGCAGCGTCGGGATAGACCTCGAGAATCTCATCGATCAAGAACACATGACGCGGGGTCTTCTCGCCCCATCCGAGTCCACCGCAGCCTGCGTGGTACTCAAGGCAAAAGGCCGTGAAGAAATCATCGGCTCGTCCACCAAGATCGAGGCATCGTTGTCGGACCACCGCTGGATCGATCCGGTTGTACAAAGCGTTTTTTCCGAAGTGAGCCGGTCGATAATGAGTCCACATCGTCTCGAAGAAGTACGTCTCGAATTCATCGAGTTCGGACTCGGTAAGCGGTCGATCAAGACGAGATGAATAGGCCTTCCGAAGATGATCGAAGTAATGGGTTTCATCAACGAAGGCGATATTGATCTGATTTCGGAACGTCCAACTCATGAGAGTGGTTCCGGATCGCGAGGGACCACAGATGAAGACGGGACGAGTGAGTTTTTTTGCAGTTTCAGTCATTCTGAATTCCGTCTGATGATCTGGGCAGGAACGGTTCAAATCCGTCCGGAGGACACGCAGGATAGATGATTGATGAAAATGAGCAATCAGAAAACCGGGGCAATCTGTTTACCTGAACGGAGTGTTTGGACTCGCGTATTTTATGGACACGACTTCTTGAAAAGGCACTGAGTGGAGCGAACCGCGGGATCGAGAAGGAGCGAAACATCACTCAGGGATAATCTGAAAACAGAATTCAAGTTTTCCCGACCAGGGGAGAGTCGCTTGGTGACATCTTGAAAGGACAACGAGGCCATCACACTGGGACGCTCTGATTTCGGACTCCCCGTTGAGTGACGAGTCAATCAGTCGGGGGATCTTTTCCGGAAACCACCTCGAGCACGACCTCGTTCAAAATCTCCAGTCGGCCTTTCTGATACGTGTCGATGTTCTCTGGTGTCAGGAGCGAACGTCCATCGGCCATGGAGTCGATCATGATCTGATTGACATGCGGGCCGTAGTGATACAGATCCTTGTAGTTGCGCAGATCGAGAACAATGTCACGCTGGGTGTCGAACCCGTGAATTCCGGCGTTCGAATGCTCTGAAAGGCGCCGGACCGTTTCGCTCTGAATGAAAAAAAATCTTGCCAGATCATTTTGATCCAGGATGGATATCCCAAACAACTCCTCGTCCGCGTAACTGATCGCCGAGATCGGGGGGAAGAAGAAATCGAAACGGACTTCGGGGTTCGCCCGGACCACCTCACTCACCCGATCAAGCAAAGGGTACTCACGGTCGGTGAAGGCCCCGAGGAGTTGCTTCATGAGAAGTGGTTCACCGTCTCGAAATTCACGAATCATCTCGAGATGACCGGGTAATCTCACCAGCAACTGCTCGGAACGCTGGGCATCCCATTTTTCTGATTCGTACCAAGAATTCCAACCATCGTATTCGCTGACTTCAGGCGTTTCGTAGAAAAGGTCGAAGGCATCCTCGAACATGTCCGGACTGAAGATCGTGCGCCTCAGATCACCCATTTCGTTTCCGTAGAGATGAGCGGGAAACGTTGCGATGTCTTCAAGGCGAACCGGCTGGGTGGGAAGGTAGTACCGTCCGATCTCCCAGATGACGCGACGGATATTGCCCGTTTCGAGTGCTTTCTCAAGTACGAAGAGCTGGACTTGCCCCTCCGCCGCTGGCATGTTCAGCTTCATGACCTTGCCGCAACCAAGTGCCGAGCTGACCTCGGAAGGCACGAAGTTCTGCCCCATCGAGGTGCCGATGATCACCGTATCGAAACCACTGGATGGATTGGACAGGTGATGCTTAATGAGACCCGCGACTTGATTTCGGGGATTTGAGTGAAGGACTTGAAGTCCATCGGACGAGGACCTGAACCACTGGTAAGGATCGACGANCAAGTTGATCGAAGCGGGAAAAAAGGTGACTGAGAGAATAATCCCGGCCACCAAAGCAAGTTGTTTTCCACTACTCATCGAAGATGTCCCGTCAGAAGTTGAAGTAGATGAATTCGGTNACGCGATTCGCGTGGTACAGAAGAACGAACATCGAAAGGACGCACGCGACCACCGTGAAGGTNTTGGATCCGAAACGGTGGATTCCNCGCATTGAACTGAAGCGCTCGAGCAGCGTCCANGTNTTGGGCAGNAGGAAAGCGATCATCCCCGCGGNGCACANCCAGGCCCATGCCGTGAGATTCATCGACTCGACCGTAAACTCCACGGGATACTTGGCCAGATCGGGATTGAAAACTCGCGCCGGGTCGACCGGATCTTGACCGAGAAACGGAAAGATGCCCTCGTAGACGCGCATCATGCCGGACCATGTGACGGCCCGAAAAGGGACCCAGGCCAGAGAGACGAAGGTGAAAGTGGTCACGAAGCCGAGAATGGAAACGACCACGGGTGTCCCCGCTCCTTCCCTGCTCGGAATGATGCGGCGCACTCCGTGGTTGATGATGAGAAAGACGCCATGAAGAGCGCCCCAGCATACGAACGGCCAGCTGGCTCCATGCCAAAGTCCTCCGATGAACATCGTCGTGAGAAGATTGAAGTGACGCCTTCGGAGGCCCTTTCGGTTGCCTCCCAGCGGAATGTAGACGTAGTCGCGAAGGAATTCCGAAAGCGTGATGTGCCATCGACGCCAGAAATCTATGACGCTTGTCGCTTTGTACGGAGAATCGAAGTTTTTCGGAAGCTTGACACCGAACATGAGCCCAAGCCCGATGGCCATGTCCGTATAGCCGGAGAAGTCGAAGTAGATCTGAAAGGTGTAGGAGAGTGTTCCCAGGATCGCGTCATGGGTGCTGATGGCATGACCTGCATCAGCCGAATCAAAGATGCCGCTTGCCGCAATGGCAAGGCTGTCCGCGATGATGACCTTCTTCGCGAATCCTGTGGAGAAGGCATGAAGCCCTTTGAGCACACCCTCGGAATCGATCAGGAATGCACGCCCGGATCGAACCGCGGGCAGAATGTGACGGTGATGCACGATCGGTCCGGCTATCAACTGTGGAAAGAACGACACGAAAAAGCTGTATTCAAGCAGGCTTGTCGTGTTCGTAAGCCCTTTCGAGGTGTCGACGAGATAGGCGATCTGTTGAAAGGTGAAGAAGGAGATGCCCAGAGGAAGAATGATATCCCATGAGTTGAAGTTGGCTCCAGTCACNNCATTGACGTTTCCAAGCAGGAAGTCGAAGTACTTNAAAAATCCTATGANNAGCAGATTGAAGATGATGCCGAGAAAGAGCGGNACCTTCGAGTGGTCGAGGCGNCGACNAATCCAGATCCCGAACAACCAGTTGACCANNATNGAGANACAGATGAGCACCAGATATTCGGCGCGCCAGAATCCGTAGAAGAAAAGCGATGCCATCGTCAGCCAGACGAGGAGAGCAGTAGTCCCGCCGCGAATTCGTCGAAGGAGGACAGCACCGAACAAGACCAGCGGAAGAAAAGCAAAGATGAATGCTGCTGAGCTGAAGATCATTGAGGTGCAGAACCGAGGACCATCGGAAAAGGAAATGGTACCAAATGGAATGACCACGAATCACGGGGCCCGGGCCCGAGAAGCAAGTGAAGCTTCAATGACAAAACGCCCCGTATCGGGGCGTTTTGTCCAATGGGCCTACGAGGACTCGAACCTCGGACCTCACCCTTATCAGGGGTGCGCTCTAGCCAGCTGAGCTACAGGCCCGTCAACTGGTTCCCAAGGGGGAAGGAGAAAGGTATCAACCACTCAGAAGTGATGCAAGATGAAGCCGTTTGAGAGTCCTGACTTTGGGATCAAAAAAGCCCCTGAGAGGCCAATATTCACCAATCGCGAACCGGGCCGATCAATGGTTCCACGAGATCTTTGATGCTCACCACACCAACAGGTCTGAAACGACTTCCGCCATCATGTTCTCGAATGCCCACGATGGCGAGCTGAACGCGTGCATCTCTCAGCTGCTTGAGCGCCTCGAGAGTCGTCACATCAGGATCAATGATGGTGGCGGCCCGAAGAAGCTCTTGTGTCGTCTTCTCGGGTGTTGCCATAGCATCGATGGCATGAAGGATGCCGGCAACCCGGCCATCACGATCGACCACCGGCCATCGACTCAAGGGTCTGGATCGAAGGATTCGCTCTCGGTTCGCACGATTCGACGAAAGTGGAATCGTGGCGACACGCCTCCACCCGACGAGTTCGGAGCGAACGGTTCGATCACGCAGTTCGACCACTCGGTCAAGCAAGGCACCCTGAGATGTGGACAGCACACCTGCACCGACACCTTCACGAAGCAATTCCGCCATTCGATGACGGCCGGCGACCTCGCTGCCGTTCTTGCCTCCAAGAAGACGTTGAACAAGATCGGCGATTCCCGCGACGAGCGGTACGAGTCCGATGACGCTGAGAAGAATTCGGACGAACCGAAGTGGTGTCACGAGGTGATAAGTCCATCTGTCCGTGTTGGTGCGAAAAAGATCCTTGGGAAGGGTTTCAGCGAAAATGAAGAGAATGGGCACCAGAATGATCGTGTCGACGATGATCGCCTGAGTATCACCCAGTCCAGCGAGTCCGAGCATCGCGACGACACCGAGCGAACCCATGTAGTTCGCCGTGTTGTTGCCGATGAGCAGTGTCGTGAGCAGGCGGCCGGGACGTGCCAGTTCAGCTTCGAGAAGCCGGGCGGTTCGTGAACCGCGGCCGGCAAGCACTGCCAATCGGACTCGATTGATGGTGTACAGACCGGTCTCGAGACCGGAGCAGACCGCACTCAACAGAAGACCTGCGAAGGCCACCAGGAACCAGAGCCAGAAGGCGGTGTTGTCCATCACACTCCCTCCGTCTTCTCGGTGCTTGAGGAGGGTTTCAGCGTGACCAGGACGCTGATGATTCTGTTTTCGTTGATGAGCTCGACTTCGCAACGAGCCGTTCCAAGTTGAACGACGTCACCCTCGGAAGGCATGCGACCGAAACGATCGAGAAAAAGACCGCCCACAGTACGAACCTTGACATCAAGAAGCTCNCCACCGAACTGGGCATGCCACTCATCGAGCCCCATTCCGCCGGCGACACGCCAGACACCTTCCCCGAGACGTTCCGGCCGAGGGGACTCCGTCTCCCCCACCACCTGGATGTCACCGACGATCTCTTCGACGAGATCCTCGAGTTCAACCAGACCGGCAATACCTCCGAATTCGTTCACCGCGATGGCGGTCGAGGTTCCGCTCTTGCGGAAATGTTCGAGAAGCGCTTCAACCGAAGCGAGTTCCGGAACGAATCGTGGAGTCTCGAGGTGACCACGGATCGGAGCATGCTCTCCTCTGGGATCCAGCAGGAAATCACGCACCGACAAGAGACCGATGACGGAGTCACCATCCTCTCCCCGGACCACGATGTGCGAGGGCCGGGTGAGTGCAACAAGATTCAGGACATCGTTTCGAGAACAACCGATGGACACGCCAAGCATGTCNACACGAGGCACCATGACATCCGAAACACGAAGATCTCGGATTCGAAGCACTTCACGNAGAATCTCGAATTCATTCGAATTGATCACACCTTCGCGGTCNGAGAGTTCGATCAAGGCATCGAGTTCCTGAGGGTTGAGCTCCGGCGGCGTCGCCGAGGGTGCCGTCAGGCGAGAAAGCGGGGAGACGACCGCGTAATTGAGAAACACGCGGAGTGGCGTGATCGCTCGATGGAACGCGAAGAATGGTGGCACCATCAAGACGGCAAGACGGACCCGAAGTGACGTCGCCACCACCTTGGGGATGACTTCTCCGAGGACCACGATGCAGAGCACGGTCGAAAGACCGATGACCCCGGCAAGGATGACGTTCTGTGAGAACCTCATCGACAAGGCGGAACCAAGCACGAAATAAGCCGTGTTGACGGTCATGTTTCCGAAAAGAACGGTGATCAGAAGGCTGCGAGGATCTTCCAGAAGACTTTCAAGAGCGCGTTCTGTCAGCTGACTTCGCTTGGCGATTCCCACACGATCCGTCTGGGAGAGACCGAAGAGAATCGTCTCCCCAGCGGAAAAGAAACCACTTCCCACCAGAAGAAGCAGCATCAAGGCGATCAGGATGATGTCGACAGTCGCCATGGATCAGCCCGCCACTCCATCACCGGTCATGGGCTCAAGCTGAGAAAGCATTCTTTCGATGTATCGCCAGATATTGAGGTGACCCCGAACGGTGGTTCCCAGGTCCTCGCCTTCAGCCATACGCTGCAAACCGGAGGCAACCTCTGCTTTCAGGCGGCCTTGTTCACTCAGCGCCCAGGCCTTCAACTCGTTGGATTGAACATGGTCCCGAGTCTCGATGGCATCTTCCAACCGCATTCGGATATCGAGGATCTCCATCAGGAAATCCGGCGGGAGTGAACCGTCCATCTGAGCGGTCGGACCACCAAGCCGGGCATGAAGCAGATTCGCACGGCGTTCATCATCTTCAAGAAGGTCACGAGCCTCATTGAGACGAGCACTCAGCTGAGTGGCCTCAGCGATCTGCATCGGATCAATGCAAAGATCGGGATGACAGGCTGCCATGCGACGACGCACACGAGTTCGCATCTTCTCGAGGTCGAGATCGAAGTGAGGTTCCAAGCCGAGGAGGTCGAATGGATCCTCGGGGACACCACCCGGGCCGGGTGTTGATAGGGCGTCGGNCATCGTTTCAATTCTACGTTGAACGGAGGAAAAAGCGCGATCTGAAGCACGGAGGTGGTCGTANTGCGCCACCGACGCGATTCAGGTGCTTCGACGCGGATTTCGGCCTGCGGTCCGTCGAGGATTTCGCTTGGAAACCTGAGCATCTCCACCACGCTTCNGAGGCCGCGAACCGGGGAGTCTGGGCGTCGATTCTCCAAGCGGAGCCGGAGGAACGGATGACGGTGGGTTGGANGAGGAAGCGGGTCCCGAAGAACTCGGAGGACCAATCTTCGGCCCGTTCTTGCCGCCCTTTTTCTGGACAGCTTCGTTGACGACCAAAGGGCGGCCCATCAGCCGTCGACCTTGAACACCAGTGATGGCAGTATGGCCCTCGGTGTGATCACGCATCATCACGATCGCGAACCCACGGGGCTTGCCGGTTTCCTTGTCAGTNGCCATCGCAACATCTTCAAGCTCGCCGAATGGCTCGAAAAGACGTCGAACTGAAAATTCGGTCACCTTGTAGTCGAGGTTTCCGACATAGATTTTGAACAACCCTTTTCCCATGAAAGCTACCAATCTGAAGCCTGGCGGACACGGAGGCATCCACTCGCAGAAGCAGATGCATACTGGAAATGCGCTGGAAAATCAGAGCTCAGCTCAGAGAATCAGCAAACACCCGGAGAACGATCTGTGAAAGTCGACACCTACAGAATACAAGGCTTCTGAGCAGGCTGCTAAAAAACATGGCAAAAAAAAGAGCCTGACCGGGTATTACCCGATCAGGCTCGTAAAGTCGGCGATAACCTACTTTCCCACTGAGCAGTATCATCGGCGGCAAGGGCTT
>NYVB01000049.1 GCA_002684315.1 Planctomycetaceae bacterium | reverse complement strand
CAGACTCTATGGCCCCTATCTCTCCGGAAAAAGTGATCTTCCCGCGACCTTCAAGAAGGCTGCGGATCGACTTGATGCCATCGAGGACGAAGAGGAAATCCAGTCGCTCGAAGAACTCGAGAATGGCTGGCGTGTGGCCCGCCGGGAGGTCACCGACGAACTTCTCGACGTGGTCTCCTCGAGACGAAATCGGGAGATGTTCATGATCTCCAGCTCGGAGGAGCAACAGTTGGAATCGACTCGCCGCATGACGCGGATTCGCCAACTGAGAACGGATCGAAAGGAACTCGACGAGCGCTTTCGAAAGATGCTCTACGCCATGATGGGCGAACCGCTGCCATCCATCGAGACATCTGTGGGTGCCACATCGCCCATGGACACGATGCTCGAAGGGCTTCCAGCGGGCTTCGCTATGGACATGGAGATGCTCGAGACGGATGGCATGATGGAGGGTGAAATCATCTTCAGCATCGCGGGCTCCACCGCGGCAGGCAGTGAGGAAACGGATGCATTGATGGCCGAGCTGATGGAGAACGGCATCGGTGGAGATGCCCCCCCCGGAGTGATCGTCCTGAGTCATTCAATGACCGGCGAGGATGACATGGGCGGAATGTTGGAGGAAATCACGGGCGCCCTTCAGAATCTCGAGATCCTCCCTGATGACATGATCGATGAGGCGACGAGTTCGATCGCATTCGATGCCTTTGCCTCGTTTCCCTTCAGACCCNGAGCGATGTCGACCAAGCGCATTCTCGACTTTGCCGNAGCCGAAGGACTGTCTNAAGCACAGAAGATGATCATCACCTTGCTCCATGAGGACTACGTGACGCTTTACGANATCCAAAGCGAGCTCTGGTCAAGGGATCAGATCGGTTCCCTTGATGAAGACATGCAGAACATGATGGAGCGACAGCTTGANGTGATGACTGGGAACGACGAAGTGAGGAGAACGCTCCAGCAGATCGATCTGGACTTTCTCACCGATCTCGACACCACGCTGTCCGGCGTGGTGTCGGATGACTCGATTCGCCGCTTCATCGAACGCAGANAACGTGACTTTCACCGGAGTTCTCTGACGGGAAGAGGCCAGATGCAACCCTGGATACCGGTCAGCGGTGCCGCCATGGCCGAGCTCGAGACATTGGTCGAGTCGNTGGAAATCGTAGATGACGAGGACGTTTCAGAACTGCTGGGAAGATGGCACCAGCAAGTCACGCCGCTTTTCATCAAACTGTACGAATCCAGAATGGAACAGAGTCGAGTGGATGCAATGACCATGTTTCAGGCGATGGAGATGAACGGCAACCACTNCGATTTTGAAACCATGATGGCCGCTCAGGAACGATCGAACCGAATGANTCGAACGCTCGCAGATCTGAACACCGCGACGGTCGAGGAAATCGCGGGCATGCANGACGATCCGATCTCAGGTGAGGTTCTCCATGCCTGGCGAAGAATGATCTGGCCCTCGGTCTACGAAGATGGGCTGGCGAAACGAGCGGAGCTCGCACTTGAGATCGCAGGTGTCATGAGCGAGCTGACCGCGAATCAGGTCGCGAGGATCATGGCACTCGAGGCGGCCTACGCATCCGAGTACGAAACCTTGTCGATCGAAATGATCGAGTCGAGAGAACGTCTCGAGAACGCCGAGATGGAAGACGAGCGAAACATGACCATGGCCATGCGCGATTACGAGAAGATCGAGTTCGAGCGAGATGAATTGAACGCNAGAACGATCCGCGACCTCGAAGAGGTGGTCGGAGCGGAACTGGCGGATCAATTGAAGGGGCAGGCCACAAGTCCCGGGATGACCGCTCTGCCCGGACGCACGCCCTGAAGACGGTCCTGATGAGGACCNAGGGTTCAGAACCGAGCTGGAACCTCGCCATGTTCCGCGGTGATGCGGGAACGGATGCCGCCNCGGCCCTTCCAGTCCGTGATGACCTGCATCCAGACCGGTGACATGGTGGTGGCGAGATCGTCTCTGATCCGATTCGTCACGGCCTCGTAGAAGATGCCTTCGTTTCGGAACGACTGGAAGTACATCTTCAAGCTCTTCAGTTCGACGCAGACCGCAGCCGGTTCATAGCGCACGGTGATCGTTCCGAAGTCCGGATGACCGGTCTTGGGGCAGACCGANGTGAACTCCTCGTTGACGTGTTCGATGATGAACGTGGTCTCTGAGGGGGAGTCGAAGAATTCAAGCAGTTGACTGTCGGGCATCAGGGTGTCATCACAAAGAGTAGGTGGCAAGGATCTTGATCACCTTGGACTGATCGGGGTTCAGACGAAGGCTTTGCTGGAGCGCGGAGCGGGCGATGTCCGCCATCTCATCGTCGGTTTGACCACTGCGCAGCCAGGATTTGAGGGCGTTGACACCGAGGCCGTTGAGGCTGGGCCAGTCATCGGGCTTCATGTCGACGGCATCCTGATAGGCCTTGAGGGAGCCATCGTAATCCTGAAGGTAGAAGAGCGAGCGACCCAGTCGTTCGTAGGCGTTCGCGGAGGGTGCCATCGTGACCAGAGCTTGCGCGGTGTTGGCGGCTTCCTCCCATCGTTCGGTCTTGAGATAGCTGTTGACCATTCGAAGAAGAAGGTCTTCGGTCATCTCACCGAGCTCGATCGCGATTTCGAGTTCCTTGACGGCCAGACCATGCTGCCCCGATGCTTCGAGGGAGTTGGCGAGCCCCAGACGAATGGCGACGTCCTCGGGCTCCAGCTTGGCCGCGGTCCTCGCGAAGGAGATCGCCGCTTCGGGCTTGCCGAGTGCGATGAGGGTCTTGGCGGCGCCGACATTGGCAATGACGCTGGTGGGCCTGATCGCAAGGGCGCGTTGGTAGGCACGAACCGCTTCTGAATATTGTCGCAGCGCTTCCAGCACGGTGCCGTGACCGAACTGAGCATCGAAGCTGCCCGGTTCAAGACGGGCGGCTCGGGAGAAGCTGCGCTCGGCGGGCTTGAGCTGACCTGATTCCAGTTGGACACTGCCAAGCCCAAGGTACGCGTCGGTCAGAGTGGGGTTCTGGGCGAGCAGTGACTCGAAGAGCTTGATCGCTTCGGCATACTCGCCGGCTTCACCGGCCTGCTCGGCGGCAACGAGGTCAAGAACCTGCGTCTCGGTCGGTTCGGTGGTCCGATTGAAATTGGCCATGGATGGTCGCGAAGTTCGAACCACTGCGGTGTCCGTCTGAAGGCATCCGCCCCCGAAGAGAGCGCACGTCGCAAGACAGAGTGTTGGAATACTGAACTTCATAGCTGGGACATGCTCCTCGAGGGCCCATTCNGGGCGTGGATACCTTAGTCGTTCATTCTGNGCGATCTCGGACAAACCCCCGAAGTCGTTCCATGTTTCTCTCATCCCAATTTCGGCCATTNTGGTCCTCTTCCTTGGCNGTTTCAAGGATCATNGGTCGATTTAGTAGCTTGGGATGATTGAGAATAGCCTCGAAACAGGNATCTCCACAACACCCNTCTCCGATATGGGCATGNCGATCCAACCTGGAACCCANCGCCCCGATGGAGTCATTGAGGTGCACCACNNACAGCTGATNNAGGCCGCANAGAGNCTCAAAAGAGGCCAGAACGGCTTCGGCACCCTCGGTCGAGCTCATGTCGTAACCTGCTGCTGTGACATGACATGTATCCAAGCAGAAGCCGACCCGATCGGGCTCCTTGACCCCGTCTCGGATCCAGGCCAGATGACTGAAATCGTAGCCCAGATTGGAGCCTGACCCGGTGGTGGTCTCGAGGCAAGTGACGACCTGATAACCGGGTGTTTCCTGATGAAGCTGGTCCAGGGCGTCAATGATTCGATTCAAGCCGGCCTGCTCGTCGGCAGAGGGGGCTGTGCCAAGTGAGTGTGGTTTTCCACGGCCCAGAGATTTCCCCAGATGGGCCCCTGGATGAGAGACCAGAAGCGGGATCGAGAGGGTGGCGCATCGCTCGATTTCATCGCGTTGCAGAGCCAGTGACTTCTTTCTCGAGTCCGGATCAGGAGACGCCAGGTTGATGAGATAACTGTTGTGGCTGACCGTTCTGAAATCCGAGGGATCGCTCCAGCCAAGCGCGTTCAGTTGCGAAGACCAGGCTGCAATGTCCGAATCCTTCAATGGAGGTGAGGACCAACGCCTCTGATTCTTGGTGAAGACCTGAACGCACTCCATCTGAAGACGTTCAGCTTCATCGAGGGCGTTGACCATGCCGCCGGAGATTGAAAGATGGGAACCAAGCATGAAGAGTCCTTCAGGAAATGGGTGACGACGAAAAAGTCGAGGAGTCACAGACGAGTATTCGACTCGTCGACGAATGATCGCGTTTCATCAAAGCGATCACGAAGTCTTCGGTCGGACGCGCTGTTCTCAGCACGGTGTAGAAGTGTGAACCAGACTGTCTTCGTCATGAGGATCAGAAGCACCACCACCACCAGCATCATCACCACGAAGACGATGACGGAGTAGATCGGAAAGAATCCCGGTGAGATTGGAAAGAGAATCGGACCGATGATGCCGACCAGGACACCGATTCCAATGACGATCAATGACAGATGAATGAATCGAATCATGCTGCAGGCGGTTTCGTCTCGCATCCAGTGTCCAAGGCGATCCAGACAGGCAAACAACAGGAAGACCTGGAACAGGCAGAGAAGACAGACCAGTCCCCACAGAAATTCAAGGACCGGACCGATGATCGTTCCCGGCAGAAGTCCTGATGCGATGAGAGACGAACCTGATGCCAGTATCAACCAGGAGAAAGAACCCCAGCGCGTGGCCAGTCGGATCGTGTCTCGAGAACCGAACCCGTTCGAGATCGCGACGGGATCCTGCCATCGGGGCGTGATCAAGAAACTGCTCACGATCAATGGAACGGAGATCACCAGAGCGAATGCGGAGGAACCATCCGGGTATCGCCCGAAACTCGCCATCGCGATAGGGATGACCAGCAAGATCAGGATTCCGATGGCGGTCATTCGGGTCGCGAACGAAAAGATGATCCGTCTTGGAGATCGCTCGAGGGGAAGAGACAGATCGATGTCGACCGGAATCGGCTTTCCACATTCGGGACAACGACCGGTACGTTTTCCAGGCAACGGATAGCCGCACTCGAGACAATTCTTCATCTGGTCTCGAATCGACGATTTCTGCTGCATGCGCATCATCGATCAGTTCATCACGCCCGCGGCCTGCTCGACGGCATTGCGAAACATCGCAAGGCCCGGAGGGAGAGATGAGCGTTCATCGTCGGAGAGTCGTGTCCACCTCGGGTGCTGCGACCAACGCGTGAATCGCTCGGGATGCGGCATCAGACCGAGCACCAGACCGCTGGCATCACAGATGCCGGCGATGCGATCGGTGGAGCCATTGAAGTTCGAGCCCTCGGCATAACGCAGCGCGACCTGACCGTTCTCCTGAAGTCGGGTCACGATGTCATCAGCTGCCACGAAACGGCCCTCACCGTGCGCGGACGGAAGCATGCCGGTCTCTCCGGAGAAGTCGATTCCCCGGGTCCAGATGCAACAGGTGTTCTCGGAGGCTTCCATCGGCGTCCAGGTATCTCTGAACATCGCCTGAGCGTTCTGGGCAAGAGAGACCTCCGGGGGCGACGAGGTCTCGGGCCAGGCACGACCCTCTGCAGGGCCCGGCAACAGTCCCGCCTGAACGGCCACCTGAAACCCGTTGCAGGGTGCGATCATCGGACATCCGCGTTCGATCGCGGCCCGCAGTGCCGGATACAGATGGATGCGCAACATCGTCGCAAGGACACGTCCCGCAGCGATGTCATCCCCGTAGCTGAATCCACCGGGGAGTCCGATCAGGTCGAATCCGTCGATCAGACCGGGATGA
>NYVB01000010.1 GCA_002684315.1 Planctomycetaceae bacterium | reverse complement strand
AGCAAACAACCATGCCAACCTCTTCTCGGCTCTGATCCAGCAGAACTTTCTGTCACCTCAGATCCTCGTGAACCCTTCTGAAGTCAACGCTCGTGTCGTCATCGATGCCGATTACGACTACACCGAGTACAAGCCACTTCAGGGCANCTTCTGGGACATGGCATCAGGCTACGAAGGAAGTTCAGCCCCCGATGACGTCGGCGGCAGCGGTTTCAAGGCCGACCTGGACTCGGAGTGCAACACCTCCTACGGCACCATGCTGATCAATGGCCAGCGAAAGAGAAAGCAGTGGCGAGACAGCCTGGCTTCAGACTTCGTGATCATGGGCACTCGAGGCCCCGGCTCAGGTCAGGGAACTGATCAGGTTGTCGGCGGAGGCGGCGATGGAAGTGTCTACGAACAATCGAAGACCCTCGGTATCTTCGGTGGTCGAAGTGAATTCTGGGCGAACCACGTCTACAACGACGGCCACGTCGAATACACCAACCAGCTGGCTCCGGAAGGCCACGGCAAATTCCAAATTGGCGNCNAATACGTCGAAGATGATGTCTACACCCATCAAGACACCACTGCCACCGGCAACAATCCAAANTCGGCAGGCAAGGATGCGTTCCTGTGCATCGTGAAGAGCATCGGCAGCGATCCTTATGAATACACCGATTACGAGTGCACCTGGGACTGATTCCACACGTGCGCNCATTCCTCCCACGAGCATCTCGTGTCAGGAGGAAAACGACATAAAAGACGGTCGCTTCTCCTGAAGCGGCCGTCTTTTTTAATGCTCGCACNAGACCTCAGATAGAATACGAACATGAATTCACTCTTCATCATGACACTGACGCTGTTCGCAGTACTGGGAAATGGATTTGTTCAGCAGAGCAGCGGCCCGGTACCGGCCTCGCGNCAGGCAGACAAGCTGGCCATCATCGAGATCATCACTCCGATTGATTCACTCACGGCGAAGTCGGTCAAAAGAAGATTGACTGAAGCCCGAAAAGATGGTGTCGACGGGGTCATCATCGAATTGGACACGCCTGGCGGCGAACTCGATGCCATGCTGGAGATCTGCCGACTGCTCAAGTACGAAAACACGATTCCNACGACCGCATGGATCAATCCTGAGGCATACTCAGCAGGAGCGATCATCGCTCTTGCCTGCAATGACATTCTCATGGTGTCGGGAGGAAGAATGGGTGACGCTGCACCCATCGCAGCGATGCCACTTGCAGGCCTGATAGAGCTCCCACCTGCAGAACGAGCGAAACTTGAAGCTCCACTGCTGACGGAAGTCGTCGACTCGGCAAGACGAAATGGGTACGACGAAAAACTCGTGCAATCATTCGTAGGTGTCCGTTTTTCCTTATGGGAACTCAAGCACAGATCGGATGACCGGAGGCTGTTCGTCGACGCCAATGAATACAAGGCCATCTTCGGTTCCGCACCTGCACTCACCAGAGCAAGAGGTGAAACACCATCAGAACCCACTTTCGCATCACCAGTTGGTGATGAGGAACAGAGAACCATCGATGTCATGCAGGACCTNAAGGCGGAACGAATACTCCCCCCCTCGAGCGAAGCCGGGGAATGGGAGGTTGTGGCCCAGATCGTGGGCGAGGAGGAGTTGCTGATCCTCACGGCTGAGGAAGCTGAAAGAGCTGGAATCTCCAGTGGCAATGCAGACGACCTGTCCACAGTCATGGCTTTTCATGGCGCCTCGACGACCACGCGGTATGCCGAACACTGGTCCGAGGTTTTCGCACGTTTTCTCATGAGCTGGCCGGTACGAATTCTTCTTGTCATCGTCTTGATCATCGGATTCTTTCTCGAGGCAGCTGCCCCTGGCCTCGGAGTCTTCGGAGGTGTCGCATTCATCGCGCTGGGTGTTCTCATCGGTGCGCCATTGGTCGCAGGNATGGCGGAATGGTGGGAGATCGCACTGGTCCTTGCCAGCATGATTCTGATCGCCGTGGAATTGTTCGTACTTCCNGGCACGGGAATCGTGGGATTGCTGGGTGTCATCGGCTTCTTCGCCGGCCTGATTTCATTGCTGGTGGATGGCAGCCTCACCAGCCCACAGGGAATCGACCAGGCCGGTGGATTCGTCGCGGCAATGATTGGCGCGATCATTGCAGGTCTTCTCGGGGCATGGTGGCTCGCCAGGCGTTCAGGAGAATCATGGCTGTTTGAAAGATTGATCCTCGACACGCAATCCGGGGCATCATCGACTGGAAAACCGAGAAACCNGAAAGGCGAACATGAATTGACCGGTCGACAGGGAATCACGATCACCGAGATGCGACCCTCCGGGAGAGTTGAAATAGAAGGTACGATTCAGAATGCACGATCAAACGAGGGCTGGTTGGATCCAGGCGTGGCCGTTGTGGTCGTCGGTGAGTTCGGCGGCGAATTGGAAATCCATGCGGTCCCACCGGTGGATGACGACAAGACTGAAGAAGACACTTGAGGACAGCGAACACCATGAACATGATTCTTGAGACCTTCCTGACACTCACACCAACTGGCATTCAAGCTTCTGGAGAAGCACCCCCAGATACGATCCTTCTGGTCTGGAGTCTCCTTCTCATCGGTGGTGTGGTGCTGTTTCTGATTCTCGAGGCCTTCATCCCGTCTGGAGGTTTTCTGGCGATTCTGGCGGCATGCGCCGCCATCGGATCGATCATCACGACCTTCATGTTCAACGACATGCTGGGTATTGCGGTCATGATTGGATATGTGATTCTCACCCCCATGGGGCTCTACTGGGGTATTCGCTTGTGGAAGGACTCGTCTCTGGGTCGTAAGTGGATTCTGGGGGCGGAGAGTGAGGGCATCGATGAAAACACATTGAACCCGGAAGCTGAAAAAGTACGGGTGGAGAGACTCACATCGATCAAGGATCACATCGGAGAGACAGGTCTGACGGATTCAGTTCTGCGACCTGTTGGATTCGTCATGATTGACGGCCAAAGAATCGATGCCATCGCCGAGGGCGATATGATCAATACGAACAGGCCAATTCTGGTGGTCGACGCCTATGACAACCAGCTGAAAGTACGAGAAATAGAGCCCGAGAACACCTGATGGTGGGTGGGACCATGAATCTGGGTCCTCTGATAGAATCACCACTCGGCTCAAAGGAAGACAAATACAAAGGGAATGCCAATCATGACGAACCTCAGCATCTCACCAATCATCGCGCTGACACCAATTCAATGGGTCATGATCGCCGTTGGTGGTTTTTTCGTACTGATCATTGCCGGCATCCTGATGAAATTCTTCTCACTGTGGCTTCAGGCACTTCTCTCGAATGCCTCGGTCTCATTCACAAGCCTGATCGGCATGCAACTTCGAAAAGTCAGCCCCGCCGTCATTGTGATCAACCGCATCACCGCCAAGAAGGCGGGAATCGAACTGACGACCAATCAACTTGAAGCGCATTACCTTGCCGGCGGCAAGGTTCCACGAGTGGTTCAAGCGATGATCGCGGCTGACAAGGCCAAGATCGATCTCGAGTGGGAGAATGCCACTG
Source organism: Planctomycetaceae bacterium (assembly GCA_002684315.1). Next base: position 15,224 of record NYVB01000010.1, on the reverse strand, counting down.
CGATCGATCTCGCGGGCAGGGACATTCTCACCGCGGTTCAGACCTCGGTGGACCCCAGAGTCATCGATTGTCCGAGTCAGGACACGAACAAGTCGACCATCGCCGCGGTGGCACAGGATGGGATCCAGCTACGCGCCAAGGCAAGAGTCACGGTTCGCACGAACATCGCTCGACTTGTGGGTGGTGCCACTGAAGAGACGATCATCGCCCGAGTTGGCGAAGGCATCGTGTCGGCGATCGGCTCATCCCTCACACACAAGGCCGTGCTTGAGAACCCGGACAACATCTCCAAGACGGTACTCGCCAAGGGCCTTGATTCAGGAACTGCATTCGAGATCCTTTCGATCGACATCGCCGACATAGACGTTGGCGAGAACATCGGCGCCAAATTGCAGGCAGACCAGGCTGGAGCGGACACGAAACGCTATCAGGCAGAAGCCGAGCAAAGAAGAGCGATGGCTGTCGCGAAGGAAGCAGAGCATCAAGCCGAAGCACAGAANAACCGAGCTGTGGTGATTCTTGCCGAAGCGGAAGTCCCCAAGGCCATGGCAGAGGCATTTCGAAATGGCCGGCTGGGCGTGATGGATTACTACAAGATGCAGAACGTGGTCTCCGATACGGAAATGCGAAATTCAATCGCATCAGGCGATGGCGACGAATCCTGATTCGGACGGATCTTTTTCATCCCGGGAGCGGCCGTGCCTCAGATCCATGTGATCATTCCCTGCTTCAATGAAGCACCGACGTTGTCAACGTGCGTAGACCGGATTCTCGGTGTCGAGTGGCCGGAATCATGGGCCGCTGAGATCGTCATTGTCGATGATCACTCCACGGATGAGACACGCCGGATTGCCGATGATCTTTCCACACGCCATGCATGCATCANCACGCTGCATCATGAGCGCAACAAAGGCAAAGGCAGAGCGGTTCGCACGGGTCTNGAGCGAGCATTGAAAATCGCCGCTCCCGAGGACCTTGTCGTGATNCAGGATGCAGATCTTGAATACGACCCATCAGACCTCACGGAAGCGGTGGAACGTTTCAGTGATCAAGCCCTCGATGCGATCGTGGGAGATCGATTCAAACTCTGGACACAGCCTTCCAGCATGGGAACGCTTCACATGCTTGTGAACCGATTTCTGACGGTCATCAGCAACCAGCTGACAGGTCTGAGTCTGGCTGACATGGAATGTTGTTACAAGGTGATGCGAGTCGGCGTCGCTCGAAGAATCCTGCCAGGTCTCAANGAAGAAAGATTCGGTATCGAGCCTCAGATCGCAGCATCATTGGCAAGACGAAACGCGAACGTNGGCAACATGCCCGTCACCTACGATCCAAGAACGACCGCTGAAGGAAAGAAAATAGGGTTCAAGGATGGCTTGAGAGCACTTTATGTGATCTTCAGTGAGTGGTTCAAAGGAAAACCCTCTGATGGTTGATGACAAGGATGACGACATCTCGAAGCTGTCTCGAAAGATGCTCTCACCATCGCGCATCGCACTTCAGGTCCTGGGTTTTCTCGTGGGCCTGGGGCTTCTGTACTTCTGTCTCGAAAAAGCGATAGGAAATGCGGACTGGACACTTGTCCGAGATGCCGAACCATGGCTTCTGGTCTCACTCGTCTTCTTCGGCCTGCTTTCGACAGTTCTGGACGGATTCGTGTTCTGGGGCGTCTTGATGCCATACCGGAGGCTCAAGGCAAGGGAAGTCCAGGGCGTGAACATGAGTGCGGCGTTTCTGAACTACGCTCCGATCCGCCTGGGAACGGTCTTCCGAATCGCGTACCACGCCAAGGTCGATCGCATCGGAATAGTGCCGATTCTGAGCTGGTTCGTTGCCATCACGATCACCACGATGGCCTGCATGGCAAGCATCAGTGCTGCGACGTTGGCGACTGGAGCCAAAGGCCTCGCTTTTCCGGTTCTCATCGCCGTGTTTCTCGTACTCAGCGGCTTCATACTTTGGGGCCTTGCGAAACTTCCAATCGTCCACCGCCTTGCTGCCGGCAAGGAGAAGATGATCGGGGATCCCAGAGCACTCGCCATCGGGCTGCTCGGAAGACTGCTGGTGCTTGCAAGCAACTGCGCTCGAATGGGGATCGCAGTCGCCATCTTGAATCTCAACCTGGGCATGCGTGATGTGATATTGCTCTCAGTCGTGGGACTTCTGGCCAGCTTCAATCCATTGGGAAGAGTCGGGTGGCGTGAGTGGACTCTGGCATTGCTGACTCCCTACCTTGCCGCAGAATCACTCGCAGGAGGANACCCTGAGGCAGTTGACGCGATTTCAAGCCAGCTGGTCCTGATTGAGTCGGCGGGAGAGGTCATTGCCATTCTGCCTCTGGGACTCTTCACATTGATCTGGGCGATGAGAAGATTGCTCAAGAGCTCACCAGCCGCGGACNGCGATTCGGCGAAGCCCGTCATCGATTCTTAGATAGCTGAGGCGAAGACGTTCAACCGAGGTTCCGAGCCAGGGAGCTCTTCCAACGTGCCTGTCGACTCTGCCAATGCCGCGTTGGACATCCTTGAGGTCGCAGAAAGGTCTGCCGTCGGCGGCAGACGAAAGCTGTGCCACCCAGACCGCACAGGCGAGATTCAAGATCATCGCCTGAAGTCCATCGACCAATGACCAACCGTAGTATGCGCTACCCCAGGTACGACGACCGATCAGGGTCGCTCTCACATATCGAAGAAAGAGCTCGAGAATTCGTTCTGAATCGGAGCTNTGAGTGAAGGGCCCGACGCCTTCGATACGCCTGAAATCGACTGAAGAGGGAAGTTCCGCGGTGAGGAATGGCGTGACACCTCGACCTCGACGCATNCTTCTGCTTCGAACGAGTTGATCGAAAGATGTACGAACACGACCGCGACTTCCTTCGATCCTCGGGTCCTCGGTCCGAGTGAAGACCGCCTGACGTAACAGTGAGGACTGCCGGCGAGATGGCTCGGCGACCGGCTGAAGAGTCAATTCATCAGGAAGAACTCCCACGAGAACCTCGACGAGTTCGATGAATCGATTTTCGCGGACGTTCTGTAATTTCGCATCGCCAAGTGACTGGACGACGAAGGCGAGTCCGTCCAGTCGTGTCGCCATCGAGTGTGTTTCATTTTGCAGCCAGTCGTCCAGAAGGTCTATGACTGCATCGACCTCGGATTCCGCTGCGGCATCAAGGCCGCGTGCAAGCGAGGCTTCCGGCGCAGGCTTGTTCAATTCCGGAATGACGTCGGCGAAACGCCGGAGATCCTTTCGGTGATCGTGAAGTCCGGCTCCGACATTCTGCTGAACGCTTCTGCAGAGAAAATTGAGACCGACTCGAAGCGAATTCTCGCCGGGCGCGAGGTTGAAGGGAAACACCTGGCAGGCGACGGGTTTTTCTGAAAAACCATGTTCGGCGTGAATACGACACAATCCATCCTCGCGAAGAAAGATGCANCTCCCATCATCCCGTCTTTTCAGATACGTCTGGCCACGAAATTCCTGAGTCACCTCCTCACCGATCTTTTCGGTCCACCCCTGGGATTCAAGTTTCTGGATGTCACGCTTTCTCAACTGAACGGTGAAATCGCGGCAACAATCACCACAGCCATGACAGCTGTACTTCTGCCATTCCATTCGAGGCACGAGAATTGGGAGGGCATGGGCTGAAATGAGATTCATTCTCCATCGAGACGGGACGTGAGCGACCCGAGAAGTGTCGCCATCTTGCGAACTGCATCACCACGATGCGATCGCTCATTCTTGGCATCGGATGTCAGTTCCGCACTCGTGCAACCAAGTTCCGGAAGATAAAGATGCGGGTCGTATCCGAAACCATTTTCTCCCCTGCCCTCGGCCACGATCACGCCTTCGAACTCACCTCGCGTCTCGGCAAGGACGGCACCCTCAGGAGTCGCCAGACACATCGCGCAGACGAAGCGGGCCAGGGATTCCTCAGCAGAACGTTCACCAAGCATTTCGATCATCTTCTTGTTGTTGGCTGCATCTCTTTCCGAACGCGAACCATCGATTCCGGAGAATCTGGCGGAATGGATTCCGGGCGCACCGTCAAGCGCATCGACTTCGAGCCCTGAATCATCTGCAAGAGAGATCCTGCCAGTCCCGCGGGCATANGCGATCGCTTTGATGCGTGCATTTTCTTCGAATGTCGCACCATCCTCGACGGGCTCTGGAATGGAGATGCCCAGGGAGTCGAGACCTTCGACGATGAATCCCAGAGGAACGAGTATTTGACGTACCTCGTCAAGCTTGTGTTCGTTNGAAGTTGCCAGCAGTATCGTGGTGGTCATGTGAGTCATGTTCCGTAGGAGGGTCAGGTCTGAAGTACGCCAGTGGAAAAAGGTGCTGATGTATCGACGCCGGCAGCCACTTGAAGCGCCATGGCAAGTTCNGAACGGGTCGCGACGGGATCGATGATCCGGTCCAGCCATCCACGTGCGGCACCGTAGCGAATGTCCTGCTGCTCGACGTATGACGCACTGATGGCCTCGAGCAATTCGGCTCGCATGGCTTCATCAACTTCCTCCCCACGTCGTTTTCGCGCGGAGAGATCGATCTGCAGAAGCGTGTTGGCAGCCTGCGAGGCACCCATCACGGCACACTTGGAATCAGGCCAGGCAAGCGTCAACATCGGATCGAAAGCGCGCCCGCACATGGCATAGTTGCCGGCACCGTAGCTCGATGAAAGGATCAAGGTGATCTTTGGAACCACGCAATTCGCCATGGCATTGACCATCTTGGCACCTGAACGGATGATCCCCCCCTGCTCACTGTCTCGACCGACCATGAAACCAGTCGTGTCGCTCACAAAGATCAGAGGAATCTTGCGCTGATTGCAATCCATGATGAAGCGTGCGGATTTGTCGGCACTGTCGTCATAGATCACGGCAGGCATGTTTCGTGCTGAAGACGGTCCGGCCTTGCCTCCAGGCATCTTTCTCTCAGTCATCATGCGCTGATTCGCGACGATGCCGCATGACCTTCCACCGATACGTGCGTATGCGCAGACCAGAGACCTGCCGTACTCGGCACGATAGATGTCCATCGAATCGCCATCCACGAAGCATTCGAGCAGATCAACCATGTCGAATTGACTCCCAGGCCCGGATTGGAAGATTTCATGAATGGATTCCGGAGGACGAGAAGGGCTCGTGACTTCGAAGGGAGGATCCGAAACTGCTTCCACGGATTCGTAGGCGAGCATCAGACGCTGGATTCGTGTCAGACACTTTTCATCATCCTCTTCGTGAAAGTCGACCGTTCCGGAAATCTCGGAATGCATGGAGGCACCACCCAGTTCCTCCGATTCCACTTCCTGACCGATGGCGGCTTTGACCAAAGCCGGTCCTGCAAGATACAACCCGCTGCCCTCGGTCATCAGGAGCGTGTCGCAGAGCACGGGCAGGTAGCCACCACCCGCGACACAGTTGCCCATGATTGCCGCGATTTGAGGGATCCCCTGGGCGGAGATCACGGCGTTGTTCCTGAAGATGCGACCAAAATCGTCCGTATCCGGAAAGACATCTTCCTGAAGAGGAAGAAAGACACCGGCGGAGTCGACCAGATAGATCAAGGGAAGGCGCGCCTGCTGAGCGATCATTTGCGCTCGAATNATTTTTTTGCAGGTCATTGGGAAGAACGCCCCAGCCTTCACCGTGGCATCATTGGCGATGATCATGCTGAGCCGTCCTGATACCTGCCCGATGGCGGTGACGACACCTGCCCCCGGAGCCCCGCCGTACTCGCCGTACATTCCCCATGCGGCCCACGTGCCCAATTCCATGGGAGCCGTTCCTGAATCCACCAGATGGCTCAATCGTTCACGTGCCGTGAGACGACCATGCCCATGCTGTCGGGACACTCCTTTGGCGCCACCTCCTTGGGCGATCTTGGCCTCCATGGCCTGATACGCTTCGGTCAGATCAGGCAGGGACATGGTTTTTGTGCCATCGGAGGAGTCTGGAGCAGATTTCGCCATGATTTGGGCCTCTGAGAGTGATTAGGGCGGTTAGAGCAGGATGGTAGGTCACAATTCCTTGCCATAGTCGGCTTGGGGCACTATCTTACCCGGCTTGCCATTTAGATAGAAACACAGGCATCACAAGTGTGATGCACCCCGCCCGGATGGCCCGGGCTGACTAGACGGATCACCTATGACCATTACCGAACAAAAGAAATCCGAGCTCATTCAGGAACATGGCCGCGATGCCAAGGACACCGGATCCCCGGAAGTCCAGATCGCGATCATCACTGAACGCATCAACGCCCTTCAAGGCCACTTCAAGAGCAACCACAAGGATCACGCCAGCCGGCGTGGACTCCTCATGCTCGTCGGCCGAAGAAACCGGCTGCTTCGATACCTCTCACGAACAGATCGTGATGCGTATCAGGCACTGATCAAGAAGCTCGGCCTCAGAAAGTAATTGTGCGATCCGGGATCATGTCCCGGATCGTTTTCTTTCCCTTCAGCCGCTATCGCGGCAGTGGGCGAGCTTCACTCGCANTGCAGTGCGTGAGGCTCGCCTTCTGCCGAGAGCGGTACACGATGATCGGNNNATGTTCCGNTCTCAAACAANCCCACGAAACANTGCGTTTCGATGGTAGGAGTACATCATGACCAAGACGGTTGTGGAACGAGAGATCGGCGGTCGCATCATGCGAATCGAAACCGGTCGCGTCGCCAGGCTTGCTTCNGGCTCGGTGATCATCAGCTACGGCGATACCGCCGTGCTTTCAACGTGTGTCAGGGCAGATCCTCGCCCCGGACTCGACTTCTTCCCTCTCCAATGCGACTATCGGGAGAAGCTCAGCGCAGCTGGTAAATTCCCCGGTGGCTTCAGAAAGCGCGAAGGCGCTCCCAGTGAGAAAGAAATCCTGACGATGCGAATGATGGACCGCCCCATGCGGCCCCTCTTCCCCGATGGTTTCATCGATGAAGTCCAGCTCCAGTGCTGGGTCATGTCACACGATGGCCAGAATGATGCGGATGTCGTGGCATGTTGTGGCGCATCTGCNGCNGCNCACATCTCNGATGCACCTTTCGAGGGTCCCATCGCNACGATCCGAGTGGCTCGCATCTACACCGACGCTGGTGCTGAATTCGTCTTGAACCCTTCACAGGCTCAGATCGAATTCAGTGACCTCGACCTTGTTCTTTCCGGTCACAAGGACGGAATCAACATGATCGAAGTCGGCGCCGCTGAAATCAGCGAAGCAGATCTNCTCGAGGCCATGAANTTCGGCATCGCCGAAGGCATCACACCGATTCTCGAGCTCATTGAAGAGCTTCGNGAGAAGTGCAATGCNCCTGAAAAGCGNATGGGCAAGCTCGCACTNCCCAGCGAAGACGTCATGAAGGTCGTCGAAGGCGCCATCTACGACGAACTGGTCGAAGCACGCAAGCTCAAGGGCAAGAAGATCCGAAACGACAAGGTCGCGGAACTTCGAGAAAAGGTCCTCCACGAGCACTTCCAACTTCCAGAAGGCGGCGATTACGTCACCTACAAGGCCGCTGAAACCAGCAAGAAGGAGGCAGTCGAATGCTTCCGAAAGCTGGAGAAGAAGATCACCCACATGCTGATCGCCGAACACGGCATCAGAGCGGAAGGTCGCGGCCTTGATGTGATCCGAGACATCGAAATGGAAGCTTCCATCTTCGAAAGAACTCATGGATCGGCATTCTTCCAGCGCGGTGAGACACAAAGTCTCGTGACTTGTGTCCTCGGCACCATCAAGGGCGAACAGATCGTCGATGGGCTGATGCCGGAGTACGCAAAGAAGTTCTACCTTCACTACAACTTCCCCCCCTTCTGTGTCGGTGAAGCCGGCCGGATCATGGGCCCCGGACGTCGTGAACTCGGCCACGGCTCGCTTGCCGAGAAGTCACTGCTCGGCATTCTGCCTTCCAGCGAAGACTTCCCATACACCATCCGACTTGTCTCCGACATCACAGAATCCAACGGCTCCTCGTCGATGGCATCAGTCTGTGGCGGTTGCCTGGCGCTGATGGATGCAGGCGTTCCAATCATCAACATCTGCGCCGGCATCTCGGTCGGCCGTTTCACTTCATCCGAAGGCAAAGTCACGCATGTGACGGACATCCTCGGTGAAGAGGACTTCTTCGGCGAAATGGACTTCAAGGTCTCCGGAACCGTGGATGGCATCACCGGAATTCAGCTCGACCTCAAGGCCCGAGGCCTGGGTCTCGATGAAATCGAAGTCATCTTCGAACAGGCCAAGAAGGGTCGACTTCAGATCATCGATCAAATCAAGGAAGTCATGCCGGAGCCCCGCGAGGACATCTCGAAGTACGCTCCAAGAATCATGACCGTGAAGATCGATCCGGACAAGATCGGCAAGCTCATCGGCCCCGGCGGCAAGACGATCCGTTCGATTCAGGAACGAACCGGCGCTCAGGTCGATGTGGAAGAAGANGGNACAGTCTTCATCGCAAGCGTCAACGCCGAAGGCGGCATGCAGGCCAGAGCCGAAGTGGAAGCACTTGGTGCNGAAATCAAGGTTGGNTCCATCTACGATGCCAAGGTNGTCTCNACNAAGGACTTCGGATGCTTCGTGGAACTGGCNCCNGGCACCGACGCAATGTGCCACATCTCAGAACTCGCCGANGGGTTCGTNAAGAATGTGGACGAAGTCGTTTCAGTCGGAGACATGATCAAGGTCAAGGTCATCAATGTGGATGACACCGGNCGGATCAAGGTTTCNCGCAANGCACTTCTCAAAGAGGAAGCTGCNGCAGAGGCAAANTGATNNCNTCTGAAAGCCNCCCTTGACCGGAATCNNAACGGNNTCAAGGGATTACAAGATTTGAAAGGCAGGTGTCATNNAGACACCTGCCTTTTTTATTTCNGTACGGGTTGCGTAAANCCTCGGATCCGATAAGAATGNACGNAAAAGAGTCCTGCACGACNGTTACAGGGCATGNTTGAATGAGAAGAGAAAGAGAAAGAAGACGTTAGATGGCAACGGATACACTCAACGAAGTTCATGGCGAAGTGAAATGGTTNGATGCCCGAAAGGGATTCGGATTCATTGTTGGGCCTGACAATCAGGACATCTTTGTTCACTTCTCGGTCATTGAGCAGAGCGAGGGTTTCAGAACGCTGAAGGACGGAGAACAGGTCCTTTACAGCGCCAGCAAGAGTGAAAAGGGCTGGAGTGCAACCATGGCAAAGGCTGTGAACAGATCGCAAGTTCCCACCACATCAGCCTGACAGCTCTCAGTCACCACTGCGGGATGAAAAGAGTCGTGACCGACGACTGGAACGCTTCCCACCACTCAAAACGGAATATGTGGAATGAGCCTGGGCTTTGAAGCGACATTCAGCCTGGAGGTGGTTCTCTGTGCAGCGTTGATCACGGCAGTGATCACGGCCGTGATTCTCAAAAAGAGACTCACCAGAAGAGAAGCTCAAGCCCTGGAAGCGGAACGTCGCGCAGCGGCATCGGAAAGACTGGCGGAGCTCGGGGCAATGACGGGCGGACTGGCGCACGAAATCAAGAACCCGCTCTCGACCGTGGTCTTGAACGCCCAGCTCCTTCGAGAAGATATCGAAGAGGCCGAACTGGAAGAGGACATTTCGGGCCGAGTCGTGCGACGAACGAATGCACTCGAGAGGGAAGCGGAACGACTCAGGGAGATCCTGGAAGACTTCCTCCAGTTCGCTGGCCGAATGAAACTCGCCGCAACCCTTCAAGACGCTCGAGCGATCGTTGATCAGCTTGTGGATTTCTTCCACCCTCAATGCGATCGCTCGGGGATCCTACTCAGAGCCGATCTCCAGGAAGGGCCGATCATGGCACGCCTGGACGAAAGTCTTCTGAAGCAGGCCATTCTGAACCTGCTTATCAATGCATTGCAGGCCATGGAAAATGAGCCCGATGGAAAGAGTCATGGGGAATTGCTGATACGACTGGAGAGCGACGAAACCTCGTTTCGGCTGCACGTAATCGATCAAGGCAAGGGAATTACTCCAGAGAGACTGGAGGAGATCTTTCATCCATATGTCTCCACGAAGTCAGGAGGCAGTGGCCTTGGCCTTCCAACGACGAGGAGGATCGTCGAGATGCACGGTGGCCGGATAGAGGTCCACTCTGTTCCAGAACAGGGAAGTGACTTCGTGATCATCATGCCACTCTCAGGCCCTGACGATGAGGACCAAGTGGCGTAGAAACGTCATCAATCGAGAAAATCCATCTCCCGAAGCCGCTCAGGAACATACTGCTCGGTGACGTAAGAGATATCTTTCGTGATCAATGCTTCGACTTCCATCTTGAAACCGTTGCCAAGCATCTTCTTGATCTCACGCTGCCAGCCTCGTCTGTCCTGGAACCATGGATACTCGGCTATCTGCTTGGCTCGAGTTCGATCGCGATCATTCAACGCGATCTTCACATCATCCGAGAGACCGCAGCGCTCGTAGTCATTCGCACGAATGCCGAGGTATTTGGCATCTGGAACAGCCATTCTCTTGCTTTCATAGGCAAGATTGATCGAACCCTGCTTGATCACGCTGTAGATGTAATGACCCCATGGATCACAATCCAGAAGACAGTAGATCGGCAGCCCGAGCTCCTTGTTCAATCGGTGAAGCAGGCGTCGCATGCCTCGTGGAGGCTGCCCCGAACCCTCGGTCAGGATGCAGTTGTGTGTCTCCCAGAAGCGGTCTTCATTGAAACGGCTCCAGACAGTGTCCTTTTCGACATGAAGAACGAAATCAGCATCACACTTACCGAACTTCACCACATTGGGCTCGCAGATGGAGGGGATGGCATATCCACCAGTTCCCATCTTGCGACAGTTGATCTCATCTCCGTTATCGAAGACCGTGATGTTCCCCACCATGGTCCCCCGCTTCTTCGCGAATATGTGGAGATCCTCGCGAAGGGTTTCAAGCGTCACTTCGAGATCCTCGAGAATGACATCCGATTCGGACTGATCGTCGAATGTCTTCTCCTTCGTTCCCTCGATGGTGTGAAGACTCTTGTAATACATGCCTCGAAGACTCAAAGTCTTGCCGGCTTCGACGAGGTCCTTGCAGCCCTTGGCGAGAAGAACCGTCTGCATGAACTTTCGAGCTTGATTGAGATTGAAGAGCTCCCTGCGCTGAGTGTTCTCACCCATTTCCAGGATCCTCTTCGACTTGTTGAAGCGCATGTTGGAAACGGTACGGGTCGGGACCTCGAAGAAAGGATCCTGCATGGCAAGACTGGTATCGACGACTGATTGTGCCATGGTGTCAATTCTCGAAATGGTCGCCTCCCCGCGCTCGGCAGATCGGAGTGACTTCTTAGAGGCTGACGCTTTCTTGACGACCTTCTTGGAGACCTTCTTCTTCGCAGTCGTTTTTCCACTGCCAGAGGAGGACTTCCGTACAACCTTCTTGACGATCTTCTTGACGACCTTCTTCTTCGTTGCAGGCCTGGATGCGGATTTTGTTTTCTTCTTTGCCATCTTCTCGGACACTACTTCCTGCTGGTACTTCGCGAACGCTTCTTCTTAACTGTTTTCTTGACTGTCTTCTTGCCCGATGATGGCATCGGTGAGCTTCCGAAGAGATCACCATCAGAATCCATCGGACCTCCGCCATCCCCAATCAGATCACGAATGATGACCCCATCGTCCTGGGCCAGACGGCCGCCATCGTCAACGACTTTTCCTTCATCATCGAGAACCTGATCAGCCTCTGCTGTCTTGCTAGAAGCACGCTCTGACAGAGCTTCATAGATCGAATGCGCATCAGCACCAGTGATCGCTTCACAGCCCTTCGCGATCTCACCGATGTAACGCTCGAAAACATCTCGACGCTGGGATTCACGTTTCATCTTCATCTTGCGCCTGAGGTAGGTCCCAAGCTTTCGGCCACACTCCTGCAACGCAAGTCTGATCTCCTTGCGAATTTCGTCGTAGTCGGCGATCGCTTCCTTGGACTCGCTGGTGAAAGGCACCCACACGCTGGCCATGTGAATCATGATGACAAGCGGGCCTGAAGGAAGACTGCTACGGCTCTGACTCAAGCCGTAGTTTTTCCATGATGCCTCGATCGAAGCCTTGAAGGAACAACATGCGGATTGCTGATAGAGAAGTGGAACTCTGTTGGCGAAGCGAAGCACCCGAGCGAGCTCGTCACCGGGCAGCTTGCCTCCGTAGGCGATTCCGACTTCGATCTGAAATGGGTTGCCTCGGTAGACCGTCGGGGGTCGTGAGGAGGCCGCGAAGAATTCGGCTTCCACCTCCTTGAGCAGCCCTGCCAGAAGGGCCTTGCTGCCGATTGGCACAAGACAGTTCGTAGGAGGCGACATGATCTTCACCTGCTGGATCGCCTCGTACAGCTTCTCGGCATCACGATGTTCGACCTGTTTGATCCAGGTCCTGTCGGTGAGTTCAGCCCGGCGACAGATCTCCTTGGCGACGTTCGGGCCGACCCGACAGAATTCGTTCTTGAAAAAGGCTCCCAGCTGTGTTGAATTCGTTCGCTCGAGCATCTGGATCAATGTGCCCAGTTCGATTCCCTTCGGGTGGGGCTTGATCTCGGTGGGTTCGGGAGGCAGATCATCGACACCTCGAGGAAACTCAGCACGCTCATTCGTGGGATTGACATAGACGATCGAGGCATGAGGATTAGCGATCGCAGTCTGCTCGAGATACTCATCGATTGACTGTCGACCCTTTAGATACTTGCCTTCGAGTTCGATGGCGACCTGGGTTCCGCTACCGGAAGAGAAAAGTTCATCGCACTCGGGTCGCTCCGTCTCACTGACCACGTCCGCGCGATTCTTTGAAGTATCCATTTTGAGGATGACTTCATGGCTTGATTTTCGTTTGACCTTTGTGATGATGACGACCGGTTGGCCGGTGGTCATCAATCCGTACATGCCGGCCGCGGAGATGCCGATTCCCTGCTGACCTCGACTCATCTTCAATCGATGGAACTTCGATCCATACAGCAACTTGCCGAAGATGTTCTCAATCTGCTTTCGGACAATCCCAGGGCCGTTGTCTCGAATGGTGATCCTGAAACGCGTCTCGGTGAGCTGAAGAACCTCGACATAGATGTCAGGGAGGATGCCAGCCTCCTCGCAGGCATCAAGAGCATTGTCAACGGCTTCCTTGACGGTGGTCAACATCGCCTTCCGGGGATTGTCGAACCCGAGCAGGTGACGATTCTTCGCGAAGAATTCACTGACTGATATTTCACGCTGGCGAGATGCCATCTCTTCAGCGGAACTACCTCTGGACGTCTTACCGCTTGATGCGGACTTCTTGGTCTTCTTGGCTGACACGGAGGTGGCACTCATGCAAATTGATCCCGTGGACTTGAGTGGTCATCTTGGTGGGGAATCATGCCAAGCCGGGGGCCATGCCTCCAGGCAGGTGATTCCCATCAGGATTGCCCGACTTCCATGCCGGGCTTGACCGTAGAAGAATTCTAATCGAACGAGGATCGAGTACGTCTTATCCAGATCTTTCCGCTAGGATTTCAACCCCGTCATTTGAACGATTTCCCCCAATTGGAGAGCTCTCATGGAAACGACCCTGATCATTTTGAAGCCGGATGCCATTCAGCGTGGACTGATGGGCCGGATCATTTCGCGATTTGAGGACAAGGGCCTCAAAGTCGTCGGTGCAAAGTTCACCCAGATTTCAGGAGAACTGGCAGCAACTCATTACAAGGATCATGAAGGCAAGCCCTTTTATGAAGGCCTTGTTTCATTCATGACAAGCTCCCCCGTGCTGGTTCTTGCACTCAACGGTTGCGGAGCCATCGCCATTTGTAGAAATATGATGGGTGCAACATTCGGCTCCAAGGCCGATGCAGGCACCATACGTGGTGATTTTGGAGTCTCGAACTCATTCAATCTGATCCATGGCTCCGACAGCCCGGAAGCCGCTGAGCGTGAATTAGGGCTGTTTTTCGAGCAGGGTGAAGTTCTTGAGTGGTCAAGAATGATCGAACCATGGGTCTATGACATGTCAGGTGACACGCCTGAGTAGTGGTTCATCTCAAAAACGATCATATAAAAAGCCTATTTAAAGACGCTGAGGGCAATCCTCGCGTCTTTTTTCACAAACTTGCCAAGAATAACGTTCAAAACGTCCAAACTGTGCAACGAATATGGCACAATGCCATAGACCTGATGTTACGGATGTACATCCGGAATGACTCGCAAAACCAACTTGACCCGGCTGAGCACGGCGTGACGACTGCAACCGACACCCCTGCCCTCCTGAACCCGGAATCAAGTGAGTCACTGGAAGCACTTCCCGTGGGGACATCATTGAACAGGGCACCAAGTGCCCGCAGCTTTCCCCAGCCAGGAGCACCTCGTCATGAAACAGTCAATTGCAGGTACCAACTCACCCTTGCAGCGCAGACTCGCAGGTCGTCGAGAACGACAGGTTTCGATCTCAGCTGATCGCAGCGACGCCCCATTGGTTCAAGTGGGACCAGCAGACCCGGTGGACCACGGATTCAGCAGCCCCGCTGGCTCTGGAACGCTCCGAGCACTCAACAGCTCAGAAGAGGCCAAAGTCAAGAAGCTCATGAGCAAAGTCATTGATTACATCGCCTCCCCGGAATTCGACAAGAAAGATGCCGAGTCGAATATTTTTCAGGGTGTCGAAGAGATCAAAAGACCCGACATCAGCTGGTACCGCCCATTGATGGACGATGGAACGACCGGAAAGCCGGGTACGGTCAAGATGCCTGCCAAAAAGGCCTCTGCTGTCCTCACGTTGGCACAGGAAAGAGTGCTCTTCCTGAAGTTCAACTATGCGAGATTCCGCCAGAGACTGATTCAGGACGAACTCGGTGGAAGGCTCCCCGGACTCAAGCAGAAGCACGAACTTCTGAAGTGGAATGCGATCTCGGAAAACTACAGACGCCAGATCGCCGAGACGAACCTGGCGCTTGTGCTTGCCATGGCCAAACGAGTCAGACTCAGTGACGTTGATTTCGCGGATCTCATCAGCGAAGGAAACATGGCCCTCATGAGGTCCGTGGACAAGTTTGACTGTGAACGAGGCTTCAAGTTCTCCACCTACGCCTGCCGAGCGATCCTCAAGGCCTTCAGCCGCCACGGCATGAAGATGAGCCGCTATCGGCAGCGTTTCCCGACGGAGTTCGATCCCGCCTTCGAGAAATCCGACCACCTCGAGACGACCCGAGCCACCCACACGCAGGAATGCGCCGAAGAGGTCAAGCACA
>NYVB01000048.1 GCA_002684315.1 Planctomycetaceae bacterium | reverse complement strand
GCTTTCGATTTCAGACCACCGCCGAAGATCTGCTCGCTCTGGCGTGGCGCCTGGAGGAACGTGGCGGGCAGACCTCGGCTCGCATTCTCACACACGACCTGATGATCGCTCGACGCGTCTCCCGCCTTGAAATCGGATGGATGCTCAGACGCCTGCTCACCAAGGGGGATCTTGAGAGACGTGAAGAGCTCATCGCTCTGACCGATGCCGGTCGAAGACGCGCCACCACGCTGGTTCGTTCACACCGACTCTGGGAAGCATGGCTGGCCAAGAGCGCGGGGCTCGCACCTGATCATGTGCATGAGACCGCGATGAGACTGGAACATGTGACCGATGACGCCATGCTTGAACAGCTCGCGGAAGAGACCGGTACGCCGACCACCGATCCACACGGCCGCGACATACCGGAATGAACCGATGAGTTCGCACGCCCGTTGGTTCAGCCCGTCCCACGAAAGAGCCAGAGGTACAGAAACACNCCCAGGACCACGATGCCGATGAAGGCGTACCAACGCCTCATCATGTCNCTGGTCAGTGGATGNCGGCGCTGGGCCCCCTCGGGGATCCAGCTGTGACACGNGGGNCAGATNTCGGCGAGATCGGAGATTTCCGCACCACATTCGGGACAGAAGCCNAGGGATGAATCCACTCCNCCGAAACGNCGGATGTCATCCTCACTGGGGCCTTCGTTCTGTTCAAATCGTCTGGGCATGACCCGACTATACTCACCCACAAGTCGAAACGTACCCGNTGTCTCACCGGATGTCTCCAGAACGGAAAATCANCATGCCACCAGCCAATTCAACCATGCTTCCATTGGGCACCATCGCACCGGACTTCACACTNCAGGCCGCGGACAACGGCACCCANGAACTGAACGGCTGCCTCGGACCGAAGGGAGTGCTCGTCGTGTTCATGTGCAACCACTGCCCGTACGTGAAGCACATCTATGACGAACTCACCAGGCTCGGACACGACTGCGCCGCGATGGGAATCGGCATGGTCGGCATCATGAGCAACGACATCGAGAACTATCCCGACGACGCACCGGACAAGATGGCGGAGACCGCGGCAGCCAACGGCTGGACGTTCCCCTACCTCTTCGACGCGGACCAATCGGTGGCGAAAGCCTTCACCGCAGCCTGCACCCCGGACTTCTTCCTGTTCGACGCCGACAAGGCACTGGTCTACCGAGGGCAGCTGGATGACAGTCGGCCCAAGAGCGACATCCCGGTCGACGGCAGAGATCTGCGACAGGCGTTGAACGCACTCGCCTCGGGCGAAGCGATCCCCGCCGAGCAGAAACCAGCCCTCGGCTGCGGCATCAAGTGGGCACCGGGACAGNCCCCCGCCTACATGGGCNGAGTCGGCTGAACGCGCTCGAACTCGCGGCTGGCGATCAGTCGAGCTCGACCGGCTTGTAGCCACCTCGGGACTTGAACCACAGGATCAGCACGCAGTAGCTCAGGAACATGAAGACCGCGGGACCGGCGGCGAAGCGCAGCGCACTTGCCTTGGCCTCCTTGGTCAGACCCTCGAAGACATCACGCTCACCCATGAGCACTTCAAGCTCGCGGGCTTCAGCTTCTCCAAACGTTGCATTCTGATCGCTCTGACTGCCCTCGAGCACCTCGATGCGGGACTCACGCTGGGTCACCACATCCTGGTTGACCGCCTTGTAGTNTCCGAAGATCGAATTCTTTTCATCATCGCCGACGTACTTGGCATAGATCGCGTCATTGGCCTGCATGCTGGTGTGGATCCGAGTGTCCTGGAGNTTGCCCAGCAGTGGCGCACCGATGATGCCGACGCCCAGCATGCCGACNCCCGCGATCGAGTTCAAGGTCAGTGCCCCACCTTGGGGAAACTGCTCGGAGACGATGCCCAGGGTGACGGGCCAGAAGAACGACTGACCGATGCCGTAGACGGTGGCGAAGATCAGAATGACGACCGCGGCTTCCGCACCGGCCAGCATGAAGATTCCCACCGCGGCGAACGCGGAACAGATCGCAAGGATCGCCAGAGGACTGAAGACCTTGGAGAGCGGTCCGATGAGGAAGAAGCGAAGCATCATCATGACGAACGCGGTGTAGATCAGCATCCAGGTTCCATTGATTCCCAGGTTGCCGAGGGCGGGCGCAAGGAGATCCTTGATCCAGGTGTCCGTACCAAGCTCGGTCGTGGCCAGTGGAATCATCAGCAGGAGCAGAACGATGAAGAGCACGCGACCTGGGTTTCCTCTGACGACCAGCGCATACAGGAACGTCACCGCGGCGATGGCGCCCCAGGCGATGCCGCTGCTGAACGCGAAGACGCGAGAGACCTCGAGAACGACCATCACCGCGATGATGAACGCTCCGATGAAGCCCGCCTGTTTGAGCATGGTGAGATAGGGAATGCCTGCCGCGACACGCTCGTTCACGGGGAACGAGGTACCAAGCAGGAGAATCGCGTAGATCACGACGGGAAACAGAAGGACCGCGACCTGGTACTGCCAGGCAAGTCCAAGCCCACCGGNACCGACACTCAGAGCAAGCAGACCGGAAAGCACGATGCCACCGGGCCAGCCGGCGTGAAGAATCGTCAGCCATTTGGTCTTCTGTTCGCGGTAGACGGTGGCGATGACGGGGTTGATGACGGCCTCGACCGTACCGTTNCCCAGCGCGCCCACGAAGGAACCGATCCAGAGCCACCAGTAGCCCTGCATCGATTCAGGAATCCATGCCATGCCGGCGGTCATCAGCATGACCGCTTGAATCACGTGACACACGACCGCGAACCANAGTGAGATCTTGTAGCCGATCTTGTCGATCACCAGAGAGAAGAGAACGATCGAGATCGCGAATGGCCAGAGGCCCGCTCCGAAGATCTCTCCGACCTGAGTGTCGCTCAGATCGAACATCGGTTTCCAGACATCGTTCAGCAATGCGATTCGCACCATGAATCCGAATGACGTCGCGATCAACGCGATGAAGCAGGTGATGAACAGCAGGCGACGTTTGTCTGCGGGAAAGGATGGAGCGGTCATGTCATCTTCCTCGTGTNTAGGTTGGACTGGAGCCAGGGTCACGACNGATAAATCGTACAGGATCACCGCCGTGAGGACCCCAAAAACGACAGCCGGGACGCGCTGAAGCGCGTCCCGGCTGAACTGTTCTCCGTGCACTGAGGCAACGAGGCGGACGGGACTCGAACCCGCAACCACCGGCGTGACAGGCCGGTACTCTAACCAATTGAGCTACCGCCCCAGACGGGGACTCAAGAGTCGACACACGCCCCGAAGGGTCGAAATGACGTTCTCGTGAGTCGAGAAGTATACCACCCCCCCATTGTCGGTCAACCGTGTCGGGGACTCCATCCAATCTCTGGTGATTCAAGCAGAGAGATGTGGCGATTTTCGGCCCATTTGAGGACGGTGAGGCGATAGTCTGGGCGNTGGCTACACGAGGAGACAGNCCATGCCCACCAAGAATCTTCCAAATGAGTGGTTCGAAGTGATCGAACCCGGTGTGCGCCGCCTGACACCCCCCGGTATCGCCTTCGAGTGGCTTGACCTTGCCATCGACGTGGCAGCCCCGGGCCTCGAAGTCATCGAGCGCTGCCTCGATCGCCTGGGCATCTCTCGGGAAGTCATGGAAATCCTCTCCGAGAGTTCGGGAGAGAGCGTCCGGTATCGACACAGCGGGACCAGCATTCTCCGGCTTGAACTCCCACCGACCACCCAACCGGGTGGCGAGATCGAAGATGGGCTCGTCATCACGGCGGTGACCAAGGGAGAGCACATCTTCACCATCGGCTGGCATCGCCTTCAGGTGATCGACGGTGCGTGCGAATCGATCGCTCAGAATCGCGACGAACACGTCACGCCCCTGGGGGTCCTGTCCGAGATCGGGGACGAGTTCATCGATCACATCCGACCGATCGTGCGGACCTGCGCGTTGCAACTGGATCAGGCCGAAGCGGAATTGGAGGAGAACGGACGAGTCAAGGAGTCCGCCATCGGTGAAATTCGCCGTTCCTTGCTGACGCTCGACCGCTCCCTCGACCCGATTCAGACTGCGATCGGGCGCTCCATGCTTGACTTCTCAGAAGAACTGAGAGACCGCGACGTGGCCTCTCTCAGGGGCCTCCTTGGCCGTGCGAACGGGCTNGAACAACGCGTGCACAGTCAGCTCGATCGAGTTCGTGTCCTCTCGGATCGCGAGCACATGCTGGCCATGGACGACATGAGCACCTCGATGTATCGCCTGAGCTGGATCGCGACGATCTTTCTCCCTCTCACGTTCGTGACCGGACTGCTTGGAATCAATGTCGAGGGCATNCCCGATGCGGACGACCCGAATGCGTTCCTGGTGGTCTGCGGCCTCCTGATAGTGACCGCGGTAGGCACCGGGATCGGCCTCTTGATCGCCATCAAACTGAGAGGGAGATCCGGTCGCTGACCGGCACGATGTCTGCAGAGAACACTCAAAAACCGATCGTCATCCACGTTCCCAAGACCGGTGGCACCACCCTGATCGTTGCACTCACCGGTGAACGACGTCAACGCAGAGCGGATGACTCCTATCGCCACATCCTCTGGATCGATCCAAGCAAGAAGATTCGGATGACTTCNAATGCAGGTGACATCTTCGAACCTGGTGGAGCCTCCAAGTATCAGAATCGCCAACTCACCCTGGTCCTCAGAAATCCGATCGATCGTCTGGAATCGGAATACAACTTTCTGGGAAACAGAACCGAGTTCAGAGCACTCTGGGAGAGAACCAACACGTCGGAATACCCCAGCACGTTCGATGCATTCGTGAAGACGCCATCCGCTTCGGAAAGCATGACGAAATTCCTGCTTGGCAAAGACCTGTACGACCCTACCCCGATTGAAGAGTCGGCGTACGAATGCCTGATCGATCGACTCGATGAACTTGATTTCACATTCGGAGTGACGGAAGAGATGGCCCGGACCGTCGCCAATGCCGAACATCGCCTGGGAATCGTCTGTGAGAAGGAGCTGGAACGACACCGCACCAGCATTCACAAGACACCACGGGACGTTGACTGGCCGATGATCGAGTCCCACTTCAGGGCGAACAACCCGATGGATCTCAGGCTCTATCAGGAAGTGAAATCACGATTCGAATCGCAGATCAGGGAGCTACCGAGTGACGCCCTCGACGGCCGGACTTTCGTGGGCGATGCCTACAACGGGTTGCTGGGCTATGTGCGCAGCACGGAGCGAAGAGTTCCATTCGAAATCCATCAGGAACTGCTGGCCGACAAGGATGCATTCGCCGCCTGGAAGAAGGCCAACATCCACGCATTGCTGCACATGCATGTCATGGCGCTCAAGAAGTGCGGAGAGGATGGCAGGATCTATCTTCTCGAATGGCTCACCAGAGCGGCCGATAAATTTCTGCCAGAGGATGGACCATTCGAGCCTGACCCATCGGACCCGCTGCACTCATTGCGGACTCTGACCGTGCAGCTGTTTGGTGATGCCGACTGATAAAGTCGGAGTCTTAAAAGGACATGCANATACAACCCAGATGAACACCAATTCCCCACGATCACTTTCTNGAGGCAGGTTTGAACGCTGTTATCATGTTGATCGGGGATGATTGGGGATGGAAGAGCAAGCACGAATGCATGGGGCCATGAAAGAACTTCATTTCAAAATTCTATCGACGAATGATGAGATCAAGACTCACTTGGAAGAGTGGAAAGCTGTCGCTACGGATCCGCTNGCCCATCCTGACGTCGTCCTCAGACTCTGCGAGAGCGACCCGAACATCATCAAACCGTACGTTCCGATTCTGGTCGACGACGACGGTCGGATCGCCTGCATGTTCAGCTCACGTCTGGAACGGGCGTACATCGGTCGCGATTGCTACCTCCCGGCTCCCAAAGCCAAAGTCAGAAAGTTGACGATTCCGCAGGGTGGCATCTTTGGAAGAAGTGCGGCCGAAAACGTCGCGAAGTTGTTCGAGCTGACCATGAAGGCCATCGAGAACGAGAAGGTCGACATGATCGAACTTCCTCAGATCGACGAGGACGACCCGCTTCTGAAGAGCTTGAACACGTGCTCGGTCAAGGCCTACCAAAAAGCGCACACCACTCATGACGAACACTGGCGGATGGATATCGCCGAAGATTTCGACAAACAGATGCTGCTTCTGGGAAAAAGCACCAGAGGCACTCTCAGACACAACCTCAACAGATTCAATCGAATCTACGAGGGCCGNTTCGAGATCACGGTGTTTACCAAGATGGAAGAAGTCGATGACGCGCTGAGCATGTGCGAGAAGATCGATTTGAATTCCTACCACAGTGGACTTGGGGTCAACATTCGGAACAATCCGAGAACCAATGCGGTCTACAAGGGCCTTGCCGCGCAGGGCGACCTTGAGATCTCGATCCTGTTCATCGATGGACAGCCTCTGGCGTTCCTCAACAATGCGGTCATCAAGGGCCGACGCATCGGAACACAGATGGGCTTCGACCCGACATTCTGCAAGTACCCTCTGGGCACGATTCTTCTCTACGAAACGATCCGACGCTACATCGAGACCGGTCGACGAGAGAGCTTTGATTTTGGAATCGGCAAAGCGGACTACAAATCAAGGCTTTGCACCAGCATGGTGATGACCGAGCAACGACAGATCCCGACGAAACGAGCGATCTGCAATCCGTTCTACCTCTACATGATGGCGGTCTATCGAATTGGTGTTGCCACGAAATCACTCATGACGAAATTGAATCTCGAGGACTTCGCGCGCAAGAAAGCNCGATTCCACAAGCAGAAGAAACAATCCGCTTAGCCGTCGAGGCGTCGCCAGGCGGATCGCATCCGGAGTTCGGCCAGCGCGTCGTACATCGTGAAGGCGAGTTTTTCGGGACACGACCCGGCCTTGCCCAGAATCGCACGACGAAGCCGCCACGAAGGACGCACGGTTCCGAGGGCCTCCTGCATCCCGCTGACCCAGTGGTCGAGAAGTCCCTCGAGTTCATGATTCAAGGTGACCACTCGATCGAACCACATGTCCGCCAGATACCACCGAACGATCTCGGGCATCTGATGATCCTGATGCCCGGCACCCTCGGGGCGCACGCGGGGCGCGACCTTCTCAAGAGGCGGTTGCCATGAAGAGCTTGCGCCCAGGTGACGATAGATCGANTCGAGCATGGCGACGGGGTCGGCTTTGATGTCGTCGAAGAGTGCCACATGCACCTGCTTGGTTCCGAATGCCGTGCGCCAGCGTCGGATGATCTCGCTGTAGTCGGTNTACCGCCTGACACGCGAACGTTCGAAGTATCGAAAGAACGTTCCGGGTGACAGATCCTTCAGGGTGTTCTTGCCGTAATGTCCGAGATCGAGATGCGCACCCGACCAGCAGCGATCGATCGGNTTTCTCANCGTCAGGACGATGGCGGCCTCGGGCAGCAGGCGAGCGATGGNGTCGACCGAGGCNTGNCTCAGTCGAGCATAGAACGGCGTGACTTCACCACGAACCGGCGAGGGCGCCTCCCCTTCCGCTGGATCGAAATGAGGCCAATACCAATCAAGATCCCGAGAGAGGATCCACTGNTTGAAGTAACAGACCTGCTTGGGGTCGCTCATNTGGATGTCNGGATGCAACGCCAGCGACTTGTGNAGCCAGGTCGAGCCACAGCGGGCCGGGCCGATACCGAGAAATGTNGGTTTCATGACGAGTCACCAGATGGTNNAGNANNNNGAACGAACCGNGAGTNCGNTCNTNCNTCNGATCTTAATCGGACACNNCNCNNCCCNGACCACACAAANGGCNAGACCGGCNNNCAATCANGNAGGNACNNATCNANCNCNCAGGTNATNACCCGCAGACNACTTAGAAGCANNCACCCCANTCGGCCAGCAACGTGGCGAGGTCGNNGCCGTTNACNANGCCATCACCGTTGAGGTCGGCCTGAGGCANGNTCTTGGGCGGGANACCCCATGATCCAAGGAGCAGTGCCATGTCGGCGCCATTGACGACACCATCACCCGAGATGTCCGCGATGCATTCGCAGGCATCGATCGTGCCGTTGCCGTTGTTGTCGGAAGCGGTGCCATCCGCGAGTTCATCCTCGTCGTTGAGACNGTTGNCATCNCAGTCGAAGAAACAGACGTCGGGAATGCCGTTCTCATCGACGTCCTCGGAGGTNCCNTCCGCGATGTCGCAGCTGTCNAGGACACCGTTGTCATCACANTCGGCGGCGTCGCCGTAGGCAACCGCGACCACGTCCGATCGACCATCGGAATCACAGTCGGCCGTGAGGTCGAGGACGACCACCCCACCGCGCCAGTCGTTGTTTCCGCCAGCCAGAGGACGACCCGCGACGACGCGACCGGCATCGGCCGCCACCGCGGCCCCGCACAGTTCGAGCGTCGAAGCGCCATCCGCTTGCACGATGATCTCCGTCGACCAGGCCCCCGTCGGCTCCATGATGAAGGTGACCACCGCCCCCGCATCATCACCGGGCTGATCGTAGATCGGCATGCCCGCGACCACGCGATTCCCATCGAAGGCGAGGCTCGACCCGAGCTCGCGCCCGGCAGGCTCGTCAGGGGCGACCAGTGCCCCCACCTGGATCCAGGTGTCATCGCTCGCGAGGTAGACCATGACCGCGCCGTCATCGACGCCTGCGCGGTCGGAGCGATCGGCCCCCACTGCAAGGTATTCACCGTCATCACTCAGAGCGAGCGCACAGGAGAATCCTGAGAACCATTCACCGTCGTCACCGAGGAGCTTCGTTTCCGGTGTCCAGACCCCATCGACCCGTCGGTAGACCCAGACGGCACCGGCATCGATGCCCGCATCGTCATCGGCAGCGACGCCGATCACGAGGAGATCATCCTGGAGCACCAGGGACGAGCCGAAGCGATCGTTCTCACCGGCATCAGGTGCCTGCAGCGTCGCCTCAAGCGACCAGCTGACACTGTCGTCATCGAATGTGTAGAGATGCACTTCACCTTCGTTGCGCACGCCACCATCGTGATCATGCCAGGCGGCCCCCACGGCCAGCGTCGTCCCGGAGATCGAGACGACCTCGCCGAAGCGGGCATCGGCCTGCGCGACCGGCGCTTCGATCGTCGCACTTTCGACCCAGGACGCACCATTGAAGGTGTAGAGGATCACTCGACCCGCATCGTCCTCACCGGCAAGGTCGGCCCGGGGTGCCCCCACGGCCAGACGAATCCCGGAGATCGAAAGCGAGGTTCCGGTCTCATCAAATGCCTGCGCGCCGGAGGCGGTCAGCTTCTGCGTCTGCGCCCAGTCGCCAAGGACACCGTCCCAGGAGAAGAAGTAGACCGCACCCTCGTTGGTGGCATCACCATCGGCCCCACGGGCACCGACGAAGAGCGAGTCACCCTCAAGCGCGACCGAGGTTCCGAGTGCGTCATACGGCGCGCCATCGGAAGCCACCAGCGACTCGGAAGCCGTCACCACCGGAACCGGCACGGCATCACCCGCCGCCAACCCAGGAGACGCAACCCATCCAAGACCGAGCACGGCAAAGGACATCAGGCAGAAAGAAACTGAAGGTCGGTTGATCACAGACATGCGCCGTAGCCTCCAAGGACAAGAACCAGGTCGGTGGCATCGACGATGCCGTTGCCATCGATGTCGGCGTCAGGGTCGTTGCTCCCCCACGCCAGGATCACCGCGATGATGTCGTCCACGTTGACGATCCCATCGCGGGTCGCGTCGCCGCTGCATTCGCATTCGTCCGGCACGAAGTCGCCGTCCGCGTCACCGGACGTGCCGTCCGCCACGTCGCAGAGGTCGTCGATGCCGTTCTCGTTGCAGTCGTTACTGAAGTCGTATTCACACTCATCCGGAATGCCGGAGCCGTCACAGTCGCGGCTGGTGCCGTCCGAGAGGTCGTAGGCATCGTGGATCCCGTTTCCGTTGCAGTCGACCAAAGGTGGCTCGGGCCAGCTGATCCCGAACGCCTGCCAGTCTGAGCCGTCCGCGTTCTGCCC
>NYVB01000047.1 GCA_002684315.1 Planctomycetaceae bacterium | reverse complement strand
AGTGGTCGGAGAGGGCGATCACCGGATCGCCCACGACGAGGTGCTTCACGTCATCACCCACTTCCAATACGGTCCCGGTGCATTCCGAACCGCGTATGTCCCGATCCGAATCTCCCTCGGGAAGCTGCCCCAGGGCCGAGAGCACGTCCCGGAAGTTCAGCCCGGCCGCCTTGACCCTGATCCGAATTTCATCGGAAGCCAGTTCGGTTTGTGGCTGCGCCTCGATTCGGAACGACTCGAAATTTCCGGGCGTGTCCAGAACCATTCGATGATCGACATGTCGATCGTATTCGATCACCTCCTCCGCATCGGCTTTCTTGTGGGTGAGCGACTCGAAGTCCTTGGCGAGATAGCCTTCAACTTCGACCAGCAGATTTCCTTCGAGGTCGGTCATGAAGACGTCAACGCTTTCATCGACCTCCGGCTCCCGCCGGTACCCGTACGACAGGGCGGTCGAGGTCAGCGTGCCATAGATCCGCATACGCTCGCACGAGTAGGGCAGCAAGATCCCGGTGAAATGCTCGATCAGTGAGTGGATGCACCGGTCGAAGATGCCCGGATGCAGCCCGTAGTCACTGACCTCTTCGCTGAACTCGGACAGCAGAGCCAGCTTGGCCGCCGCCCCGCGTTCCCTGCCCTCCAGCGCCAGGTCGCAGGTGAAGCGGGGACCGAGTGGCCGCGGAGGCAAGGGAGCCAGGGCCCGCTCACGAACCGAAAGCAACTCCTCTCGAACCGCGCCGTCCAGTACCGGCGTGTTTGGAATCGACTTGATCCGGCACGTCGATGCGATCTGCCAGCCATCCGACTCACTTCCAAGATTGATGCGAAGCTCCACCTTGAGGTACTCCTCCTGTTGGAGGTAGAGGATCTCGTACTTCGTGACATCTTCGACGTCAAATTTACGGATGAAGGCCAGATCAGAAATCTCCACCGCCTCATTGGCTTGAAAGGCCTCCACGAAACCGGCTCGAAACATCTCAATCACCGTGGTGGCCGAAACCACCGGGGTTCCACCAATCAGGTGTTCCTTCGTGGTCCAATGCTCTCCTTGACGCAGCTCGCCCTGAAAAATGACATCGCCCGTGGGCAGGTATCGATACGTCTCCAGAAGGCAGTGTTCCGCCGCCTGGGTCTCTTCTTCCAGATCCTCCATCGTGACGTTTCGAAACAGAGACGCCTGATTGACGTCGCCGGTCTTGTAGTCCCACGCCATCCCAGCGTCGCGCCAGGCCCCCCAACCCATCGCGCAACTCAGACCCGGATGTCGTTGCCCACGACGAAGTGCCAGTCGATCCAGCACTGCATTGGCCGAGGAATAATCCACCTGTCCCGCATTGGGCCGCAGCGAAGCCTGCGACGAAAAGTGAACGAAGATATCAAGAGGCCGATCGGCGAAGAGGTTCTCCAGCACATAGGCGCTTTCCAACTTGGCCATGAAAACCGACTCCGCGCTCTCGTAGGTCTTCTGAAGCGAGGGTCCATCATCGAGGATTCCCGCAGTGTGCACGACGCCATGAAGAGGTCCCAACGCACCCTCACCCCGGGCGATCACGCGAGCCATGTCCTCTGAAGACGACACGTCTGCCTGGATGATCTCGATTTCCGCCCCTGCTTCCACCATGGGCTGGAGGGTGCGCATGGCCCGACCGAGTTTCGAATCCTCCTCGAGATAACGTCCCCATTCCTCCCGCGGCGGTGCCTCCCAGCGCGACGTCAGGACGAGCCGGGCATTCACCGATCGATACAGATTCTCGGCCACCTTGAGCCCAAGCCCGCCGACACCGCCCGTGATCAGGACCGTTCCGCCGTACCGCAAACGGGAACGACTGCGCGGGACCTCGGGAAGAGNGAAGANGTGCTCGGAGAAACGACCCTTTGNGCGAAGCGCCGTGATCGCANCTTCGCTGTCGGCCTGNGCCTCTCTCCAGATATGNTCGANGCTCGTCTCATNCCCGGACTTGTAGNNCTTCCCGGGAATGTCCACGCAGCGCATGGACANNCCGGAGACTTCCTGGGTACTCACGCGAACCGGGCCGACCAGAAGACCCTTTTCTGGATACAGCGCATCCTCCAGAGGATCGACCTGAGAGAGTCCGTCCGCATAGACCTGAACGTCCATCCGATCAATCAGCTGCGTCTCGCGCGCGGCTTGAATCAATCCAAGCAGAGAGTGAAAGCCCCGCTCACGACCGAGCTGATACGCCTCGGTCTCCGTCTCGGGGCGATCATCCCCACCCACATTCCAGAAGTGAAGGACCCGAAGTCGTCCGTCGCCCTCTCCAAGGTCCACCTTGGAGAGAACCGAGACCAGATCATCCTTTGACAGCGGCGCAATCTCATGGACGTCGGATCCCAGATCCTGATACGTCTCGCCGGGCCGCACCACGGTCACACTCTGCTCGGTCTGCCGGATTCGCTCGACGATCTCATCGGAGAAGCCCTGGTCATCCGCGAAGACGAGCCACGCCCTCTCAGAAACCGCGATGGACGCATCCTCCAGATCCTCCAGATCATCCTTCGCCCAACCCGCTTCGTACAGGCTCAGCGGGTAGGCATGCGCCGAAGCCTCCTCCGCCTGGTTCGTATCCTCCCAGTGATGAATCTGCTGGAAAGGATACGTCGGCATGTCGAGAAGCCGACCGGCTCGGCCCGAGTTCCGATCGGGCCACGCCACCTCGCCTCCGGCCGCCCAGACGTGACCCAGGGTTTCCAGTGCGTTTCGATGAGCATTCGCCGCCAGATCCTCTTTCGGACGGTACAGCGACGAGAAATTGTCACGGGAACTGTCATTCTGATTGACGAAACCACCGAGCGCCCGACCCGGCCCCACCTCGAGGAAGATCGGGTTCTCGTCGGTCAGGAAGAGAGCCAAGGCGTCACAGAAGAGCACCGGCTTCCGGCGCTGTTCGATCCAGTACTCGGGATCCGTGGCCTGCTGATCGGTGAAGGGTTTTCCGGTCACCCCCGAGATCACGAGTTGGCTTGGCGGTGAACACTCGAACCCTTCGAGCTGTCGCCTGAACTCTTCAACCGTCGGATCGAGCATTCTCGAGTGAAACGCGTGCGAGGTGGCCAGTTCCCGACTGCTCACCTTTCGAGTCTTCAGGAAGGCCGCGAACTTCTCGATTTCGTCACTGGGTCCAGCCACCACATTTCGCTTGTTGCTGTTCATCGCCGCGAGATCAAGTTCGTCCGGGAGAACGTTCTTCAGTTCATCGAGCGGCATGGAAACCGCCAGCATCGATCCGGGCTCGCACATCTGCATCAGACGGCTGCGAATCGCGACCAACTTGAGGCCATCATCCAGCGAGTAGATCCCGCCCAGGCAGGCGGCGACGAGCTCACCCAACGAGTGGCCGAGCATCGCCGTCGGTTTGAGACCCCACGCTTCAAACTGCTTCGCCAGTGCATACTCGACCACGAAAAGTGCGGGCTGAGCCACCGCAGTCTGCGAAAGCTGCGCCTCTGCATTCTCCAGCGAGGAACCATCGCGGCGGTACACGCAATCTCGCAGATCCAGGCCGAGTTCACGAACGAGGAAGTCCGAGCAATAATCAAAAATCTCCCGATAGACCTTCTCGTTCTCGTACAGCCCCTGCCCCATCCCCACGGACTGGGACCCCTGTCCCGGAAACATGAACACGACGGGACGACCTGATGTCACGGGGGTGCCGGTGGGCTTCTGGGCACGGAGCTGATCCACACATTCTTCCAGCGTGCCTGAATCCACGGTGCACTGGGTCCGGAATGGCATCGCTTGCCGACCGACCTGCAGGGTGTACGCCAGATCCTTGACCGCCGTCTCAGGATGGTTCTCACAATACGCCGCGAGATCACTGAGGCGCCGCGTCAGGGCCGCCTCGGTCTTGGCGGACACCACGAGCAAATCCTGACCGCCGGTCACGGCAGTCGCCTTCTCCGAATCACGCACGTATTCTTCCAGCACGACATGCGCATTGGCACCACCCATGCCGAATGCGGAGACAGCAGCCCTCTTCGGTCGACCGTTGCGCTTCCAGTCCAGTGCCTGCGTCGGCACGTAGAAATGCGACTGCGCCCAATCGATTTTCGGATTCGGGTTCGAAAAGTTGGCCATGGGCGGGATGACATTCCGGGTCATGGCCAGGCAGGCCTTGATCACACCCACCACGCCGGCGGCGGGTCCCAGATGCCCGACATTGCCCTTCACCGAACCGATCGGACAGGGGTCGTTTCTCGTTTCCGAAGACTCGGAGAAGACCTCTTCCATGGAATGAATCTCAATGGGGTCCCCAAGCAGGGTCCCCGTACCATGACACTCCACGTATCCAATGGTGGAGGGATCGATTTCCGCCTCGCCCAACGCTTCCCGAATCGCCCGGGTCTGCCCCGTCTGCGTCGGCGCGATGAAGCTCAGCTTGTCTTCCGGATTGCCATCATTGCAGAAGCCGGTCCCGCGGATGATGCCATGAATGTGGTGCCCGTCACGGATCGCATCATCGAGAAGCTTGAGGACCAGGACGCCCGCACCATCACCGAAGATCGTTCCGTCGGCTTCCGCATCAAACGGACGAATGACACCTGTCGCGGAGATCATTCCCTCCACACCCTTCTTGTAGGAGGGCGAGCTTGGAAGCTCGACTCGTGCCCCTCCCGCGAGAGCGGTCGTGCATTTACCCTGCCTCAGGCTTTGCGCGGCCAGATTCACCGCCATGAGTGACGACGAACAGGTCGCCAGCGCCGTCAGGCTCGGCCCCTTCAAGTCGAGAGAGTGCGAAACCCGCAAGGCGAAGTAATCAATCAGCGTACCCAGTCTCTTCGGGACGCGAAGCTCCGGATTTTCGTCCTTGTCGGACTTGAGGTGGGCGGAAAAATAGTGGCTCTCGACACTCGCAAAGACACCTGTGGTGCCATGGACATCGCCCGGCACCACGCCGGATTGCTCCATGGCCTCCCAGGCACACTCCAGGAAGATTCGATGGGTCGGGTCCATCAGCCTGGCCTGAACATCAGGAATTCCGAAGAAACTGGCGTCGAAGCTTTTGAAATCGTCCAGCAGAGGCTTGGCCGGGATGTGGTCCGGATCATTGATCTTGCGACCTGAAAGTCCGGCACGTTCCTGAGCTCCCTTGTCGGGACGCGTCAGACAGTCTCGTCCGCTGGTCACTGTGTCCCAGAATTCGTCGAGATTCGTTGCGCCCGGAACCCGTAACGCCATACCCACAATCGCAATATCTTTCGTACTCAATGAAATGCCCTGCTTGATCTTTCTGTAAATCGTCCTAGGTCCATACAACACTCGGCCCACCTGAGACACAGGCGCCGCTTCACCTCACGGATCAACCCGTCCCCAACCCACCTGACACCACCTCGCCAGTCCCCGGCATCGCTTCGACTTCGTCTTGTTCGCCAGCTCCGACCGCCAACCCAGAACCGGTGCACAGTGGCGACACGAACTCTTCCAGCCACAAGTGCGTGTACGCCTCTTCGAGAAAATCCATATGCCTGATTGGAACGGGCGGAAGAACGTGACACGTGCCATCCACGCTTTCGATCCATTCCTGAACGGACCGCATGCTCTCGTACACGATGATGGTGTCACCCGGATATCGAGCCAACGTGTACTGCTTGAGTGCGCGCGCGTAGATGGGCTGCATGTGGGTCCAGATGAGCCGAGAAGGCAGTGGACGCCGCGTCAGAAAATATCGGGAACACTGAACCCGTTCCTTCACTCGAAGCACCCTGTTGGAGACACGCCTCGAAGACATCACAAGGCGCTTGCGAGCCAGGGACAGCATTCGCTGAAGAGGGCCTCGCGAGGCCGGCTGCATTCGTTGCGAGCGCAAGAGCGACTCCCGTAACCACCGGGGATCGCCCGCGGGCGAGAGCAGCATGAGGAGCTCGACGTTCTTTCCCATGGCGGTCAGCCGGTTGGCGATTTCATAGGCCAGAGTTCCCCCGATCGAATACCCCCCGATGCAGTAC
>NYVB01000046.1 GCA_002684315.1 Planctomycetaceae bacterium | reverse complement strand
GGTGTCGGTCTGTACCGAACTGAGTTCCTGTGGCTCACCAGTGGGCGAACCCCGACCGAAGACGAACAGTTCGAGCACTATCGCAAGACTCTCGAGCTGCTTGATGGAAGACCGCTCACCATAAGGACATTCGACCTTGGTGCCGACAAGTACACCCAGGAACAATCAGAGGAACCGGAGCGAAATCCGTTTCTGGGCTGTCGAAGCATCCGGTATTGCCTCCAGAACCTCCCGATGTTCAAGACTCAACTCCGGGCGATCTTGAGAGCCTCGGCATTCGGTCGAATGAAGATCATGTTCCCTCTGGTCTCAACGGTGATGGAGTTGAGACAGACGAAGATGCTTTTGAAGGACGTCTGCGAGGAACTGGATGAAGAAGGCATCCCCTACGATCGAAACCTTGAGACGGGGATGATGATCGAGGTCCCCAGTGCCGCCTTGATGGCGAAGACCTTCGCCTCGGAAGTCTCATTCTTCTCGATTGGCACCAATGACCTCATCCAATACACCCTTGCAGTCGACAGAGGGAATGAGCGTGTCGCCAATCTGTATACCGGGGCCCATCCCGCAGTGATTCAGCTGATAAAAAGTGTCGTGAGAGCGGCTCGACGGCGGAGCATCGACGTCTCCCTCTGTGGAGAAATTGCTGCCGAGCCCATGTATACGATGTTGCTCATCGGGCTGGGGATACGTACACTGTCACTGGTCCCCAGTCAGATCCCTGCCATCAAGCAAGTGATAAGATCAGTGGACGTAGAACGTTGCGAACGTGTTGCACGAAAGGTCAGCACGTTCGACTCGGAGCGACAGGTCATAAACTACCTGCGCGCCGAGCTTAGAAAAGTATCCCCCGAGTCCTTGATTGACTCTGCCAGCGGGACCTGAGCTCACCAGGGAAGTTTCGAGAAGAAACACTCTCGAACACCGGTGGCCCCCTCCCGTGATGAAGAGCATGTCAGTGACAGGAGCTCGGATCAATGAAACATTGATCGCTCTCACTCTGAGAACCGATCGAAAGGACAAGGCCGAACCGGACCAGAAGCCGCGGCAGGACTCGAGAGAGACACCTGGACTCAGTGCCACGTGAAGGACTCGACAGTGAACGCCGGATGAACACGCCAGATCGTTGCTCCCTCAACCAGACGGATGGGGACGGGCAGCGCCCTAAAGGAATTTCATCCTGCACGACTCAGTGACGCCAGCAACCGCTTCAGACCGGCTTGAAACGCTTCAATGCAGGGCTCGACCTCGAGAACGAAACCCGAACACCCCAACGACTGGCCATCACGTGGCCCGGAGTTGTGGCGTGAATGGGTCCTCGCCTCGGAGTCACACCTGCAGTGGACGTCTCGGATTCGGCCGCATGGAGATTTCCAGTGCCCCCCGGCAAGAAAAAGACAGACGACGGCGCATCAAGCGACAAGGCAAGTGACACTTCAACCGAAAAGAAAGCCAAGAGCAGCCTGAAAAAGGTTGCCAAGAAGCTTGCCAAGAAGCTCGTCAAGAAAGTCACGAAGAAAGCGGCCAAGAAGGTGACCAAGAAGGTCTCCAAGAAGGCTGCCACTTCGAAGACGACCGCCAAGAAGACCAAGACGACCAAGAAGGCCAAGGAGGAGGAGAAGACGACTCAGGACGAGGTGAAAAAGACCTCGACCAGAAAGACTTCCTCCAAGAAGAGCTCGACCAGAAAGACGGCAGGCAAGAAGTCAACGACCAAGAAGGCCTCCGACAAGAAGACTGAAGAGACGACCGAAGAGGTCGAAACCCCTTCGAAGAAGTCGTCGTCCAAGAGAGGCTCCTCCAGACGAGGCTCGTCCAAGAAGACTGCCGCGAAGAAGGATGACGCGAAGAAAGGCTCCGACGACGCCAACGAGGAATCCAGCGGTTCCGAAGACGGCGGTGAGAAGAAGAGCCGCCGTGGCCAGGGCGACAAGTCCAAGTCGGGACGCGGTGGCCGAACCGGACAAAGACGCGGGCGACGGATGAGCATCGCGCTGCCTGAAGCGACCACCGGACCGGCTCCCAAGGACCGCATCATGCTGGTCAACGAGATCACCAACGAGGAATGCCGGATCGCAATGATCGAAAACGGTCGGATCGATGAGTATTTCGTCGAACGAGCCTCGAGTGAGACCGTGGTCGGAAACATCTACAAGGCCAGAGTCACCAACATCGAACCGGCCATCCAGGCCGCATTCGTCGACTTCGGACTTGGAGAATCAGGGTTCCTTCACGTCTCCGATCTTCACCCGAAGTATTTCCCCGGCAGCGACATGGTCGAGGAAGTCGGAAAGAAGATCCCGCGGAGGCAGCGACCACCGATTCAAGATGCGCTGAAGAAAGGCCAGGAGATCCTCGTCCAGGTCCTCAAACAGGGCGTGGGGACCAAGGGCCCAACCGTCACCAGCTATCTCTCGATTCCCGGTCGACTGATGGTGATGATGCCCGACATGGATCGCACCGGCGTCAGCCGCAAGGTGGATGAAGATCAGCGCAAGGCGATGCGGGCGATCCTCGATTCGCTTGATCTGCCGAAGAATTTCGGATTCATCGTGCGAACAGCGGGACTCGAGGCGTCCAAGCTCGAACTCAAGCGGGATGTCGCGTATCTCAAGCACGTCTGGGATCAGATGGATCGTCGCATCCAGAACACGGGAGCCCCCTGCCTTCTGTATGCCGAAAGCGATCTGCTGATCAGAACGATCAGAGACGTGATCGACCAGAGCGTGAAGACCATGGTGATCGACAATCCTGCCGCATTCGAACGGGCCACCAACTTTCTCAAGGTCGCGGCCGGCAGCAACATTCCTGACATGCGCTACTACGACAGAAGCGTCCCCATTCTCAACGCCTTCGGCGTCGAGAAGCAGATCGATGCGCTTCATGACGTGAACGTTCCANTGAANTCCGGTGGCGCACTCGTCATCGAGCAGACCGAAGCGATGGTCTCCATCGACGTCAACAGTGGCNGAAGTCGTTCCGCCAAGGACTCCGAGACCAACGCGTTCGAGACCAACAAGGAAGCGGTTGATGAGATCTGCCGTCAGCTTCGACTGCGGGATCTCGGCGGCCTGATCGTCAACGACCTGATCGACATGCGCCAGGCCTCCCATCGAGAAGAGATCGAAAAGCGGATCATGCAGAACCTGAAGCGCGACCGCGCCAAGGCGACCGTCCTGCCTATCAGCGAATTCGGCTTGGTCGAAATGACCCGACAGCGAATGAGGCCCAACACCAAGAAGGCCAACTTCCATCTTTGCCCGACCTGTGAAGGCACCGGCGAGATGCAACGTCCGGACACGGTCGGCCGGGACGCCCTGCGCAAGGCGGCGACCATTCTCGAGAACGAGTTGGTCAACCGCATCGAGATGGTCTGTTCCAGCAGCATCGCGTCGATCATCATGAACGACAAACGAGCTGAGATCGCGATGATCGAAGAACGTTCCGGATGCAAGATCTCGGTGCGTGTCAGCGAGACCATCGCCGACAACCGAGTCGACATCTACGCCTATGAAAAAGATGGCGCCGACGTCGATGTCGCCAAGATCAAGCTGCCGAAGGCACCGAACCTCGAAGACCTTCCACTCGACACCGAAGGTGACGAGTACGCCCAGGAGAAAGGCGGCCGCAAGCGACGGCGAAGACGTCGGGGGAAGACCGCTCCTGCGGACGCGACCGCGATCGCACTTTCGGGTGGTTTCGAAATCGATGAAGCCGATGAAGATGACATGCAGACGAAGACCGAATCCGCCGAGACTTCCGAGTCGGAGGATAATGATTCGGAAAACAACGGAACCGGCAAGAAGCGTCGCAGAAGACGACGAGGTGGCCGTGGGCGCAATCGCAATCGTGAAGAGGTCGTCGAAGCACCCGCGGTGGTCGAAGTCGATCCCGGACCGATCAGAGTGCACGTGCTGGCCAAGGAACTTGAGATCACTTCGCGTGAGATCCTCGATCGCTGCGAAAGCGAAGGTGGTTTCGAACTCAAGAATCACATGTCGTCACTCCAAGGTGATGGTCTTGCGAAGGTTCGTGGATGGTTCACTCCCGAACCACCCCCCGCTCCCGAGAAGACGACGTCCGAGTCATCGGAAGATGCCGTGACCGAAGGCGGTTCGGCCGACGGTGATGGTGAGGACAAACCAAGAAAACGACGCCGCAGACGTCGAGGTCGTCGCGGTGGCAGGAACCGTTCGGAAAACGGAGACGACGCCCCCTCGAACGAAGAGGGCCAGAAGAACTCGGACTCCGAGGGCACCTCGAGCGGCTTGGACGATCACTCCGAGGCGAAGACCTCCACGGATGACGCCGAGTCCTCAAGGAGTGACGTCAATTCCGATGATCCCGACGGACAACCCCGAAAGAAACGTCGTCGAAGACGCCGTGGCGGTCGAGGTCGTTCTCGAAACAACGATGAAAACGAGACCGGTGACTCCGGAAGCGAGGCGTCCTCGAAGGAGCCTGCCAACGAATCAAGCTCGAAGTCGAGTGAAGAACGGACCACCGGGACTGCACCAGCCAGGGCGGAGCGCTCGAGCAGGAAGAGTGGCCGTGACCAACGTGGTGGTACCAGNAAGAGTGATGAGGCGAAGCCGTCACAGACCTCCGAGGCACCGTCGAAACCGACCAGCACCGAGGCACCGAAGCCCAAGAAGCCGAGGACACTGTACGGCGGCCGCATGCGAAGGACGACACCAGGCGGTTGAGCCCTTGTTCACTCCATTCGACTTTGGATTCCTGCAGAGGCGAAACGCATGAAAGTGCTTGCTCCTTCGAACAAACCACGTACTGATCGGATCATCATCCTCGGCTCCACGGGGTCCATTGGAGTGAANACGATCGAGGTGATCGAGCATCTCAACCGTCTNGGCCCGAGACGGTTCGAGATCGTCGGACTCGCAGCCGGGACAAGGCTGGACGAACTGGCGGCTCAGGCGCACGCTCTCGGGGTGTCCCACGTGGCCAGCCCCGACCCGGGCGCGAAGGCGCGCCTGTCCGACTTGGTGAAGAACGTGCACGTCGGAGAGGACGCCGCCGTGGAGATGCTTCATCAGATCGCCCGACCGGGAGATCTGGTGATCGGAGCGATCGTCGGCGCTGCGGGGATCAAGCCCTCGATCGCCGCGCTCGAGCTTGGATGCGATCTTGCTCTGGCAAACAAGGAATCCCTGGTGGCGGCAGGCCCGTTGGTGCTGGCGGCAGCCCAGCAGTCCGGTGCCAAGATCATTCCCGTGGACAGCGAACACAGCGCCGTCTTTCAATGCCTCCACGCGGGACGTGCGGACCGGGAGATCGCCAAGGTGGTCCTCACCGCGAGTGGCGGACCGTTTCGCACCTGGACGAAGGACCGCATGCGATCCGCCAACGTCAGCGAAGCGCTCAATCATCCGACCTGGAGCATGGGAAGCAAGGTCACGATNGATTCAGCCTCACTGATGAACAAGGGTCTGGAGTTGATCGAGGCTCACTGGCTCTTCGATCTGGGCTCGGACCGACTTGACGCCATCTTCCACCCCGAATCAATCGTGCATTCCTTNGTGGAATACACCGATCATGCCGTCATCGCTCAGCTTTCTCCACCCGACATGAAACTTCCGATCCAGTATGCGATCTCCTGGCCCGACCGACTCCCCGGTTCGGCGACGAGGACGGATTTCACACAGTTCGCCGATCTTCATTTCGAATCGATCGACAAGGTCAGATTTCCCGCCATCGCAATGGCGCTCGAAGTCATCGACCAGCCCTCCGGTGCGGGTGCCATCTTCAACGCGGCCAATGAGGTGGCGGTCGCGCAATTCCTGCAGGAGAAGATCCCCTTCGGAGCGATCGTCGACACGGTGGAAGCGACTCTCGAACGAATCAGTCCTGCCGAGATCACCTCGTTGGCCGATGTCCTCGAGATCGACCATGAAAGTCGTCGCGTCGCGCAGGAAATCCTCATGGCTTCCAGCGACCGGTGAGTCGCGGAAACGCCTATGATTCAACCGGTCACATGTTCGTCATGTGACGGTCATATCCACTCACGAAAATGGTACCCAGCATGTCCGTCTTCTCCACAGGTTCGAACGTCCTGCTGATCTTCCTGGGCTTCGGAATGCTCATCTTCATTCACGAACTTGGCCACTTCCTGGCCGCGAAGTGGGTCGGCATCAGAGCGGAGGGTTTCTGTGTCGGTTTCGGTGCACCACTGATCAGCTATCGGCGTGGCATCGGCATCAGGTTTGGTGGCACGGATGAGTCAAGCAAGAAGAAACTCGGCAAGGCACCGATCCAATGTTCCAGTCAGGAACTGATGGACGCGGGAATCGGTGAGACCGAATATGCATTGAGAATGATTCCACTCGGCGGCTACGTCAGAATGCTCGGCCAGGACGACATGGACCCCGGTTCGCGAAGCGTCGCACCCAACAGCTTCAACGCGAAGCCCATCTGGCAGAGGATGTTCGTCATCAGTGCCGGAATCATCATGAATCTGATTCTCGCGATCGTGCTGTTCATCGCCGCGTTCATGGTCGGAGTGGATTTCAACGCACCCGTGATCGGCGAGGTCGTGCCGGGTGAACCCGCCGCGGTCGCAGGCGTGAAGTCCGGTGACACGATTCTTTCAATCGATGGCGTTCCGACACAGACCTTTGCAGACATCCAGATCGGAGTCGCCTTCGCCGCACCCGGTGAAGAGGTCGACGTCGAAGTACGCAGCAGTGCGGATGNTTCCGTGAGAACCATCGCGATGATGCCCGAGATGAATCCACGTGCCGGACTCCTCGGGATCGGGGTCACACCGGCCTCGAGCTCGACATTGAACGACGCGCCCGAATCCGCAGCCCTGATTGGAAATGCACTGGAGGCAGCTGGGCTGGAGGACAGCGGCATCGGCCCCGGATGGACGATCACGAAAGCGGACTCGACCCCCATCACGACCTGGACCGAATGGGCGCAGAGCTTCGAGACCGCGGGCGCACGCGACGTCGAAGTCACCTGGGTACCACCCGCCGGGACGGCGCAGCATGAAGTGCCGGTTTCGATGCAAGGCCTCCCCCAGCTCGAACCGCAACGCTACCCAAACGAGATGCCGCTCAGCCTGGCCAACTACGAGATGGGCCTTCTGGGCATGACGCCTCTGGTCAAGATCATTTCGGTCCTGCCCACGAGTCCGAACAGTTCGACGCTCGAAGCGGGCGACGTGATTCTTCGAGCCGGAGACGAAGTCGGACCCATGAATGCGACCTTCCGCGCCATGCTTCAGAAGAATGCCGGGCGCAGCATCCCCATCACCCTGCTGAGAAACGGCGAGCCGATCGAGTCGGAGGTGAAGGTGAATCGATCTGGGCAGGTCGGAGTGCTCATCGGCTCGGCCCTCGATGTCTCCATCATCGCCAGACCCATGCCGTTGGTGGGAAATCCCGAACCGGGTGCCCCCCCACTCAAGACCGCCGTCGCAGATCTGAACATGCTTCCCTTGACGAGGATCACCCGTGTGGGTGACACCCCCGTGACGAATTGGATGACCATTCGAGATGGATTTCAGAACGCATGTCGCAACGCGACCGGACCAGTCGACGTCCCCGTCGTGTTCGAAAACCCGACCCCCGGCCGGGAATCGGAGACGGTCACGGTCACCCTGAACACCGACGACGCCGAGGCGCTTCTGGCACTGGGCTGGTCTCCTCCGATCGGAATCGCGTACTTCGAACCGATGTGGACCACTCTGACGGCGAACGGCAATCCGATCAACGCGATCGGGATGGGCTACAACGAAACCCGCAAGATGATCATTCTGACCTACTTCACGATGTATCGACTCACTCAGGGAACCGTCGGAGTGGAGCAATTGCGAGGACCGGTCGGCATCGTCCATCTTGGTTCGCGGGTCGCGGACCGTGGGATGATGTACCTGCTTTTCTTCCTCGCGATGATCAGCGTGAACCTCGCCGTGCTGAACTTCCTGCCGTTGCCGATTCTGGATGGCGGACATTTCGTCTATCTGGTCTATGAAAAGATCACGGGGCGCCCTCCATCGGTCGGATTCCAGAACTACGCGGCTCTGGTCGGACTTCTCTTGATCGGTTCGCTCTTCGTGGTCACGTTCTACAACGATGTCATGCGACTGATCGGATGACCGAAGTCACGAAAACGGGCAGAAAAGGGTTTCGTGACACGGCCGCCGGAATCGTCGGCAACGTTCTTGAATGGTACGACTTCGCTGCATTCGGCTTTCTCGCGCCATACATCGCGGTCGCTTTTTTTCCGTCCGACAACGAATTCGCGGGACTGATCAAGACCTTTGCGATCTTCGCCGTCGGCTATCTGATGCGACCGCTCGGCGCCATCCTGTTCGGACACATCGGAGACCGGGTCGGTCGCCGGGAGGCTCTGCTGCTGTCCGTGATCATGATGATCGTGCCGACCATCCTGCTCGGCATGCTGCCCACGTACGCCGCCGTGGGAATCACCGCTCCGATTCTGCTGCTGCTGCTGCGACTGATCCAGGGCCTCTCGATCGGTGGTGAATTCACCGCATCGGCCACGTTCGTCAGCGAGCTCGCACCCGAGGGACGCAAGGGACTGCACGCCAGTCTCACCATGCTGGGTGCGATCCTCGGAATCCTTCTCGGCAGTGGCGTGGCGATGGTGCTCAGCGACACCCTTGGTGAAGAGGCCATGAGCGCCTGGGCCTGGCGGCTTCCATTTCTGATGGGGATCATCCTGGGTGCGGTGGCATTCTGGATGCGTCGTTCGATGTCGAGCTCACCGGAGATGAACGACATTCATGCCGGCAAGGATGATCGAGAGCACCCGCTGATCGAAGTCCTCAAGAANCACCGCCCGGCCGTCCTGCGCCTCTGCTCGGTGGTGCTGATGCAAGGCGCTTCCTTCTACGTGGTCTTCGTATGGCTTTCGACGTATCTGAAGGAGATCGTGCAACAACCAGTGTCCAATCCGTTGTTGCTCAACACCATCGGACTGGCCTGCCTGCTTCCAGTGATCCCATTGGCAGGATGGCTCTCGGATCGTTTCGGGCGACGTGCGCTTCTGATGACTGCGGGAATTGGAATCCTTCTCTGCTCCTGGCCCCTGTTCATCGTCTTTCAAGGAGGTGACGACGGCATGATCCTGGTCGGACTCGTGATCTTCGCGCTCCTGATCGGGATGGCCCAGGGCCCGACGCCTGCGATGATGACGGAGCTCTTTCCGCCTGAAGTGAGGTTGACCGGAATCGGCATCGGCTACAACGTCACCCTGGCCCTGTTCGGGGGAACGGCCCCCCTNATCAGCACCTGGTTGATTTCGGCGACCGGAACCACGATCGCTCCTGCCTTCTACCTGATGACCGCCGCAGCCATATCATTGGTGGGCGCGTTCGGACTGCCGGGACCCCAGAGACAATTGACCACTGACAGCATGGAGTGACGATCGTGATTGAGACTCGAAAAGAGCGTGTGGTGATCGTGACCGGAGCAGGCACCGGCGTGGGAGAAGCGACGGCTCGAGCCTTGCACCGCACCGGACACGTGGTTGTCCTTGCGGGTCGAACCGTCGAGCGATTGCAGCGTGTCGCGGATGACCTTGGATCTTCCTGTCTCGTCGTCGCCACCGACCTCGCGGACCCTGACTCATGCGAACGACTGATCGCTCGAGCCGTGGAGGAGTTCGGGCGCCTCGATGCCCTGGTCAACAATGCTGGACACCTTGAAGTCGTTCCCATCGCCGAACTCGACCACCACATGCTCGAACGATCCTTCAAGGCGAACGCCATCGGTCCCATTCTGCTCGTGACCCATGCCTGGAAGCATTTCCTCGCCTCCGGTTCGGGCTGCGTCGTCAACATCTCATCGATGGCAAGCCTCGACCCGCTGCCTCATGTGACTGCCTACGCGGCAGGCAAGAGCGCGCTCGACTCGCTCACCCGATCGATTCTGGCCGAACGGCCCGACCCCTCGATCCGAGCCTTCACCGTCTCGCTGGGCGCCGTTGAAACCAGGATGCTGAGAACACTGGTGGACCGGGAGACGTTGCCCACCGACCAGTGCCTCACACCCGAGCAGGTCGCCGGACACATCTGTGAACTGATCGACGGCGTGCACGACCACCGTCAGGGTGAAGTCATGACCTATCGAAAAAAGGATCTGGATTGATCCCACGCGAAGGACCCCGCAACGAAGGGCTCAACGTCGCCTCGACATCGCACGTTCGATCGCGCGCGTCGCATCGCGCTTGGCGATGTCGGAACGTTTGTCGCCCTTCTGCTTGCCCAGGCCGATGCCGATGAGAAGCTTCGCACGCCCGCGCAGGAAGTAGATCTTGAGCGGCACCAGCGTCGCCCCCTTCGAACGTGCCTCGGTCGCGAACTTCTTGATCTCACGTTTGTGGGCGAGCAGACGTCGCGTTCGAATCGGATCGTGCTGACGATGAACACCTGCGGGTGGATACTCGGCGATGTGCACGCCATGGAGCGAAAGACTCGGCGGGGCCTCCACGGCACGGATCCAACCTTCGGCGAGGCTGACCTGGGCATCACGCACCGACTTGATCTCGGTGCCCTTCAATTCGAGTCCGCACTCAAGCGTGTCACCGACGTCGTAGTTGTGACGGGCCTTCCGGTTTTCGATCACCGGCTCCACGGATTTCTGTTTTCGCTTGCGATCGGCCATCACACTCCACCTGAAGAACACTCGAGGTGAGACGGACGACGCCCGGTGCATGCACCGGGCGTCGATCCGAATACTGATGCCCAGGAGAGGGCTCGAACCTCCACGGGATTTTACTCCCACCAGATCCTTAATCTGGCGCGTCTGCCAATTCCGCCACCTGGGCCTCGGATCGAGAATGATACCGAAATACGCCGCAATGTCGAACCCCGAGGCGATAACATTCACAAGTCATGCCAGCAGCCACCT
>NYVB01000009.1 GCA_002684315.1 Planctomycetaceae bacterium | reverse complement strand
ACCTTGTTGATCTCGTCGGCGACGTTCTCGTTGATCAACGTCATGAACTTCTCGCGGTCCTTGTTGATCTCCTCGATCGAGAGCGTCGCGATGACCAGGCGGAGCTGGCCGAGGATGATGTCCTGGGCCTGGTCGCGGATGGCGGCGTCGCCCAGCGTGAGGAGTCGTTCCGCGGCGTTGTTCATGAGCACCGGATCGGTGGAGATGCCCACCGTGAAGGTGCTGGGGACGTTGACCCGGATGTTGTTGAGCGAAAGNGCGCCCTCCAGGGGGATCTCGATGACCAGCGGTTCGAGCGACAGGTACTCGTGATCCTGGATGAGCGGAATCACGAAGGCGCCACCACCGTGGAGGCATTTGGAGGCGCGTTCGCTCCCGACCTTGCCGTAGATCACGAGGATCCGGTTGCTCGGGCATCGCTTGTACTGCTTGACGAGGAAGATCAGGAAGAAGAAGACGATCAGTGCGGCGGCGCCGACGACGCCGAGCCAGAAGACGGGTTCCATGTGGTTTCCTTCGAAGAAGTGAGAAAGAGACGAGGCGGCGACGCGGTTCAGGCNGGTTCGACTTCCAGAGTGCCGTCACTCCGGGATGCGGTCACTCNGATCGGGGTGCGGGAGGCGACGGGCGTTCCAGCCGCCACCGCCTTGAATTCACGNTGGCGATCACGAACGACGACCGAGATGCGTCCCCGCCCTTCGGACGGGATCGCGATGGTCACGACGCCTTCGGCGCCGACGGCGTCCGCCGGATTGATGTTTCCATCGCCCGTGAGATCGTGCATCGCCTTGAATCCCAGCCAGAGCATCCAGAGGAACACGGCGCCGATCACCAGNCCGAAGAGGGCGGAGTTCGCCCAGGTGAGATCCAGATTCCGGAACGCGGCGAGNCCGCCCCAGCCCCACCCCATNGAGAAGCCGACGANGCCCTGGAAGGAGAGCACCTTGAAGGCGCCGTCGCTGCTGTCCGAGACGTCGGTGTCGAGTCCNCCGTCACCACCCGTGAAGAGCATGATGATCGTGAGGATGAAGAGGAGCGATGCGATCGCGGCGACTCCGAAGAACCAGATGGCACCGTCGTCGAAGAGGAGTTGCTGCATGGACATGGTCGAGTCCTCCGGGGGCGTCGAGTGCGATCCGGTGGTCGACCGAGCGGTCGCGGATCGNAGATCGAAGATCGGACGGAGGCAGTATCGATGTTTCCACGGGGCTCGACGTGTCCCGCGGAAAGGCGAATCGGACATTTNGCGGTGAAATCGAGGTCTGGAGGGCCAGCNTCGCCTTTTNTTCGACTCCGCGTCCTGGAAAAGATCCGAGGACGGGACCGGGCTGGTCGCGTCATGGAGTCCGCGACGGCATCAGTCGGCCGAGTCGAGCAGNTTGCGAATGCAAACGCCGAGTTCCTCGCGGCTGATCGGTTTCTTGAGGATCTGGTCGGTTCCGGCGGCGATCGCCGCCGCCGCGGANTCGTCGCCGAAACCCGTGATGAGCACCAGCGGTCCTTCGAAGCCGCGTTGCCGGAGATCGCTGATCAGTTCGATGCCGTTTCGATCCGGCATGGTGAGATCGGTGAGCACCAGATCGATCGGACTGCCCGCGGCCANTCGTTCATCGAACGCGAGCAGGCCTTCGTCGACTCCGGGCGCGACGACGGTCTCGTAGCCCAGCGAGGACACCAGGGCGCGACTGGTCTGCAGGACCATCGGATCGTCGTCGACCAGCAGGATTCGCTCGGTTCCCGTGGGCGTCTCGACCGGCGGTCGCGGCGCACGCGTGATCCGCCCCTCGCGTCTCGGCAGGCGCACCGTGAAGGTCGTCCCCACNCCCGGTTCGCTCTCGACGTCGATCTCGCCGCCGAGCTCCGTGACCACCCGGTGCACGATCGTGAGTCCCAGCCCGGTGCCGCGACCGGANTGTCGCGTCGAGAAGTAGGGATCGAAGAGGTTCTTCCGGATCNCNTCCGGGATTCCGCCTCCATCGTCCTCGACCACCAGAAGCACTTCGTTCCGACCGTCGTTCGATGGTCGAAGCGACACCTTGATGACGCCGTTCGCCGAGCCGATCGCGTGTCGGGCGTTCGACACCAGGTTCTGGATCACGCGGGTCACCGCGGTGCGGTCGCCGCGGACGGTGGCGGTCTCGTCCTCGATCCGCGACTCGATCCGGATGNCGTCCGGCGTNGAGGGTCGCAGCAGATCGANCGCCTCGCGGGCGAGGTCGCAGAGTGGCGTCTCCTGTTCGGTGATCACCCTTCGACGACTGAGGAACAGGATCTGATCGACGAGTTCCGC
This sequence comes from Planctomycetaceae bacterium, assembly GCA_002684315.1. The sequence continues at coordinate 25,695 of NYVB01000009.1, read as the reverse complement.
GCCGCGACGGGCGGCGAGCTGGATGTCGTCGAGCATGCGGATCCGTCGTTCGTCGCGTTCGCCGTCGGCCAGCGTGGTCGCATGGACCATGATGGGCCAGAGCAGATTGTTGAAGTCGTGGNCGATGCCGCCGGCGAGCAGGCCGACCGCCTCCATCCGCTGGGCGTGNACCAGTTCGTGTTCGAGTTCCTCGCGCGCCATGGTGGAGGCGATCGAGTCCGCGAAGTTCCGCAGGGCGGCGATCGAACTCTGGTCATGGACGCGGACCCGATTCATGTCCTCCACCAGCAGGATTCCGCGCGGCGTGTCGCGGGCCACGATCGGAACCGCGACGTAGCTCGTCTTCGGTCCTGCNTCGAAGCCCGGAACCGGGGTCGATCCGTCGCCGACGAGTCCGCCCGACGTCGACGCGACCACGGCGTCGATGAANGACGCTGGAATCGCCGGCCGTCCGTCGTCCCGACCGTATCGGAGGCCGTCGTGCGACGCGAAGCGGGCGATGTCGCTCTGGAACGAGGACTCGATCAGTTCGAGCACCGTGGGGATCGAGTCACGCCATTCCCGTGATTCGAGCAGGAGCTCCGCGGCGTCTCCCGCCGCGACGAGGATGCGATCCCGGCGNCGTCGCCGGGTCTCCTCCTGCAGTCGNAGCCAGGTCAGGCCCGCGAGATCCCCGAGGAAACCGAGACCGTCGACATGGCGTTGATCGAAGGCGCCGACCCGCGACGAGGCGAGCCCNAGGGCGCCGACGATCTCACCGTCCGCCTTGACCGGCAGGTAGCANCGGCTTCGGATTTCGACGCGTCGCGCGGAGGTGCTCGAACGGTTGTCGGGATCGGTCTGGGTGTCGTGGACGTGTACCATCTCGCCGGTCCGGATCACCCGGCCCGGATGCCGATCCCAGGCGGTCCGTTCCGCGTCCGCGATCTCCCAGTCCTGAAGACCCTTGTTGCCGACCAGTCGGAGGTTCCGGNTCGCCGGATCGAGGAAGTAGATTCCCGCGTACTCGATCTCGAAGATGGTCGCGGTGAGTTCCTCGATCGCNAGGCCGAGCGCCTTGGTGTCGGGGATGAAACTCAGTCGTTCGGCGATCCGACGCTCGAGTTCGCGGTGGTGGGCGAGATCGCGACCGAGGCGGCGGAGTTCGTGGCCTCTGACCGCGGCGATCAGGGGGGCCCGNAGGCACGTCGTCAGNGCCTCGGCGAGGACGACGGTCTCATCGATCTCCGTGGTCGGCGCGAGGAANGTGATCATCGTCGTGTCGTCGAGNCGAACGCCGGCGGTCGTTCCTCGGGGCGAGGCCCGGATGTCCGGTTCCAGCGCGTTCGACTCGAACATGGACGCCGCGATGGACTCGAACATCTCCTCCTGATGCTCGGTGCGTGGACCGGCGGAAGCGAGGGGATGGACCGCGGCGTCTCCGAAGGTTCGGGTCCAGACGGTGACCGCCTCGAGTTCAGGGTGATCGAGCAGGGGTTCGACCCAGCCGGCATCGACATCGGCATCGAGGATCGCCGTGGCGAGATCGGTGAACCTCGAGCACGGGTTCGCGGCCGTCCCGGATTCCGCCGCCTTCGGGTTGCTGATGTGTTCGCCCGGTACCACGTCCCCATTCTACAGGACGCGATCCGTCGAATCCCGATTTCTCGTGATTCCGGAGATCCCGGCGAGATGTCTTCCGGTTCGTCCGGAGGTTCGCCGGTGACTGAAGAAACGGTCGTCCGATGCGGTGCAGAGCGGTTCGCCGTCGATCATCCCGCGATCCATTCCGGCGGCGAGCAGCCGGGAGACCGTCGCACCGAAGAGATCCGCGTGNGGTCTTCCCGGACCTCGNCGAACGAATTGGTCGAGTCGAGCGGCCTCGAACGCCACCGCGACCTCTTCTCCGATCTCGAAGGCGTCGAGGCCGATCGCGGGTCCGATCGCCGCGATCAGATTCCGAGGTTCCGCACCTCGGCGGCGAAGGGTGTCGATCGTGGCGTCGGGAATGCCGGCGACGATTCCACGCCAGCCCGCGTGGATGGCGGCGGCGAATCCGGTCTTCGGGCAGCCGATCAGAATCGGCACGCAATCCGCGGTTCGGACCGCGGCGATCGTCCGAGCGTCTTCGACGATGATCGCGTCAGCCTCGGTTTCGGACNTGGTCGGTGCGACGACCACGTCGGCGGCATGGACCTGGGTGACGGTCGCGANGGGGCGATTCCCGCCGAATTCGCGAGCGAACCGTCGCAAGGAGGCCTCGCTCGTGGCGGGATCGGTGCCCATTCGACTCGANCCGGGCCCGGCCAGGTCGAAGATCTCGTGGTCCGGCCCGATCGCGGTCGAGAACGCATGTTGAAACCCCGCCNCCTCGAGCCGGTTGGATCGAAGCAGAACCAGATGATCCGACGCTCGATCTTCACGCAATGGTTTCATTCGAATCATTCCGTTCGGCACGGATCCGGCGNTCGACGTCNTCTAGGATATCCGCATGAATCGAGTCATCACNCTGTTCGCCGCCACGCTTCTCTCCGGAGGNGTGTCGGCGTCTCCTCCGATCACACTGGTGCCGGTGCCCGTCGGCAACCCGGAATTCGANGCGGCGCGAGGTGGATGGAACCTGTCGGAGGAGACCGGTGCGCAGTACTGGTCGCCGGCCGAGCACGGTCTTTCGGCGACGGAGGAGTGGTATCAAGGGGAAGTCGCGTTCCTCCCTTCGAAATCCGGTGCGACCGCCTCGATGGAGATCCCCGGTCCCAGGATCGCGGAGGGTGGTGTCCATCGCATCGCATTCGCGCTCGCCCGGTGGGGGCCGGATCGAGCCCGCGTCCNGGTGTCGATCGAGGATGCCGACGGACGGACCCTCGTCGAATCCCCACCGATCGAAGCGGGGCTCTGGAAGCGTTTCTTCGTGGATCTCGATCTTCCGGTCGCGTCGAAGGCGGAGGACGGCTGCCGTCTGGTCTTCCGGAGCACCGGGGGCGGCGGGGACAAGNGCGAGGCGGGGACCGGCACGGAGACCGCGGTCCTGCTCGACAAGGTTTCGATCGCCCGCGTGGCATCCGACGAACCCGGTTTCAAGCCGCTCTTCGACGGCCGGACGCTCGAAGGCTGGGTGGGGAACACCGAAGGGTACGGCGTCGAGGACGGCGCGATCCGGACNTATCCGGAACGAGCGGGGGGTGACCTGCGGACCGCCGAGCAATTCGACGACTTCGTGTTTCGTTTCGCCTTCAAGATTCCGCCCGGTGCGAACAACGGCATCGCGATCCGAGCCCCGCTGACCGGTGATGCGGCGTACGTGGGCATGGAAGTCCAGGTCATCGACAACGCCGCGCCGGGATACGCGGGACTCAAGCCCTGGCAGCGTCATGGATCGATCTACGGCATCGCCCCCAGTCTGCGCGGGTATCAGGTCCCCACCGGTTCCTGGAACCAGGAGGAGATCCGGGTCGACGGCCGACGGGTCCGGGTCACCCTGAACGGGGTCGTCATCATGGACGTCGATCTCGACGAGGCGGTCGCGAACGGGACCCTCAGCGGGGTGGAGCATCCCGGCGTGGACCGCCGGGCGGGGCATCTCGGATTCTGCGGCCATGGGGCCGTCGTNCACTACAAGGATCTCCGCGTCAAGCGGATTTCAGGTGCCGAACGGCCGGACGAAGGGTAGCATTCAGGAAGGCCGGCGATCCGCCGGTCACACGGCTCGTACACCCCAGAGACATGCAATCACCGCGACGCGAGGTCGCGGCCAGAAGGAGCTCGCCATGACGGATCACCTTTCCACGAACTTCGGACGCCGAAGTTTCATCAAGTCGGCGGCGGCGACGGGCATCGTGCTCGCAGGCTGGCGTCCGACGCTCGGCCGCGGCGGCGTCCTCCAGAAGACGAACGTCGCGTCCGTCGGAGTCGGTGGGATGGGTGCGAGCGACCTCGGTCAGATCGCCGCCCACCCGGAGGTGGCCATGGTCGCCCTCTGCGACGTCGACCGCGGGAATCTCAAGTCGGCGTCGGAGAAGCATCCCGATGCGAAGACCTTCGTCGACTACCGGGAGATGTTCGACACCATGGGCGACCGGATCGACGCGGTCTCCGTGACCACGCCGGACCACATGCACGCGATCATCGCGATGACCGCGATGAACGCGGGCAAGCACGTCTACTGTCAGAAGCCGCTGGCCCACTCNGTGCACGAGTGCCGTGCGCTCCGCGAGAAGGCGATCGCGAATCCGAATCTGGCGACCCAGATGGGCACCCAGAACGCGTCCCGCGTCATGAAGCAGCGATGCATGCAGGGCGTGCGGGACGGGATCTGCGGCCGCATCAAGGAGATCCACGCGTGGAGCGACCGGCCCAACGGCTGGTGGCCGCAGGGGAATCCCAGAGGGGCGGGAAGCGANCCGGTTCCGGCGAACCTCGAGTGGGACCTCTGGCTCGGCGTGGCGCCGACGAGGCCCTACCTCGGCAAGGCCTACCACCCGTTCGCCTGGCGNGGTGTCCGTGACTTCGGCTGCGGAGCGCTCGGCGACATGGCCTGCCACATCGTCGACGCGGCGTTCCAGCCCCTCGACCTCGGGGATCCCAGGACCGTGATCTGCGAGGCGACCGACAGCACCGACGATCAGTACCCCTCGACGGAGATCGTGAAGATGGTGTTCGCCGGCAACGAACAGTCCGGCGGCGAGGACATCCCCTTCACCTGGTACGACGGCAAGGTCCTTCCCCAGCCGTCCCAGCTCGGACTGCCCGCCGATTTCGAACTCCCGCAGAACAACGTGGTGATCGTCGGCGACAAGGCGACGCTCATGGTGCCGCAGGGCGGCGACGGGTATCGATACTTCCGCAAGGGCGTCGAGCGGAACATGGAGATGCCGCAGGCCCCCGGCGGCAACCACTGGCATCTCTGGGTGGATCACGCCCGCGGCGGCGCCGCGAGCCTCACGCCGTTGAACTATGCGGGCAAGGTCTCCGAGACGCTCGCGATCGGCGCGCTCGCAAGCCGCAATCCCAACCAGATGATGGAATGGGACGCCAAGGGAATGCAGTTCGTCGGCCAGCCCGAACTGAACAAGTACGTCACCCGCAAGTATCGGGATGGATGGAAGGTNGCCGGGCTCTGAATCGACGGACGTCGAATCGGCCGAATCACCCGCGAACACAGGAAAAGGGCCGTCCCCTCGAGGGGCGGCCCTTCTTCNTGACATCATGACATCGGGTGGCATCGGGTGGCATCGGGTGGCATCGGGTGGCGTCGNACGGGCCGCGGTCGCGGCCGGTCAGAAGGTCGTCCTCAATCGCACGCCGAAGACGTAGACCGGCCGATCGGGGCCGGTCGCCGGGTTCACCAGCACCTGCAGATCCGGTGAGATCTGCATGCTGTCCGTGAGCTGGATGCGGTAGTACGCCTCGAGGAGCTGGATCTCGCGGCGTGGCACCGCGTAGAGGTCGGTGGGGCGGGACCAGCTGTAGCCGATTCCGATCGCCTCGTCGCGCCGGCCGAAGGGGCGGGACCACTGGAGAACGGCGTTGAACTGGCGGTCGATCGCCGACATGCCGTTGGTGCTCGAGCCGTACTGCAGGAGCACTTCGAGATCGGAGGCGATGCCCTGCTCGATCATGGCGCCCCAGCCCCACTGCCTCGTGGAATCGGCGGAGGGTGCGACCTCGAGGCCCCCGAGCAGCGTGTTGCCGAAGCCGGCGCCGTTCGAGGTTCCCGAATCCGTGNCGCCGAGGAGGGCGGTCGACAGCGACTGATTGGTGCCGGCGAAGACGAGATTCCAGTTGCCCTCGACTTCGGTTCCGTCGAGTCCTTCGAGCACCGGGACGAGGCCGATCTGCATCGCGGCCCACCAGCCACCGTCGCCGATGGTTCCCAACCCCCGGTCGGGACCGCCGTTCGGATCGGCCCACACCGTGTTCACGTAGATGCCGTCGGTGGGCACGACCTGGAGGGCGGCGCCGCCGGTGTAGGTTCCGAGGCTGGTCCCGAGCGTGTTGAGGCCGTCGAACGGACCGGCGAGGAACTGGCGGCTTTCATCGTTCGCGATCCGGCTCAGCTGGATGAACTGATTCGGATGGATCTTCCCCACCGATGCGGTCACCCGTTCGTCGCACCACGACTGATGCCAGTAGAGGAGGTCCGGCGAGGCGGGATAGGTCCATTGGAGCGCGTTGAGATTGACCGGTGCCGCGCCGACCGCNGCGCCGACGGTGTACGAATCGGGTTGGCCGAGTTCGACCCCGCTCCGGAGCAGGAANCCGACGCCGCCACGCCCGAGGGTCTCGTCGTCGAAGAGCACCCAGTTGAAGCCGAGATCGAGTCGTCCCGTGCCGGCGTCGCGTGGCTGGTCGTCGAGGCTGCGGCTGGCATGCTGGTAGAGCAGGGTGTAGAAGACGTCCCACTCGAGTCCGATTTCCTTGCTCGTCCAGTCGGCGATGTTTCGAAGGGGGCGGACGAGCGGGCCCAGCGGATCCGGGAACAGCGGATCNAGGGGTTCGGAGCGGGCCGCATCGAGGTCGAGNGGAGAAGCGGACTCCTGAAACGGAAAGAACGGTTCCGAACCGCCGTCGGGGTTCCCGTCAGCGGCGTATCGCGTGCGATCCACATCCGCCAGCCGCGGGAGCGGTTGCACGACCGTTCCGTCATCGGCGACGCCGATGGAGGCCTGGGCAAGCGTCACGATCAGGCCGGCGTGCATCATGCGGTTCATGCCCCTATCTTTCACGGGGCCGGGCGATCTCGCAACCGGCCGGCGTCCGGGACTCGTCCGGTCGCCCAGAACACGGGGAACCTCCAATGTCGAAATCACCCATTCCGAGTTCCAGATCGATTCTCCTGCTGTCCGCGGGGATGATCCTCGGCCTCTCGAACTGCGGGCCGAACAACATCGCCTACCAGAGTCTTCAGGATGCCCGGGTCGTGGACGGCTTTCGACTCGAGGGTCGCATCGACGACGGCACCTTCGCCGATGCGGTGGGGGTGGTGGTGATGGAGATCGGCGGGGGCGGTCTCGGCATCGGGATGCACGGAGGCCATGGTGTCGCGATCCGCCGGCTCGACGACGGTTGGTCGGCACCGCTTCCCCTCGACTACATCTCGGGAAGCATCGGGCTTCAGATCGGTGGCACCTCCACCGAGATCATCCTGGTGTTCAAGGCGGAATCGGCGTTCAACGATTTCGTGTTCGAAGGCACGCGTTTCCTCGCGACCGCCTCGGGCACCGCCATCAGCGCTTCCGGAGGCGTCGGCGATCCGCTCGATGGAGAGGAGACCCTCGTCATCGATCGAAGTTCCGGCCTGTACGGTGGTGCGGTGATCGGCGGACTGGGCGTGAGCATCGATGAAAAACTGATGCGAGCCTCCTACGGCTCGGATGTGCTGCCCCTCGACGTCCTCTCGGGTCACGTGGATCCGCAGGCCGGGGCGACCTCGCTCTGGCGAAGCCTCGACGGTTGATCGCCGCGGGCGCCGACCGGGTCATGCCTCGGCGGGTTCGGTGGATTCGATGGACACCAGGTTGGACTCACCGGTCATCCTCGAAACGAGTGTCGCGCCGAGCAGGGTGCCCGCCGTCGTCTCCTCGCTGATCACGTGGTCCGCGCCCGCCTGCCGCATCGCCTCGACGAAGCGGGAGTACCGACCTCGCGCCACGATGATCGCGTCGGCGTTCAGGGCCCGGAACTGGCTGATCGTGGCCATCGCGATCTGAGGCTCCGGCAGCGTCATCACCAGGGCGGCGGCGCGTTCCGCCACGGCGTGCGCGAGGATCTCCTGCTGGGCCGCGTCGCCGTGCTCCGCGTGATACCCGGCGCTCCGGGCCGCGGTCACCAGTCGTGGATTCATGTCGATCACCAGCGGAACGATTCCAGCGAGGGCGGCGGTGTTGGCCACTTCCTCGCCTGCCGGCCCGTAGCCGACCACGATGGCGTGGCCGGAGATCTCGTCGCGGGGCGTCGTCTCGGGCGGGGCGATCCGCTTCCAGACGTGGAGTCGGACGAGCAGGGATTCGATCGCCGTCGAGATCGGAACCGCCTTCGCGACCAGCAGCGGTGCGGCGAAGAGGGAGACGAGGGATGCGCCGATCGCGGCCTGGAACATCGGGGCGTCGATGATGCCCGACTGCAGCGCCTCGGTTCCGATCACGAAACTGAATTCGCCGAACTGGGCGAGGCACAGGGCGGACGCGAGCGCGACGCGGCGGTGGCCGCCCGTGATCCGGATCGCGAACCAGGCGATCACGACCTTGAGCAGCAGACCCACGCCGAGAATCGCGATCATCGACTTGAGGATCTCGGGTTGGATCAGCTCGCGGACGTTGGCGAGCATGCCGACCGACGCGAAGAACAGCGTGAGGAACACGGCCCGGAGCGCGCCGGTGTCGGCGCGGATCTGGCGTGAGATGGAGACGCGGGCGAGCAGCACGCCCGCCACGAACGCGCCGAGGGCGGGTGAGAGTCCGAGCGAATGACTTCCCCACGCCGCCGAAAGGCAGGTGATGATCGCGGTGACGATCGCGAAGTCGCGGTTCCGCCGGAGGATCATGGAATCGAAGACGCGTGGGAGGATGAAGATCCCCACCACGGAGATGGAGGCGATCATGATCAGGAGGCCGACGGTCGCGTTCGCGATCTGACCGCCCACGCCGGTGGCGTTCTCGCCGTCACCGCCGCCCAGGAGGCCGATCAGGATGAGCACCGGCACCAGCGAGCCGTCCTGGGTGAGAAGCACGGCAAGCGTCGATCTTCCCCGGTTGGACTCGAGTTCGCCGCGATCGGTGAGCAACCGTGCCACCACCGCCGTCGAACTCAGGGCGACCATGCAGCCCAGGGTCAGGGCCACCCGGCCATCGAGTCCGAAGAGAAGCGCGACCCCGGCGGCGGCGAGGATCGTGAGCGAGACCTGCAGGACGCCCGCGATCGCCCCCCGGAAGCCGAAGCCCCGCAGTCGCGTCGGGGTCATCTCCAGTCCGATCGAGAACAGAAGGAGCGCGACGCCGAGCTCCGCGATCAGCGTGAAGTTGGAACTGTCGCCCACCAGGTCGAGCACGCTCGGTCCGAGGAGCACGCCGGCGAGCAGATAGCCGATGATCGCACTGATCCCGACGGCTTCCAGCACCACGCCCATCGCGACGGCGGAGCCGACGAGAAGGAGGACTTCTCCGAGAATGTTCCATCCGGAGAATTCGGGCATGAGAGGATTCCGACGGGATCAGTGTGAATCAACGGCTCGGTCGAATGGCGATCAATCGACGTCGGCGGGGTAGCAGGAGATCTCCTGGCCACCGATCGCGGCGGATGCCATGAGTCCGCCGTTGGTGGAGACGAAGGCCGCGACACCGTTTTCGAACTCGGCGTTCATCGCGGCGCCGGCCTTCACCGCGGAGGCGGTCAGGCCGGCGGTGAAGGAGAACTTGTTGGCGGTGACCATGTTGAACGCGTCCTCGTCCTTCATGACCACGAGCTCGCTGAAGGTCTCGCCGCCGATCTGGAATCCGATCGATCCGGCCGCGAGCTTCGCGAGGCCCCAGGGCTGTCCGCCCTTGAACACCACGCCGTCGCCGCCCTGGCCGCCGAGGATCAAGGCGCCGCTCGCCACGCTCGGGAAGACGATGACGCCGTAGGCCTCGTCGACGAGCGGCTTGAGCGTGCTGTCCTNCGCGATCATGTNGGCGATCTCCTTCTTCGCCTGCGGACCGACTTCGTCCATCTTGGTGTTCATTTCGGCCTGGGTGGTCGGGACGGATCCNCAGGAGGCGANCGCGAGCGGGGCGGCGAGGAGTGCGATGATGGTGATGGTCGACAGGGGCTTCATGATGGTCCTTTGCGAGTGAAAATACCTGACAAAAGAGTCTAATGTGTCAGGTGATTGGAAGGGGACGACGAGGGAGCCGATACTCAGGGAAGGGCATGGATCTCTTCATCGAAACGAAACGGAGGCCGAATGTACGGACTCATCAACCGAGCAGTCAAGGGGCTGGTCACCGAGCAGTTCGGTTCCGAGGCATGGGACCGCATTCGCGTGCGTGCGGGCATCGAGGAAGAGGACTTCATTTCGATGGAGAGCTACGACGACGCGGTCACCTACGACCTCGTCGCCGCCGCGACCGAAGAGCTCGGCCTCGATGCATCCACCATCCTCGAGGCGTTCGGCGGTTACTGGGTGGAATACACCGCGGTCGAGGGGTACGGGGAGCTGCTGAATTCCGTCGGCGACACGCTGCCGGAGTTCCTCTCGAACCTCGACCAGATGCATGCCCGCGTCAAGATGGCCTTTCCCGATCTGAAGCCGCCGCGGTTCCGGGTCGCCGACGAGACCGACGCGGGACTCGTTCTTCACTACTACAGCCATCGGCCGGGGCTCGGCCCGCTGGTGGTGGGGCTCGTGAAGGGGCTCGCGGAACGATTCGGCAGGCAGGTGGACGTCGTGCCCACGCGNGTGGGNGAAGGTGATGATGCCCACGATGCGTTCGAGATCATCTATCGGGACGGGAACGTGGCGTCTTGAAACGACGTTTCGACGCCAACCTCCCCGCGAANCTGCTCGATCGTGCGTTCCCCTTTCATTTCGCGTTGAACGAGGCGGGCTCGATCGTGGCCGCGGGTCCCCGGTTCGCGGAGATCGCGGGCGATTATCGATCGAGCGAATCGTTCTTCACGCTCGAGGCGATCGACTCGCCCGTGCCGATTCACGATTACGACGCCCTCCGCCGGGCGGATGGCGAACTCCAGGTCGTTCGGCTGGCGATGCTCGGCGGAATCCTGCTTCGCGGCGAGTTCATGCACGACGCGGATTCCGGGATCATTCGATTCCTCGGACATCCCTGGATCACCGACCTTTCGGAGTTGGCGGATCAGGGGCTCGGGCTCGCCGACTTTCCTGCGAACGCGGGCGTCGCCGATCTGCTCGTGTTGCTGCAGGCCAGAAACAACGCGGTGGCGGACATGCGGCGTCTGAACGACAGGCTGAAGGAGACTTCCGACGAACTGGCCAGCCGGAACGAGGAACTCGAGCGGGAGCTCGAGCACCGGGGGCGACTCGAGGAACAACTGCTGCAGTCCCAGAAGATGGAGGCGATCGGGCAGTTGGCCAGCGGCGTGGCGCACGACTTCAACAACGTCCTGCTCGCGGTCTCGGGCCATGCGACGCTGGGATTGAATGCCGACCGCGTNGAAGACGCGATTCGTCACTTCGAGTCGATCATCGAAGCCGGGGATCGTGCGGCCGACATCACGGCACGACTCCTGGTGTTCGCTCGCAGGCGTCGACTTCAGAGCGAGGATCTCGATCTCGCGGACGCGGTGCGCGACAGCATCTCGTTGCTGGATCCACTCCTGGAGGATCGGTGCACGCTCGAACTGGAGCTCGACACCGAACCCATGGGCATTCGAGCGGATCCGATGGCGATCGCGCAGGTCATCGTGAATCTNGTGATGAACGCTCGCGACGCGATGCCGAAGGGCGGACCGGTCTCCTTGCGCACCCGCCGCGACTCGTCGGAGGATTCCGTCGCGTGCACCAGCGGCGAGCGNCCGGCCGGAACATGGGCGGTCCTCGAGATCGAGGATCTCGGCGAAGGGATCGACGAGGCGACGATGCCGAGGATCTTCGAGCCGTTCTTCACCACGAAGGAACTCGGCGAGGGGACGGGCCTCGGCCTGGCGACGGTCTGGTGGATCATCGAACGATCGGGCGGGTTCATCGACGTTCGGACCGAGGTCGGCAACGGCACCAGATTCATGCTGTACCTGCCGGCGGTCGAACCACCTCGGAAAGCGGTCGGAGCCGCCACCGGGTCGGGCGGTGCGGAGGTCGGGCCGGCGGGGCGAATGCTCTTCGTGGAGGACGACGAACTGGTCCGTCGGGCGATCGTCGGACTGCTCGAGGCGTCGGGCTGGTCGGTCGAGGCGGTGACGACNGGNCCCGATGCCGTCGATGCGCTCGACCGGGCGAAGTGGGACTACGACGTCGTGGTCACCGACATCTCGATCCCCGGGCTGAGTGGTCGGGAGCTCGCCCGTCACATCCACCAGCATCGTCCGGAGCTTCCGGTCGTCCTCGTCTCCGGTGTGGACACCGAGGAATCGGGCGATGGACGGACGGCCACGCTTCTCAAGCCGTTCACCATCGAGGAACTCGAACGGAAGATCCGGCGCCTCGGCTGACCGGGATTCCGGCGACGACGGTCGCTCACGCCGGTATCGTCCCACGATCCCACGTCGCCGCGATGATCGACGGATTGCCGCATATTCACGGATTTTCCGTGGTCCGGGACTCCCTTTTCGAGACTCGACCCCGGAACGATCCGATGAAGAGGATCGTCCCCTTTCATCAACAGCGAGGTTCTTCCGCATGGCCGACCATGAGTCGAATGATGAGACGCCGATCGAGCGTCTGGCCAGTCTCCGGCATGAATTCGGCGAGCACGGTGGCGTGAACATGTCGATCGAGGCTTCCACGACCTTCACGGTCATGGAGGCGGGCACCATGCCCGAGATCTTCCAGGGACGCCTCGGTCCCGACGAGGGCGGCTGTTTCCTCTACGGGCGTCACTTCAATCCCACCGTCTACGTGCTGGGGCGGCAACTCGCGGCGTTGGAAGGAGCGGAGGCGGGATATTGCGCCGCAAGCGGACTCGGCGCGATCGCCGCGGCACTGCTCGGATTGCTCGACCAGGGCGACCACGTGGTGGCCTCGGACACCCTCTACGGTGGCACCTGGGCGATGCTCGCCGAGTTCCTGCCACGGAAGTGCGGGATCACGACCACGTTCGTGGACGCCACGGACCCCGAGGCGATCCGAAACGCCATCACGGATCGGACGAAGGTCGTGTACGTGGAGTCGCTCGCGAATCCGACGCTTCGCGTCACGGACATTCCCGCCATCGCAGCCATCGCGCACGAGCGCGACGCGAGATTGATCGTCGACAACACCTTCACGCCGCTCGCGATCTCGCCGATCGAGCACGGTGCCGACGTGGTGGTCCACTCGCTGACGAAGTTCGTGAACGGGGCGAGCGACTTCATCGCAGGTGCGGTTCTCGGTACCGGCGAGTTCATCGGCTCGCTGATGGATCTCCATACCGGACCGCTGATGATCCTCGGTCCGACCATGGATCCCCAGGTCGCGCATTCGATCAGTCTCAGACTTCCGCACCTTCCCATCCGAATGAAGGAGCATGCGGTACGCGCTCTGGAGTTCGCGACGCGACTCGAAGCGGCGGGCGTCCCGGTCGCCTATCCCGGTCTGCCCGGGCATCCCGATCACGGACTGTTCCAGCGCATCGGTCGTCCCGAGTTCGGATTCGGTGGGCTCCTGACCATCGACGCGGGGACCAGGGCACGCGCGGAGACGCTCATGGAGGTTCTCCAGAATCGGGAAGGGTTCGGCTTCATGGCCGTCAGCCTCGGTTACTTCGACACGCTGATGTCCTGTTCGGCGAGTTCCACCTCGAGCGAGATGGACGAGGCGTCGATCGCCGCCGCCGGCATCTCGCCCGGACTTCTCCGGATGTCGATCGGTTACACCGGAAGCATCGAACAACGATGGGACCAGCTCGATCGGTCACTTCGACGCTGCGGCCTGATCTCCTGACACGTCGACCTCCTGCATGGTGTGCTCGCCCGCCTTCAGACCAGCGCTCGCTCGATCACCGCGAGCGTCTTGCGGCGGCCTTCCTTCGCGACTTCGAGCGGATTCCGCTTCCAGTAACCGGGGTTGTAGAGTTCGAGGGAGACGCATCGCTCGAAGCCGATGTCGCGCAGATCGCGAAGACACTGCTCCAGCGGAAGAATGCCGTCGCCGGGGAAGACGCGGTGTTCGTCCTTCAGGTCGGACTTCGCGGGCGTCGCCGGCGCGTCGTTGAACTGGAAGATCGCGATGAAGTCGCCCTGCAGCTGCCGGAGTCCGGAGAACCCGGAGTCACCGATGTGCATGTGGAAGACGTCGGGGATGATTCGCGCCTTCGGGTGATCCGCGTCCAGGGCGATGGCCGCGGCCTGGCCCAGGCGGGCGACGCCGGGCAGGAACTGCACGAAGACCATCGCGGGATTCAGGTCGAACTCCTCGAGGCCCATCACGAGCAGATCCCGGTAGCGGGCGCTCGCCCAGGCGAGATCGAATTCAGGCGCGGGTCGGGCGGGTTGCGGGATCACCTGGACGTGCCGGGCCCCGATCGCCGACGCCATCCGCATCCGATCCCGCGTCGCGGGAAGGCCGGCCTCCCATTCGGCCCGCGTCGGCGGAATGGCGTTCCAGAGGCCGATCACCGACGGGACGAAGAGTCCCGCATCCTCGATCCGACGTCGCAGTTCCGGGAGCGATCCGCCTTCGCGTTCGAAGTCGCGGAGTTCCCCGTCCCAGGGTTCGATCGCGTCGAATCCGGCTTCGGCGGCGATCCGGATCTTGTCGAGGAGCGTGGTGGGACGGATCGTCGCGGTGTCGAGGCAGAGCGGCCACGGGCTTCGGCCGTCTTGAAACCGTCGAGCCCGCCTCGGCGGCGGATCGTCCGCCGCATCGGTGGGGCGGATCGCGCCGGCGGAGACGATTCCGGCNCCGAGGCCGGCCAGCGCAGTTCGTCGATCGATTTCCGGTGGCATTCATCGCTCCTGCGGGGTCTGGAAGGTGTGCATCGGTGGCGTTCTCGCCGTCTGCCCAGCGTAACGAGGCGCGTGGGATTTTCAGTCTCTTGATGGCGTCTTCGGCTGTTAGATTGACCTTCTGGAGAACCCCGCATGACGAGCCGCATTCACCGCAACCAGATCATCGCCGCGCTGGTGATGATGTTCATGACGCTTCCCTCGACCGCGAGATCGACCGGCTTCGAGCACCTCGATGAAGCCCGGCTCGACGCCGCCCTGGCCCTCGCCGGCGCGAACCGGGCGGAGATCGCCCGCGCGGTCGCGGAAACGCCCGAATCACACCGAGCCGACATGATCTGGCTGGTCGGTCGGATGCCCGAAGCCGATCTGCGTGCGTTCACCGCGACGCAACTGCTGGAGAACCTCCGGCTCTCGGTCGAGGCGATGGAGGCGGCGCCCTGGCGGGACCAGGTTCCCCGCGAGGTCTTTCTCGACGCGGTGCTTCCCTATGCGGTGGTCAACGAGCGACGAGACGACTGGCGGGCGGATTTTCGTGACCGGTTCCTTCCGATCGTCGAATCGGCCGGTTCGCCGGCCGAAGCGGCGGCGCTGCTCAACCAGAAGGTCTTCCCGCAGGTCGGGGTCAAGTACTCCACCAAGCGGCCGAAGGCGGATCAGTCCGGGCTCGAATCGATCGATGCCGGCCTCGCGTCCTGCACCGGTCTCAGCGTCCTGCTCATCGAGGCGTGTCGGGCGACCGGGGTGCCCGCTCGATTCGTGGGCGTGCCGCTCTGGTCGGATGGGAGCGGCAATCACAGCTGGGTCGAGATCTGGGACGGCGAACGGTGGCGATTCACCGGAGCGGCGGAACCGACCGGGATGGATCTCGACAAGGGCTGGTTCGCCGGTCGCGCGCGTGGTGCGGTTCGGGACGATCCGCGTCGCGCGGTCTGGGCGAGCACCTGGAACGATTCGCCGGCGCACTTTCCGATGGTCTGGGCGGCCGAGGATCGCAGCGTGCGGGCCGTCAACGTCACCGATCGCTACACCGTCGATCCGGTGGAGGTGCCGGACGGATTCGGGCGACTCTACGTTCGACTGCGTGATCTCGAGTCCGGTCGTCGAATCGCGGCGCC
The DNA here is from genome assembly GCA_002684315.1 of Planctomycetaceae bacterium. The sequence continues at coordinate 10,003 of NYVB01000009.1, read as the reverse complement.
CGCGTTGGTGGCGGTCGACGGGACGGTCATCGGCCGGGGCACGACCCGGGACGATTCCTTCGACGGCAACGACCACCTGGAGTTCATGGTCCCGTTGAAGGCTGATTTCATGGTTCGCTTCGAACTGCCCGACGGCGAGCTGGAGGCCGGGCAGCGATTCTCCCGCGACGAACAGATGCTCGACGTCGAAACCGGGATCTCGGTGAAGGAGAAGACCGGCTCGCGTGGGAAGGGACTCTCTCGAAAGCGAGCCGAGGCTCGAATCGAACAGGCGGTGAAGCGTCACCGGGCCATGATCCGGCGAACCCGTGGCGAGGAGATGGACGCGAAGGTCCTCGAACTCGACGGAAGAAGCATGCCGTTCTGGTATTCGGTCAAGGGCGAGCCGCCGGCGGGCGAGGGACGGAGCCTCTTCATCTCGATGCATGGTGGAGGTGGGGCACCGCCCGCGGTGAACACGCAGCAGTGGGAGAATCAGAAGCGGCTGTACGATCCCGCCGAAGGCGTCTACCTCGCCCCCCGGGCGCCGACCGACACCTGGAATCTCTGGCATCAGGGACACGTCGACGACTTCTTCGACCGATTGATCGAGAACCTCGTGGTGTTCGAGAACGTGGATCCCGACAAGATCTACTTCATGGGTTACTCCGCCGGTGGTGATGGCGTCTATCAGCTCGCGCCGCGGATGGCGGATCGACTCGCGGCGGCGGCGATGATGGCCGGACACCCCAACGAGACGAAGCCGGACGGCCTCCGAAATCTTCCCTTCACGCTTCACATGGGTGGTGAGGACGGCGCCTACGACCGGAATCAGATCGCGCGGCGATGGAAGACGACGCTCGCGGACCTCGCGGCCGGTGACGAGGGGGGCTATCCGCACGAGGTGGTGATCCACGAGGGCAAGGGACACTGGATGGAACGCGAGGACGCGGTCGCGGTGCCGTGGATGGCGAAGCATCGTCGGGTCTCACGGCCCGAGCGGATCGTCTGGCTTCAGGACGATGTGACGCATTCGCGTTTCTACTGGCTCGCGGTCGACGAGCCGAAGGCCCGTGAGCGAATCGTCGTGGAGCGATCCGGCAACGTGATCGACATCCTCGAAGGTGGTGAGCGCGGACTCCGCATCAGGCTCGATGATTCGATGGTCGATCTGGACGCGCCCGTGACCGTGCGACGGGGGGCGGAAGTGGTCTTCGAAGGCATCGTGCCGAGACGCCGTGCGGTGATCGACCGNACCTTGAAGGAACGCGGCGACCCNGCCGGGGTCTTCACCGCCGAGGTGGTCGTGCCCGCCGCGACGAAGTCCTGAGGCGATGCCGGCTCACCCTCCGAATCCGGTTCGAATCGCCCTGATCGGCGATTCCATGATCGCCCAGCGCGTGCTCGGCCGCCTGCTCGAGTCGGGGTTCGAGATCACGACCTGTCTTCCCGGCGGCGACGCGTTCGCCGCGGAAGCCCGACGTCGCGGGGTGCGGACCGAAGCGGTCGGCGCCACGCTCGCGACGTTGTGCCGCGAGCCCTGCGATTGGATTCTCAGCGTCCTCAACACCCGCATCCTCCCGGCCGACGTGATCGACCACCCCGCGCGCGGCGTGATCAACTTCCACGACGGGCCGCTCCCGCGATACGCGGGGCTCTATGCACCGACGCGTGCACTGCTCGACGGGGCCGACGAACACGGCATCGCATGGCACCTGGTGGACGAGGGGATCGACACCGGGGATCTCCTGGTCACCGAGCCGGTTCCGATCGAACCGGACGACACCGCGCTCACGCTGCAGCTTCGCTGCGTCGATGCGGGATGTCGATCNTTCGAACGGCTCCTACCCCTGCTTCGCNNGACCGATCCGCAGGGGCGGGTCCAGGATCCATCCCTCCGGACGATCTTCGGCAGCGCGCGATGGTCGCGGCGGGGCATCGAGACGGATTGGCGATCATCGGTCGAATCGATTCGCAGGGTGGTCGACGCCCATGATTTCGGACCGTACGCGAACTACGTCGGTCATCCGAGATTCCGGTTCGACGGTCGATGGCATCTCCTGAAGCGCGTGGAACGATGCGAGGATCCGGAGTGTCCGAACCTGCACGCCGAGCCCGGATCCGCGTGGACCGCGAGCGACGGTCGTCTTCACGTTCGATGCGGCGACGCATGCATCGTCATTCGCGAGTGCGATCCACCCGTCTCCGTTCGGGACGGATCCCGTCCGTCGATGGTGATTCGGAGCGACCGGGAACTCGACGCGATCGAAGCGTGGGACGCCGCGCGGTTCCGTTTCGAACTCGGATGGCGGAACCGCATCGACGAACTGGGCTCGAACTTCGCCTGGCCGGACGACGACGTGCGGTCGAACTTCGTACTCGGTGAGCGTTTCGAGGATCTCGCTTGCGGATTGATCGCCTGCCACGCCATTCAGGACGACGACCGGATCGAATTCGCGCTGGGTTGGCGTCAAGACGAGCTCGCCGTCGACATCGGGCCGGAGGTCGACCCCGCGGTGACGTCGCTGCTGCATCCCTTCGCGCCGGTATCGATTCCGGTCGAGGCATCGGTCGGGATCGGCGGGCTGGTCGACCGGCTGACGACCGCGATCGCCGAGACGCGCCGGAGGGGACCTTTTCTGCGGGATCTCCTGCAGCGGACGGGCGTGGGGGAGCGGTCCCTCCTCGATCCGGCACGACTGCCGATTCGCGTGACGGAAGAAGAACGCGTCGCCGAGGATTCCCCGGTGGCGTGGTCGTTCCACCGGAGCAGCGAAGGAACCTGGTCCGTCTCCGGACCGGCGTGGGCGATGGAAGCCTTCCAGGATCTCTTCGGTCATCGTCGTCGGATGCTCGAAACGACCCCGGAGGTGTCGCCGGCGACGATGCCGCGAGTGGTGGGAAGCACCGAATCGGCGATGGTGTCGTGGGAGGGATCCCAGTCGATTCCGCGGCCACGGTCGTTCCTCGACGCGGTCGAGGCGCGCCTGCAGGCCGCCGATCCCGAGGCGATTCTGGTCGATTCGACATCGGACGGTGGAGCGACGGATCGCGAGATGGCGGAACTGGTGCAGGGATGGTCGACGGCGCTCCGGCGTGCCGGCGTGGGGCCGGGGGACCTCGTGCCGGTGGCGCTCGATCGCGGAACACCCTTCGTCGCGGTGATGTTCGCGGTACTCGGTCTCGGCGCGGGCTTCGTACCGCTCGATCCGCTGGCCCCCGACGACCGGGTGCGCCGCATGCTCGAGATCCTCGGGGCGAGCGTCGGGGTGAAGGCGCGTGGACGGGTGATGCCCGGGAATTCGATGACGTGGATCGCCTCGCCTTCCAGCATCGAACCGTCGAGTCCGGTCCTTGATCGGTTCGCGTGTCCGGAACCCGACGACGTGGCTTTCGTGCTGTTCACCTCGGGAAGCACGGGGACGCCGCGGGGTGTTCGACTCAGCCATCGGAACTTCGATCAGTATCTCGAGGTCGTCGCGGAGGCGATCCGTCCGAATGCCTACGAGGGTAGCGCGTGGACCTCATCGGTCGCGTTCGATTCTTCGGTGGCGGAGATTCTCTATCCAGTGGTCCATGGCGGAAGAGTCGTCGTTCTGGAACGCGTCGATCTCGGCAGCGCCGCGTCCCTGAGTCGGGCCCTCCTTGCCCGAAAGATCACCGGCTTCGGCTGCGCGACGGCCTTGTGGTCGGCCTGGATGAAGTACGTCGCCGGCCTCGATGATCCGATTCCCGGGACGCTCCGGCACGTCGACATCGGTGGAAGCGTCGCGGATCCGGGCCTCGTCCGACGCTGGCTCGAGATGACCGGCTCCAAGGTGGACTTGATGAATCGGTATGGGCCGACGGAGACCACGGTGACCGTCACCGTCCATCGGATCGATTCGGATTCGCTTCGTGGGAAGACGATCCCGATCGGGCGACCGGAACGCGGCACGGAAATGCGGATTCTCGATGATGCCGGGCGTCGGGTGCCGCCCGGCGTGGTGGGCGAGATCTGGATCGGCGGAGCGCAGGTCGCGCTGGGCTATCTCGGCACTGGTGACGACCAGGGAGGCTTCCAGGCGCTCGCAGGTGCCGACGGGCGTTGGTTCCGAACCGGAGATCGAGGGACCTGGGGCATCGATGGGGAGATCCGGTTCGGTGGTCGAGCCGACGATCAGGTCAAGGTCGGTGGTTTTCGAGTCGAGCTGGACGAGGTGCGGCAGGCGATCATCGGCATCGACGATCAGTACGTCATCGAAGTTCTGATGATCGGCGACGGCGNCGCTCGGGGCGGGTCTCGGCGTGGTGGTCGAAGCGGTCGCGACGGGGACCGAACGCGATGTCTGGATCTCCCGAATCAAGGTCCGCCTGGAATCCGTGCTGCCGCGATACGCGATTCCGCGATTCTGGAGGTTCGTCGAATCGATCGCCCGGACGCCTTCCGGAAAGATCGATCGGCCCTCGGCGCGGGCGCTCTTCGAGCATGAGGACGTCGATGCGCCGTCCACGGAACCCGTCGGCGGTCCCGAATGGATCGCGGACCAGGTCGGTCGGGTGCTTGGACGAGCGGTCGAAGACCGGTCACGGTCGTTCTTCGAGCTGGGGGGGGATTCACTGGGAGCGATGCGACTGCATGCGAGCCTCGAAGCGGCGTGCGGTCATCCGCTTCCATTGACGCTGGTGCACGCCGCCCGGGACATCGACGATCTCGCGAGGCGATTCACAACCGGCTCCTCCGCCGTCGACGCGGATTTCGTGTTGAACGGGCACCGACGGCGACGCATCGTCGACACGGAGACCGGCCCCACGGTGCTCTTCCTGCCGGGCGTCCACGGTGAGGCGACGCTCCGTCATGTCTGGGGAATGATCGGCGCGTCGGCGACCGTCGACACGATCGACCTCGATCTCGACCGATGCAGATCGATTTTCGATCGCGACCGACGAGGCGAGGGATTCGACCGGATCGTCGAGGAGATCGCCGAAATGCTGCTGGCGCGAGGTGATCCGGGCTCGACGGTGCTCGTCGGCTATTCGATCGGTGGCTGGCTCGCGTTCGCGGTCGCGGCGAACCTCCTCCGACGAGGCATCCGGATTCCGGCACCACTGCTCATCGAGCCGGGGATCCACGTCGATGGTTCCGTCGGCGAACGATGTCGCCGGCGGCTCGATTGGATGGTGGATGCCTTCGCCAACCTGCGCCGGCGTGGCGGTGTCCGACGCCGACTCGCGCCCCGTCCGGGCGACGGGGGTCCGGTGGACCCCCGGGATCCGCGAGGTCGGGTGACCGATGACCTGGATCGTGAATTCGCGACGCTGCTGCTTGAATCGCTCTCGTCCCACCGACCCGAGCCGGAACCGATCGCGGTCCGACTGGTGACGCGGTGCAATCGTCGCCGTCTCTTCGCGGGGTGGTGGCGACTCGCGCTCGGAGGCGTCGAACACGAGTCGGTCGATCTGGTCGAGCACGAGGATTTCTTTCGATACGGTTCCGAAGCGATGCTCGCCGGCGTGATCGAGCGACATCTGGACGGGTCGGAGATCACATCGCCATCCGGATGAGGAATCGCGCCGCGGGCGGACCGGTTGAAGCGCAACGAAACGGGACCCGGTAAATACCGGATCCCGTTTCTCGATTCAACGAACGGTCGATCGTTCGGGGCCTTGCTCAGTCGCGTCTTCGGCGACCGGCGAGCCCGGCCATGCCCAGCAGGGCGAGTGCGCCGGGGGCGGGCACCGCCTGGATGTTGAAGACGTAGTTGATCCCGTTCAGGTTCGAGGACTCGAGGAAGTCGATCCCGAGGCCCGCGGTCTGATAGAACTCGGTCGGATCCGGATACGGGAACGGCGAGGTGCCGAAGTTGATCGCGGTCGTCTCCTCGCCACCCATGGTGTCGAAGAACGTCTGCGTGCCCGATTCCACCATCCACTCGGTGCCCAGCGCAATGCCGTCAGCGGGGAATGGACCGCCGCCGGTTCGGAATCCGATGTCGAAGTACTGGATGTTGGCGGTACGACCGCTCGGCAGGGTCATCGCCAGCGGCTCGATGTGGCTGAAGAAACTCCCGCCATCCGAAGTCGACCAGTCGACGGTCACCTGGAACATGCCGTTGCCGAGGTCGGCCGTCGTCGCGGCGACCCGGTACGCCGAAGCGCTCTGGGTGACGAGGTTGAAGAGGGCGGTGGGGCCGGAGTCGGTCGTGGGGGTGAATCCGGGGAACGTGGTCGCACCGAAGGTGTACAGGTTGAGATCGGCGAAGTCGGGGGCACCGGTATCGGGATCGACCCAGCTGGTGGCGACGCCGGCAGTGAACGTGTCCGAAACGGCGGTGGAGGTGCCGAAGCCGACGGCGGCGATGGCGAGGGACGCGAAAGCGAGACGCATGAGATTCTCCTTCTCTACGATCATGATGTGGGAACCGGATTCACTACACGAGAAGATCCGAAGTCTCACCATAAGCACGTCGAAGTCGATTCAACCTGCGGGCTTCGAGGGTGAATCACTTTCGATCGAATCTCGCCTGACCCGCCACCCTTTGGGGTGATCGATCGTCGCCGTGGACGCCGTTTTCCAACCAAACGATTGGTCAGGGAATCGGTTGTCGGACCTTGGTCCGAGTCGGTGGGTTCCAGCGTGACGTGGCCGTCCGGGTTACGGGCGTCGTCGTCTTGATGATGCCGTCGTGTGATCATCCAGGTGGATTCAAAACCGTGGGATCGCGGCGGACCGAGCGGTATCATGGCGAGGTCGGGACGGAACGTATTCGCGGTTCCCGGGGGGGTGCGTACCCACTGTGACGGATCTGATCGAGGAGTGAAACCATCGTGAGTGATGACGATGCCGACGGCGTTCGCGCGGAACGAAATCAACTTTTTGCGAAGCGACTCGACCGAAACAAGGTCTGGAGCCTGGATGAGCCGGCGGTCCGCGAGATCCTCTTCGATCCGATGGCGTTGCGTCTGCTCGATGCGATTCGAAGAGCACCCGATCCCATCCCGCACGCGGCGTTGTTCGATGCCGAAATCGCCCCGCCCACGGAGGTGACGACACGTCTGCAACGGTTGGAATCGATCGGGATGATCCGATTCGACCGTGCCGCAGGCGTGTCCGGATTCACGGCCGTGGACCGGATCATCGCCGTCTATTGCGGCGATTCCCCCGAATCGAAGGCGCACTACGATCGATACCGGAAGATGGTGACGGCCTTCAATCAATCCCTCCCTGTGATTCCGGTCGACCACGAAGAGGACAATCTGTACACCGATCGGGTGCACCTGTTCACGGACGAGGAGCGGGATCGGGTCGAGGAGGCGATCCACCGCGTCCTTCGGGAAATCTGCCGGGTGGAGGATAAACCGACCGCCGGAGGCCCCGACGAGCCGCGGCGGACACCCATGAGATTGAGCATTCGGAAGTCCGAAGTCGCGGTCGACGGGCCGTTGCTGGCCCCGGTCTTCCTGTTCCGGGAGAGCATGGTCGATTCCTCGAAGAAGATCCTGGATTCGATGGTGGACCGGCTCACGCCGCGACAGTTCGAGGTCGCCACGCTTCTGGTGGAAGGCGCGACCAGGGCGGCCATCGCCAGCGAACTCGACGTCTCGGAGAACACGATCAAGTCGACGATCCGGGCGATCTACAAGAAGCTCGGTGTCGCTTCCAAGGCCGAGTTCATCCGTTCGATGACGGGGTGATCGAGCCTGGCTTCAACAGGGGGCGCATCGCCAGCATGGCCCCGAGCGTCGCGATGGATGCGAGCACGGGGACGAAGTCCTCGATGGCCGCGGTCACGATCAGCCAGACGCCGATGCCGATCGAGAGCAGGGGTGGGATCGGATACAGCGGGATGCGAAAGGGACGTGGAAGGTCCGGTGCGCGGACCCGCTGGATCATCACCGAGACCATCGTCAGGCAGACGGCGAAGGTGGTCAGCACGCCCACGTATTCGAGGAGCGCCTTGAGACCGGACGCCCAGACGAGCGGGATCGTCCCCGCGATCATCAGGACGATCGCGAGCGTCGGTGCACCGCGTCGGTTGAGCGTGCCCCACGAAGCGGGGAGCTGCTTCTTCCAGGACATCGCCGCCACGACCCGCCCGCTGGTCATCACCGAGACGCTGAGGGTGGATACGAAGAGCACCACGATCATCGCGATCACCAGTCGACCCCCGACCTCGCCGAAGAGATGCCGGGCCGCGACCGCACCGATGTTCGCCATCGGCACGATCTCGCCGTCCGAGTCGAGCTCGAGCATCGCGGCGGGAGGCATGACCCGCAGGTAGACGAGGTTCATGAGCAGGTAGAGCACGCCCACCACGAGCACGCTTCCGATGATCGCGAGGGGAAGCGACCGGCCCGGNTTTCGAATCTCGCCGGCGACCTCGGCCGCGGTCGACCATCCGAGGTAGGCGAAGGAGATCGTGATCACCGCGAGCCCGATGGCGGCGGAGAACACCGGGGGGGAGGGTGCCTCGCGGAGATGGTCGAGGATCTCGGATCCACTCGCGCCGACGGGNATCGTCGCGAGCGGCGAGTCGGGAAGCGTCGNACGGGCCGCCTCGATCAAGGCGGCATCCGGGATGATCGGNTCCACCGTCATCGCCAGACCGGCGACCATGAAGCCGACGATGACCAGCACCTTGAGGATCACGAGGCCGTCGTTGAATCGTTTTCCGCCGATCACCGTGATCGCGTGAATGAAACCGAGGCCCAGCAGCAGCACCGTGGCGGTGATCCGGGCTTCCGTCCAGGGGGCGAGATTCTCGATGTACTCGCCCGCCACGATCGCGATCGCGGCGATCGCCGCGATGTAACCGATGAAGAGGGTGACCATGCCGTTGAGGTAGCCGAAGGTCGGACCGAGGCTCCCGTGCACGACGACGTACTGCGCACTCGCCTCCGGCCGCATGGCGCCGAGCTCGCCGATGGTCAGCGCGCCCGCGAGGGCGACGACGCCGGCGATGACCCAGACCAGCATCAGATTGGTCGTCGAACCGAGGTCGGCACCGACCACGCCGGTCACCGTGAAGATGCCCATGCCGATCATGGAGGCGACGCAGATGCCCGTCGCGCTTCCGAGGCCGATCACCCGTTGTTGTTGCTCATGTGAAGGAACGTCCNCGGCCTCGGTGGATTGGGGATCGGTTCCGGTCATCNGGGCAGTATGGTGTCTGGANGTCTCNGGTGCTTTTGCCGCGCGGGACCGCCGGACCGGCCGATTTCCACCTTCGTCGTCAGGAAGACCCGATGCCCGCCTCCACCGATCGACGAGAAGACGGTCCTCGGGGTTCGATGCTCGGTCGGCTCGCGGCATCACCGGGCCGACGTGGCGCCTGGCTCGTCGCCGCGATCTATTTCGTCGCGTTCAGCATCGTCTGGACGATCGCCCACGAACTCAGCGACCTGCACGGCACACGACTGCCGCTCACCTTCGAATGGGAATCGCGGGTTCCGTTGCAGCGATGGGCGATTCCGCTCTACTTCACCCTCGACCTGTCGGTGATCCTGCTTCCGTNCATCTTCAGATCGGCACGGGAGGCGATTCCGCCGATGGCGNTTCTTCTCCTTCAGGTCGTGATCGCGGCGCCGTTCTTCGTCCTGCTTCCCATCGAGAACGCCTACGTCGACGACATGCCCACCGGCGTCTGGGGCGCGTTTCTCTTCGAGCCGCTGGGGATGAAGAACGTCTCGCAGTGGAATCAGACGCCGTCGCTGCACGTCACCTACGCCTTGACCGTGGCGACGGTGATCGGTCGACGGTGGGGCGGTTGGTGGTGGTTCATCGGTCTCGCGTGGGCGGTTCCGGTCTCGGTCACCACGATGCTCGTGCACGAGCATCATCTGATCTGCGTGGTCGGCGGGCTGCTGNTGTATGCCGCGACGATTCCGCTGTTGCGAAGGTGGAGCGGGCGATGCACGCTCGANTCGTCCGGCAGGGANCCGGGGATGGATCACCCGGCGGGCTGACCGACGGNAGCGTCAGGCGAGGATGTCCTTGACCACCCTGCCGTGCACGTCGGTGAGCCGGTAGTCCCGTCCCTGATGC
>NYVB01000045.1 GCA_002684315.1 Planctomycetaceae bacterium | reverse complement strand
AGTGGTCATGATCGGAGTGATCGTGACCCGAGTGGTCATGGCCCGAGTGATCGTGACCCGAGTGATCGTGACCGGCGTGGTCATGACCGGCAGTCTCAGCGTGCCCATGATGGTGGCCGTGGCCGTGACCGTGGCCATGGTCATGTGCTTCAAAGAGCCCACTGACCCACGCGACGGCCAAGCCGGCGATCAGGGCACCTGACAAGAGGGATCGATCATGCTTGTGAAACTGAAGCTCCGGCATGAGATCAGCCGCCGCGATGCACAGGAAGGTGCCCGCACTGAACGCGAGTGCATACGCGGTGAGGTTGTGCCAGGTCCCAATACCATCGACGAAGAAGAACAGCAGAATGCCCAGAGGAATGACCAGCGCGAAGAGGAGATTCACCAGCAGGATGCGTGCTCGAGACGTTCCGCTGACACGCATCACCGCCGTGATGGTGAGGGCATCGAAAGGCTTGTGGAACAGGATGGCGAGAAACGTTCCAAGACCTGCAAGGCCCATCAGGACCGAACCGGTTTCGGTGGTCGAGTCATCAGCCTGCAATTCGTGATTCATGGCGACGGTCGACCCCAGGGCGATGCCTGCAAGGAGCGTGTGAATGGTCATTCCGAAGAATGTTCCAATCCAGCCCATGGTGTGGTCACCGTGTGGAGCGCCTTCGTGGCCGTCATGGCTCCCATGGCCTTCATGGCCGTCATCGGAGGTGTCGCCCGTCTCGTGATGATGGAAGCAGAAGAAGCGTTCCAGAAAGAAGATCAGGAGAAAACCGCCCAGAAAGGCCATGACGACACGTGAGACGGGAGCACCCTCGGCAAGCGCATGAGGCAGCATGTGCAGAAGCCCGACACCGAGGAGGATCCCGGAGATGAAGGACAAGGCGACCTGCATTCGGAGATGAGTCAACTTGAACAGGAGAGGAAGAAACCCCCCCAGCAAGGATGCGAGCGCGATGAAGCTGCAATAGACGACGAAAAGCCAGAACATGAGGTGCATTCCCAGTGCCGAAAATCATGATGGAGACGACGCACAGTGTACCGCTCAGAGGCCGCGAAGGCGTGGCAGGTCGGTTGCTTAAAGGCTAAGATATTCGGCTCAGCGGGGCGGTAGCTCAATTGGGAGAGTGCCTCGGTCGCATCGAGGAGGTTGAGGGTTCGATCCCCTTCCGCTCCATTACCCGCCACGACGCCTCGACCCCGATCGAGGCGTCGTGCGTCCGGCTGCCGGCCTTTGATCCGGGGAGAAAACGACAATTGGCCGATCCCACCCGCGGCATCGTTACACTGGTGACATGACGAGTTCATACGCACCCGAAGACGCTGCACAGACCGGGCCGAGCGTAGATCCGAGATTCGACGGACCGATGTGGCAGACACCGGCCATGCGCCAGTACGTTCGCTTCAAGACGGCGCACCCCGACTGCCTGCTGCTGTTTCGAATGGGCGATTTCTACGAGCTCTTCGATCAGGATGCGGTGACCGCCCATGAAGTGCTTGGCATCACCCTCACCGAACGAACCAAGGGCATGTCGATGGCGGGTGTCCCCTACCACGCGATGGAGGGCTATCTGAGACGCCTCGTCGAACGTGGCTTTCGGGTCGCGATCTGTGATCAGATCCAGGATCCCAAGGACGCCAAGGGCGTGGTCGATCGAGCGGTGACCCGAGTGCTCACGCCCGGCACCCTGGTTGATGAATCGCTGCTGGATGATGCCTCCTCGAATCATGTCGCCGCGGTTCACCTCAGCGAGGATCGGGCCTTGATCGCCTCNGCCGAACTGTCGACNGGAGCNTTCGATCTTCACGATGTCCCGCAGGAACGACTGCATGATGAACTNGCACGAATCGCACCGGCNGAACTCATCGTCTGTGAGGTTCAAGGCGANTNCCCNCCCTGGCTGNACGAGCTTGAAGCGATGGGCCAGNTNCCNATCACTCGAAGNCCGGAGTGGACGTTCNCCAGGGAACACGGCCANCGTGTGCTCAAGAANTTCCACGCAGTCGCCTCGCTCGAAGGATTCGGACTNGATGGCGACCATCCGGCGACNCAGGNCGCNGGNGCNCTNCTTCAGTATCTNAGNGAGACNCAGGGNCCGACCGAGGANGATGGTGGNCGNAGCCTCGCCCATCTCCAGCCTCCGCGANTGAGCNATGAATCAGANCANCTCGTGATCGATGCGACCAGCCTTCGNAGCCTCGAGGTCNTTCGCACCATGCGCACCGGAACCACGGANGGNACCCTGCTCTCGGTGCTNCANAANGGTCGGACNCCNATGGGGCGAAGGCTGCTTCGNGANTGGCTGTGCTGGCCCCTGCGGGATCGNNCNCGAATNGAAGCNCGCCAGANGGCGATCAGCACCTTCATCGAAGATGACGATTTCNCCAGNCGNCTNCGNGATGTCCTCGACGGCATTCAGGATGTCGCNAGNATCGGATCCCGCATCTCGATGGGCCGTGCCACCCCNCGGGATCTCGTGGGNCTCGGCCAATCACTGTCACATCTCGTGGTNCTGCTCGATGAACTCGAGGCCCGACCNAANTTCNCCGAAGTTCGAACGAGACTCGAGAANGTCGGNCTCGANCTGGCACCGGTTGAAGAGCGCATCCTCGAATGCTGCGTCGACNCNCCCCCCAGNCACATGCGCGCAGGCGGGCTCATNCAGGANGGAATCGANCCGGAACTGGACGAAGCACGAACCCTGCAACGTGATGCCAACAGCTGGCTCGCCGAGTATCAGGCACGCATCATCGANGAGACCGGACTNCCGGCGTTGAAGGTGGGNTACAACANGGTCTTCGGNTACTACATNGAANTGAGTCGNGCCAACAGCGACAAGGCNCCCGATTCATTCACGCGAAANCAGACGCTCAAGAACGCTGAANGATTCATCACGCCCGAACTCAAGACGTTCGAGGAGAAGGTGCTCACCGCNGAATCCCGTGCGGTCGCACGGGANCGNGAGCTNTTCGCGGANCTGTGCGAAACNGTCACCGAAAAGACNGATCGAATCGCCGAATACGCGGCGATCGTCGCTCGAATCGACTGCCTGCTGGGACTGGCTGAAATCGCTTCGAAACGTGGCTGGTCCTGCCCCGAGATCACGAACGTGCCGGGCATAGAGATCAGCGGAGGACGACACCCCGTTCTGGAGGCGATGCTGCGCGACAGTTTCGTNCCCAACGACTGCGCACTCGCAGGAAATGGAAGCCGTGCGACGATGGCATTGATCACAGGCCCCAACATGGCCGGCAAGTCGACGTTCATCAGACAGGTCGCCCTGACGGCACTGCTCGCACATGCCGGGTCATGGGTCCCCGCGAATTCGACCAGACTCGGACTGATGGATCGAATCATGACCCGCATCGGCGCGAGNGACGAACTTCACAGCGGACGGTCGACCTTCATGGTGGAAATGACCGAGACCGCCAACATCCTGCACCATGCGACTCCGAACAGTCTCGTGATTCTCGATGAGATCGGACGAGGCACCAGCACCCTCGACGGCCTTTCACTCGCCTGGGCCATCACCGAGACGCTCGCACAACGCGGAGCACCCACCCTCTTCGCCACGCATTATCACGAATTGACGGGTCTGGCGGACACGATCGATGCCGTGACGAACCTCCATGTCATGGTCAAGGAATGGAACGATCAGATCATCTTTCTGCATCGCATCCAACCGGGAAGAACCGACCGTTCCTACGGAATTCACGTGGCCCGCCTGGCGGGCCTTCCGAAATCGACGCTCAAGCGGGCACAAGCCGTGCTGGACAGTCTGGTCGTGAACGCCACCGAGGGTCCGGTCATCAGCCCGCAACCCGAGAAAAAGCCGGTGGATCAACTCTCTCTGTTCAACAACACCACGGTCAATCCAATCATTGCGTCGATGAAAGCACTCTCGATCGACTCGATGTCACCGCTCGAGGCGTTCGACCATCTGAGGAAACTCCTCGCTCAGATCGAAGAGACAGAGTGACCTGATGACATTCGAGGTCATGGAACTGCTCATACTGCTTGCCCAGACCGAGGTCGCGGCGACGATGCAGGAAGCGGCGAAAGGCCCGGCAGCGGTCAGNGTGAAGTCCATCGAGACGACGCTGGAGATGACCAATCGCTTCAACCTCTTCAGCTGCATTTCATTGTTCGTGGGTCTCACCGCGATCGGAGCATGGTTCAACGAAAAGGTGCTGAAACTTCCGAGTGCGGTGGGCACGATGCTCTTTGGAATCATTCTCGCGGGAATCCTGATCGGGATCGGATACCTGGGAATCATCGACGAGAATCAGATCAAACNTTTTCTCGACCGATATTCGAGCGAAGTGGTGTTGAGTTTTCTGCTTGGGTTGCTTCTGTTCTCGGGAGCGATGCAACTCGACACCGCGTTGGTCAGAAAATATCGAAACGCGATCATCTATGCAGCCACACTGGGCACGGTGCTTTCAATCACGATCACCGGAACCTTCGTCTGGTTGTTCATGCAATGGATGAACTCGATCACTCCNCCTGACTGGGACTACAACGTCCCCTTTCTGGGCGCCTTGCTCTTCGCCGCGATCATCGCCCCCACTGATCCCGTGGCGATCATGAGCCTGCTGCGACGCCTGAAGCTTTCACAGGCGATCAGAGCCTATGTGGCCGGGGAATCGCTCTTCAACGATGCGATCTCGATCATCGCCTTCATCCTGCTGCTTCAACTGGTGGTCTTTGGAAATCCGTTGAGTGCGGAAGATGGGTCATCTGCGACCGAAATCAGCGGCTGGACGTTGTCTCTCGACTTCTTCTGGATCGCGGGCGGTGCGATCATCCTGGGCCTCGTGACCGGCAGACTGGGCGTGGCCCTGTTCACCTCGAGCGGCAAGGACGGTCTCGGCATCCTGGTGACCATCGGCACGGCCCTGGGGACCGGAGGACTTGCCGATGCACTGGGCGTCTCAAGTGCGGTCGCCGTGACGATCGCAGGCATCACCTTCGCGCAGTTCCGGTCGGAAAAAGACCATGGTTCGGAGAACACCCGGGCCGTCGAGGATTTCTGGACGTCGATCGATGGGGTGATCAATCCACTTTTCTTCGCGCTGATCGGATTGGAACTTCTCGTCCTGAGCTGGAACCTGCACACCGCACTCGCGGGGTTCATGCTCTTTCCCATCATTCTCTTCGCCCGCTATGCAAGCCTCTCGGTGCCGTGGTTGTTGCGTCCCGGAGGTCGCAGGATCAATCAACCGGGACTTCTTCTGATGACCTGGGCCGGCATGCGAGGTGGCGTCTCGTTCGCACTGGCCTTGAGCATGCCCGTCGGCACCGACGAACAGATCGCTCTGCGAGATGGATTCATCCTCACGGTCTTCATCATCGTGGTGATGTCGGTTCTGGTCCAGGGACTGACCATGGGGCCGGTTGCACGCGCACTCACCACTCGGATCAAGTGATGACGTGGAGTCAGACCAGCATGAAGGACTGGACCACGACAAAGACCAGTAACAGACACCTTTTCCAATTCCATTGAAGCTGAATGAAATGAATGGTGCGTAACATAATCTTTCTCTCATGGTCGAATTGTCGGTTGTCTGGGATCTGAGATTCGAAAGCTCATCACCTGGACGGTTGCAGCATACCTGAATCCGAGAAGCCAAGCCTTTTTGGGGACTTGAACTCCCCCTGTGGTTGGATAAACGAAGAAAAACAGACAGACAGGCAGGCTCATGACAGCATCCCAGACGACATCTCCGACACGCCGAACCGGTGTGCTGAGCCTCATTCTCGGCGCAGCCAGCATTCCAGCAGCTCTNATTCTGGGATTGGGAATCGTGCCGGCCTTGGCGGCGATTCTGCTGGGGGCACGCAGGCGGAACCCGACGCTGCCGCGACCGATCTCCGCGGGCGTCGGCATGGCACTTGGCTTTGTAGGACTTCTGGCCTCGAGTCTGGTGATGCTCGCTCTTTTCAGCACACTGATTCTTCCCCGACTTGAAACAGGCATGGCCCGCGGAGCCGTGGGCAGACAGATTGATGTCGAGTTCACCACCATCGAGGGCCAGACGCTCGGCAGCACCACTCTGCAGGGAAGCCCGATGATCATCGATGTCTGGGCGACCTGGTGCGGACCTTGCCTGGCCGCGATGCCGGTTCTCGACAGGATCGCGAATGACACCTCGGTGCCGGTGATCGGGGTCACCTTCGAAGCGGAGCCACATGTCGTGCGGTGGGTTGCTGAACGAAGAGGTCTGGCCGGCTCACCGAACTACTCCATCGTCGCGCTGGATCGGGATGAGGCACCGGGACTGCTTGCGGGTGTCTCCGCCCTGCCGACCATGTTCATTCTTGATGGCAACGGAGTCGTACGGGAGGTCATGGTCGGATTTCATGACTATGATTCGATCAGAAACGCAGTGGATGACGTTCTCGACGCCGCACCCGACAACACTTTCAGAAAAGACACACCACGATGACCGCACTCGACNCACAATTCCTTCAGAGCAAGCATTCCGAAGGTGACGACTACGAGACCTACCTCGCCAAGGATCAATCACGGATCGAAAGTTGGCGCGACATCGAGAAGCGACTGGAGATCTCTCCAGCACAGCAGGATGTCCTCGACGGGTTCACACGTTCGATGAAGGTCATGTGTCTTTCCGGCACATGGTGCGGGGACTGCGTGGTCCAGGGACCGATGATCGAGCGCGTGGCTTCGGCCTGTGACCACATCGACCTTCGCTGGTTGGATCGTGATGAACACGATGATCTCGCCGAACAGGTGAAGATCAACGCCGGTCTCAGGGTGCCGACGGTGGTCTTCTGCTCGGAGGACTTCGAACTGATCGGCTCCTACGGGGATCGAACGCTGACTCGCTACCGCGCCATCGCCGCCAAACAGCTCGGAGCCGCCTGCCCGCTCCCGGGAGCCCACGTTCCGGAGGATGAATTGAATGCGACGATGCAGGACTGGCTCGATGAATTCGAGCGGGTTCAGCTGCTGCTGAGGCTGTCACCGAGACTGCGTCAGAAGCACGGTGACTNACCGTCATTCATCCGACATGTCTGAAGTGGCGAGCGGCCAGAGCACGAGATCCTCAGCCACGATCATGCCATCATTTCTTCTCGGTACGAGCCACGGTGGCGCCTCGGAACCGTCGAAAGTCATCCCTGACTGATCGATTCGATCCGCTCCGATGGACCAGATCAGCGGCAGGCCGTCGACGAGGCGGTATCGAAGTGACTCACCGTCGAAAGGATCACGAGGTATCTCCGAGATGAACTCGGGAACCATGTCCTGCAAGGTGTCAGGCCATTCGCCATGGTCGATCCGGTGGAGATGAAGCGCGAGGACCAGTCTGACGAAGTCGTATCTGAAACGATTCTGATGACTCGCGGAAATCGCGGCATCGAGCGCAGGCAGCACGAGATTCAGCGGAAAAAGCTTCAAACTTGAAAAGACACCCGGCTGAGCGACGAGCAACGGGCCGAATGCGGCGTCGTACTCGGCCCAGTCCATCGCCCAGACATCCTGTCTCTGGAGATCATCAGCCACCTCGTAACAACGACGGGCGACAGCCTCCACTTCAGCTCTGGTGCTGCCTCCCGATATCAGCAACGGCCCGAGAATCGAACGCACCACTCCGACCTGCAGGGGGACCGGAAGCTGGGTCCCGGTCGCGGCCGACATGGCGACGAAACCATCGAGGTCCAGGAGCCCGTCTCCGGAACCATCAGACGTGTAGAAACGCTGGATGATGTCACGAAGCACGGCCTGCTCACCATGAAAATCAATCGGTTCCGGTTGATACCGAGGGTCGTCAAGAACCCGTGCAAGAAACTCCAATGCGGGACGATCCAATGGTGCTTCGGGATCGGCCAGCAGCTCCAGACACGTCGTCATGGCAAGTTTGTAGATGCTGAAGCCGACCAGCTGAGAGATCAGCACGCGGTCCTGAGCGACCAGTCGCCCGAGATCGAGCGTCGCCACGATGTCCTCGATGGCAAGAAGCGACTCGCCCTCCCCCGCGACTTCCTTCGCATGACGAAGCAGAAGTCGAGCCAGTCCCCGGGGGATCCCGGTGAAACGATGCTCGAGTTCCAGCGCAATGAAGCCGGGAGCCTCGAAACTCGAGTCGACTCCGGAAGGAAGCGAGGCGGCGTTGTCCTGTTCGAATCCGGAGAGCAGAACCAATCGATCATCGCCCACGGGAACNCCNTGNACATGGATGAATCCGAGACCCTCACGGGANAGTGCCGCACGAATCGGTTCCAGCCNTGATTCATTCNGATCGAACCATTCGGGCNCCCAGTCCTCGGAGGAGTCCTGGCTGAAGNCANTCAGAAACTNCATGAANGANCCTCGNCCCTGCAGATCAAGTCCNAGAAGNGCCTCGCGCAGGNGNGGCCAGGCTCGCTCGGANTCNGGAACGGCCTGTGCCGGGGCATTGAGATCCTCGAGATANTCGAAATCGATCACGATGCGCTGATTCCAGGAACCAAGCGAGAAGANNACCCAGACCGTGNTGAGANCGACGAGCAGAATGATGANNACCNGAAGGACACGACGTCTTCTTCCGCGANGAGGNTNNANGATTCGAGGNCNTCAAGCACTTTTCCAGCCGGTGGANCCTGACTTGAGTCCNCCNTCTTTTGAGTTCTGNACTTCGANCCAGCACGCTTCGAGCAACTCCCGGACACCCTGNCCGGTNGCNCCGGAGACGACCATCGGNCGNTCNCCCTCGGGCATGCCNAGTTCNTNNGCCATNCGAGNGATGAACGCTTCNCGCTCGTCTTCAGCGATGAGGTCGATCTTGTTCAATGCGATCAGTTCACGCTTCTCGAGAAGCAACGGACTGAAACTCGAGAGTTCATGTCGAATCGAACGGTAGTTGTCCGCGGGGCTTGAACCATCNGGGGGNNCGGCATCGAGAAGATGAAGNAGAAAGGATGTTCTCTCGACGTGNCGAAGGAAATCATGNCCGAGTCCGGCACCGGAAGCGGCNCCTTCNATCAATCCGGGAAGATCCGCCACGACCAGGCGTCGCTCTCCGGGCAGATCGATCATNCCCAATTGGGGACCGAGGGTGGTGAAGGGATAATCAGCGACCTTCGGCCTGGCCTTCGACACTCGAGACAGCATCGTCGATTTTCCAGCATTGGGGAGACCGACCAGTCCGATGTCGGCGATCAGTTTCAGTTCAAGACGAATCTCGAGCTCGACGGGCTCTTCCCCCTCTTCGAACTCACGAGGTGTCTGATGAGTCGGAGTGGCGAAGTGAATGTTGCCACGCCCACCTTTGCCGCCTGCGGCGACCACGAAACGCTGCTTTTCGGAGACGATGTCGACCAGAAGTTCATTGGTGCTGGTGTCGTAGACCTGGCATCCGAGAGGCAGTGGAAGCTCGAGAGTCTCTCCCCGCTTGCCGTAGCAGGACTTCTTGCGCCCCTTCTCGCCATCCTCGGCGACGATGAGACGTCTGCGTGCGTAGCTTGCCAGCGTATCAAGGTGGGGATCACCCACGAACACGACATCCGCGCCATTGCCTCCGTCACCACCGTCGGGGCCGCCTTTGGCCAGACCCTTTGCGTGGTGCAGACTGTTCGAACCATCTCCGCCCTTGCCGGAGCGAACGG
Source organism: Planctomycetaceae bacterium (assembly GCA_002684315.1). The sequence goes on along the minus strand of NYVB01000045.1, from coordinate 18,767 downwards.
TGAACGTGGCGTGGTCAACAAGCATTCACGACCTCCGAGTCCGGGGGACGATCAGGACTGTGAAAGATGGGATGATGATCAGGCGCGCTGACGTGCGTTCTGACGTTCGACGACTTCGAACTTCTGAACTGACTCGTCTTCGGGCACGATGTCGACGAAACGACCGCGAAAGCGAACCGTTCCCGGGACCAGTGCCATCAAGGTGTCATCACGACCACGCAGAACCTGATGTCCTGCCTTGAAGGATGTGCCACACTGACGAATGATGATCGAACCGGCCTTCGCGTACTGTCCGCCGAAGAGCTTGACGCCGCGGAACTGTGGATTGGAGTCGCGACCGTTCTTGGTCGAACCTTGACCCTTTTTATGTGCCATCGTTGAACACTCCTGTTCTCGAGAAGACTGTCCGCCATGGAAACTGGCGAGGTCCGAACCGCATTGGTTTCGGGTCGGGAAGTATAACGAAAATCACGAAGCGAGACGACTCGAACGGGCATGAAACCTGTGGAAGTCGCCCGAGAATGACGGGGACAGGTCCGAATAAGCCCGCCTGATGGCGAACTCGGAGGGGTCAGCGCCAGATCCAGATCCCATTACTGATCTTGGCATGAAACTGATTCCCTCGGTCGGTCTCCTCCGGACGAGTGGGCTGGGCCGCCACGGTCACTGAGTCGGCCATGTTTCCGGGGGTGACGTAATCGAGTCGAAGGGTCTTTCTCAGAACCACATCTTCCTGGGTGAGAGGATGCTTGACCCGTTCGAAGGCGTTGCTGAGCCCGGTCACGAAGATCGTCATTTCGTTTGAATCGAGGTCGGTCGCTTTCCAGATCACGATGCCATCACGAGCATTTTCCTTGCCCTGACGAAGATCACCGATGATCTGGTTTTCATTTTCCATCAAGGGCTGGGCGAGGAGGCCCATCAATCGACGGGAGACTTCGCTGGGGACGCCATCACCGGATCTCAGGATCTCGCCCTTGTCGGTGAAGAGTTCGGCACTGGGGGCGAACATTCTGTCGTCAGCCGTGCGATTCAACACCTGATAGGTGAAGTAGTGGTAGTGCCTGCCATCAATCGGATCGACGTAGAGACGCAGAGGACCCGGCTTGAAGTCGAGGGTCCAGACATCAACCTGACCGGAGGTGGCCACGGGTTCGGCGGTGGCGGATGCGTTTGAAGCAAGCACGCCCACCATGGAACAAGCCATGCTGAGAGAGAGGCCGAGAAAGGTGCACATCCAGTTGGGGCGGATGCACGTGGTACGAGTGGTCTTGATCGAGTCGCTCATGATACGAATGGCCTCACAGGATCCTGGAAATCGTCATGCTGAAAATGCCTTCGACGGAGAATCACCGTGAAGGCCTGATGCGGCATGATATCGCCAAAGGGCATCGAATGAGGAAAGATTCACCACCTGCCCTGCGGTTTCCCTACCCTTTCTATGAATGGAACCGAAGGACAGGAGCCAGATGACCGACGAGGCCTCTCCAGAACACGCCGGCCAGGGATCACCCCCCCCGGTGATCGCGCAGCCCGGACCGGCACGAATGATCGAAGCGATCCAATGCCTCCTTCGGGCAGACGCCAAGAGAGCGCGACGCTTTCTGGCCTTCGTCGAAAAGTCCAAAATGGGCCTTGAACACCTCTGGTGCGCCTTTGACGAGAACCAGACGGTCAAGGCCAGCGCGATGGCGACTCTGACCCCGGGCCGGACCGCCATGCTGTTCGCGACTCAACCGAAATCTAGACGGGACCTCGAAGCCACGGGACGAGTCATCGATGCCACCTGCCGAAGCGTCAAGAAAGCTGGTGTCAGACTCGCCCAGAGCCTGATTCCACCGGAAAATCCTCTGGAAGTCGAAGCGTTCCAGGCTGGTGGCCTGCACAAGATCGCCACGCTCACGTACATGGAACGAAGCGTTCCAAGACGAAAGGAGCGAATAGAAGGTCGGCTTCCTCAGGAACTCGACATTCAAACCTACCGACCGCACCTCCGTGCCAGACTGGAGGCCCTTCTCGCGGAGACCTATCAGGACACGTTGGACTGTCCGGGGCTGTCACAGTTGCGCACACCATCGGACGTCGTCGAAGGACACATTAAATCAGGCATCTTCAAACCGGAATGGTGGACCTTTCTGATGAAGAATGATGTTCCGGTCGGGATTTCGATGATGAACGTGTCCAAGTCCAAGGAATCCGTCGAACTCGTCTACCTCGGCCTGACACCGGAGGTTCGAGGCCGAGGCATCGGCCAGGCATTGATGGCGCACGCGTTGCGGGAAATAAGCGGCTCCCCTCAGAAAACAGTGGTTCTCGCGGTCGACGACGCCAACGAACCAGCGCGAAGAATCTACGAACATTTCGGCTTTCGAAGCACGGCGAGAAGACATGCGTTCGTGCGAAGCCTCGATGCCGTGAAAAGGTGAAACAGTCATTCATGATTGAACGCTGTCAAGTCCCGACCTGTTTTCCACAGTGGATCGACAAAGGTCCCGAGGCAAGGTGGAGAACTCAATTGAGATTTTAAAAACGCTACGAAACAAGACGTTTTACCGTCACGACATGCGGCGACTTTTGAACCACCCCCTTGCATGAAGATTTGTTTGCGGTACATTCGGGAAGTTCCGCAAGGATGTGGAAACGCTTCGGTTTTCATGGTGACGATGACTCATTTGCGGGTTTTCGTCGCAGCAAACAAGGACCCGCATCGGCATGTCCGATGCACAGACTCAGCCTCATCGCTTCCGATCATCGAACCAACCCGGCCTCGCGCCATTCAACGGCTTCGATGGAGAAAGACGGACAGCACGCTTTCGTGCTGCAGAAGATGTCGCTCGTTCCTCGGTATAAATTCCGCGCAGTTGGGAACCTCACATACCGGTCCAGGTTTGCTTCGACGAAACGCCACTGCAACGGCAGAAACGCCTCCACGCAGTGCATAAGTGACTCGGCATCACGGATTTCAAGGCGAGGGCGACTTTCGCCCTGGAACATGACCAGTCCACAGCCCCGGACCGACCGTCCGGATGCCGAGGAATGGCCGGCTTCTCTCGAAGGGATTCGAAAAGATGACTGTTGATCATCGCCGTCTCGGCGAGGGTTGTGACATGCACCAAGCCGGATTCGGCCTGAGCTGCCTGCCCTCCTTCTGCTCCGAGATCCACGATTCAACGGCCATCGATCGTCGAATGTCGCTTCATCCACCGGGATGAAGGCATTCATGCTCTCTCGACCTGATCCCTCTCGAGAAACGAACCCGATGCAGCGAACGCCCAGAACCGACTACCAGACCACCACCTCGCCTCGAAGCAGACTCACCGAGCTTGGCCAGCAAGACACCGAGGACCAACGAGCGCCTCGACGCTCCTTCGAAAGCACGCAGGACAGCAAGGGCCTCTTTTCAGATCGACTGGTCGATCGGATCGGCAAGCACCGATTTGGAATGTGGTTCGACCACACCACCAAGATCGAGATCACCGGCACCCGAATCGATGTGGCGGCTCAAAGCCAGTTCGTGGCTGATTGGATCCGTCGCCATTTCGGAGAGGACCTTGAAGCCGTGGCTCGAGAGACTCTCGGGACCAGTGCCTCAGTTGGACTGCATGTCGCCCCGGAAGTCTTTCGTCGTGACGGCATCGATGGCCAGCAAGGCGACACCACGCCAGATTCGACCTCCCCACTGGAACCTGCCAATGGCACGCAAGGTGATGCCGACGCACGCGGTCCCCGCTCGAGATCCTCGGTGCACGCACCCAGCCAGGAAGACGTCCAGCGCTACGGGCCACGAAGCAGAAGACGGTCGAACGACCGGCGCCAGATGCTGCGTCAACTGCCAAGCTTCGTCATCGGAGGCTCGAACAGACTGGCCTACCAGGCATCGCTTTCGATGGCCGAAGAACACGAAGCCGCGCCAAAGATGCTGTTTCTCCACGGTGAATGCGGTATCGGAAAGACCCACCTGCTTCAGGGCGTGATCGAACAGAGAATTCGCGCTTCCAAGAATGCCATCAGCAGTCGCCGGGTCCGCTACGTGACCGGTGAAGAATTCACCAATGAATACATCGCAGCGGTTCGTGGAGGAAAGATCGACGGTTTCAGAAATCGAATCCGCCAGCTCGACCTCCTCGCCATCGACGACATCCATTTTCTGAGCAACAAGACCGCGACGCAGAATGAATTTCTGCACACCCTCGATGCGATCAACCTCAGTGGCGCCTCCATCGTTCTGGCCTCGGATGAGCACCCCCGTCAGATCGGTCGATTCAGTGCCTCGCTGACGAGTCGGTTTCTCGCCGGCATGGTCGTTCGAATCGGTCGCCCGGACATTCAGATGCGCGAAGAGCTCGTCCGTCGTCTGGCGGAAGAACGAGATCTTCAGTTGACCGAAGCGGCAGCCAGACTTCTGGCTGGACGATTCAGTGGTTCCGTTCGTGAACTCAACGGCGCCCTCATGAAACTGGCGGCACTTCGCCGTCTGGATGGAGCTCGCGGAGGTGCCGTCGGTGCGATCATGGTCGAGCAGATGTTCGAAGGCGAAAGCGCACCAGGTCCTCGTACACCCGTGCGACTGGGTGAGATCATCGATTCCGTCTGCCAGCGACTGGGCATCGAACCCGACGAACTCCTCGGCCGAGGGCGTCATCGACGCGTCGTTCTGGCCCGAAGTCTCGTCGTGCACCTCGCTCGTTCGTTGACGACCCTGAGTTTTCCTGAGATCGCACGAGGTCTGGGACGGGAGAACCACTCGACGGTGCACACCGCCGCCCGTCGCATCGAAGCCGATCTGGCAGCCGCTGAGGCCGCCATGGGTGACGATGACTACACCCCCCGCCCGCTTCCTCTTCCCGATGATGCCGAAATCACCCTTCGGGAATTGGTCGAGCAATTGAAATACGACGTCTCCAAGAGATGTAGTCGAAGGTAGTCGGTTGCTTCAGGGTGGGCTGGTGTACACTTGGGGCATGCCTGAACACGGTCAACGTTTCGTATTTTCATCACTCGTTCTGAGTGTCGCCTGCATTCTTTTCGGCGCCCCGGCGCAGGGACAGAATTACATCGAAGTGGACCCCTTCGACTCATCGGTCCGGGCCATGAAAAGTGCGATCACACCTTCCAGAGACGGTTCGAATCACAAGATTCTTCTGGCACTCCGCCAGCTTCAGGATCCGAGCCTGGCCCCCCTGTTCATGGATCTGCTGGATTCGAAGCAGCCTCTCCTGCGAATCGACGCCCTGCTCGCAGTCAGCGAGTTGAACTCGGGCCGAGGCCTCGAACTGGCGCCGATCCTGACACGCTTCAATCAAAGAGAGCGCCTCATCGGGATTTCGGCACTGATCGACCTCGACTTGCTGGAACTTGATCAGGCACGCGCCATTCTCGACCTGCAGGAACTCTCGGACGTCGAAAAACTGATGCTCGTGGGTCACATCATCAGCCTCAAGAAAGACGACGAACAAGCCGATCGGATTCGGCCGCTCATCGCCGACCAGGATGCCACCACTCGAGCGATCGCCTCGCTTCTGCTTGCGGAGATCGGTGAAACCGAGCCTCTGAAAAAGGAACTCAAGGCCTTCAACGAGCTCGATACCCAGACAAAGGTCCTCGTGGGGACGGCGATCATCGATTTCTCCGACTGGCACCCCAACAAGGAGGGGCTTCCATTTCTGAGCCAAGCCACCGCCGACAAGGACTTCGTACGAAGCCTGCGTCTGGCAGCCGCGGACGCGGCTCTGGCCTGTGACTGCGCCGAGGGAGTCGAGATCTGGAAGACCGCCATTGAAAACGCCGCTGCCGCGGGCGATAGATCGCGACTTGCCACTGCGGCCTTCGAACGCGGGCTTCGGACCTCCGACTGGGAGTCCACCAGAGATGGTCGACTTCTGAATGAACGACTCGCCGATGCCGGTGAAGCGTTCGGACAAGGCGTGGAACTGCTGCCGCACGCACGAAATCTCCTCGATGTGAAACACCCTCTTTCATTGCAGGCGGTGCTCGGACTGGCCGATCACTGCACTCCGGAGACTGCGGAAGCCATCTGGATGACGGTGCTGACCCAGGCCCTGCAGGACCCGAGAATGCAGCCGAGCGCGGGAAGAATCGTCAGCAGGATGGCCAACAGCAGCTCACCGGAACTTCAAGGCATGCTCAGGCGCATCGCCAATTCCGATCAGAAGATTCTGGCCCAATTCGCGCTCATCGGGCTGATGAATTCAACCAATGATTCCGCGAAGACCGATGCCNTNCTCTTNGCGGACAATCNGAACACGNCGATNCAATCAATTTCATTGGTGATCCGTGCANTGTCCGATGAAGTGATGAACGACAAGCAGATGAAGGAACTTCAGACGGTCGCCTCGGGAGGCGGGCGGGTCGATGCCTCGATCCGAGCCATCGCGGCGTGGGCCTGGTTGAAACGAACAGGAAATTCAGATCGTGCGATTCAGGAGCTCATCACGAGCGACTGACGAAAACACTCAAATGCCGCAAGTCGAAGTCTCGATTTCAAGGCGCAGATGAAAACGGAGTAGTGCAAAGTGGGCGAGGAAATCTCACTGACGAGAACAGGGATCACCGCGGAAGAGTTCGCGGGAATTTCACATTTGCTTCGCCGGTCGAAAACCAACGCCACGGTGGAGGCGTTCGAGGAAGCGGCGGCCGCTGCCTTCGACAGAACCTGCTGCATCAGCGCCACCTCGGGCGGCATCGCGATCGAACTGGCCCTGGCGGCCACTGGAATCGGTCCGGGCGACGAGGTCATTCTGCCCGCAATCGGCGCCCGCTCGGCGGCGGCTGGAGCACAAAGACTTGGTGCCACGGTTCAGGCGATCGACGTCGACCCCAGAACCCTCTGCATGCGCGTCGAAGACGCGGAAGCGGCCATCAGTGAACGTACCAAGGTGATGGTCGCGAGTTCGGCACTCGGCTGCCCGGCAGGGATGGATGAACTCTCTGCACTGGCGACGCGATCGGAACTCCCGATGATNGAAATCGTGGGCCCCTCGATCGGCGGCAGCGTCCGCGGCGAACGTTCGGCACGATTCGGACGCATGGCGGTGATCGACCTCGGCCAGGCAAGCCCCCTTTCGACCGAAAGCGGAGGCCTGATTCTCACCCACGACGATCACCTTGATGCCCTGCTACGTGACCTTCGAAACGGCAGACGAGCGATCGGCCCGAACGGCCGCCTTGCCTCGAATGCCCCTGGATATGACGCGCCGCTGGATGATGTCAGAGCCGCTCTGGGGTTNGTCAGACTCGGCAAACTCGATTCCGTGATCGCACGGCGGGCNGAAATGGCCGGCAGTTACATCAGAGCCTTGAGCGGACATTCGGACCTGATCGTCCAGACCGCCCCCGAAGGCGTTCAGATGGGCTGGAGCCGAATGCTGGTGCGGCTCAGCGACCGATTCTCGGTCGAGGAACGGGACGAGATCATCGAGGGACTGGCGCGCCACGACATCATCGGTGATCCACTGATCGAACTGGCCCAGCACTCGATCGCCCCCACCATCCTCGAAGGACAGTCCTGGCCGGTCGCGGAACGAGCCACGGACCGGGCGATCAGTCTTCCCTTCCACGATCAACTGCGAGAACGTGAGATCGATCTGGTCGCACAGACGCTGGAACTGATGATCACGCGGACGAGTTTCCGGCGTGACGACCTGCCCGGTTTCTAGACCGGCTGATCGAAACAACGGTGAGGCCTCATCTCGAAAGGATTCTCTCGAGAATCCCAGCCAATGCGGCCGCCCCCTCTGCGTTTGGATGGATCGAATCTGAATAGAAGTCCTCGTTCCACATCTCGGGAAAATCCGTGAGCTCGAAGAGAGCGATCTTGCTTGAAAGCCCACCACCGATGAGATCCCGCAGAGAGGTCCTGGATTGCCACTCCGATTCGTTCTGATAGAGAAGAATCGAGAATCGAGTGTCCTTGAACTCCTCCAGCAATCCGTTCAGCCTGGCGTCGACATCGAAGTCGGGGACCGTGAGTTCGGATGGTGATTCCACCAGGCATTGGGGGAAGAACTGTTTCCGAAACACGAAATAGGAGGCACTCAGAGGCGCCGCGGTGGGATGGAAGGACATGCAACGCCAGCTCGAGGGCGGCCCATCGAAGTCGAAGCTGTTCAAGACGAAAACGATGTCCTGCAGCTGCTGAAGATCGTCCTTTCGCGAGGCGAGATAGTTCACCGAGTTCTTGAACGTCCAGCTTCCGTCCGCGATCGCATAGACGTTGCGGGAATCGAACCGACCGTCAAGCTGCTCTCCGACGCGCTCGCTTTGATCCAGAGGGTTTCCTCCGAACACGATGCTGTCTCCGAGGATCAGGATCTCATCGCCGTTGGAAGTGAACTCCTTGCGGCTGATCATCTGCATTTCATTGATGTGCCAGGTGTTGCCCAGGAAGGAACCACTCTGACTGGCGACTGGAATGTAACCGGTCACAGGATTGGCCTCCCTGATCGGAACATCAGCGAGTCCGAGGAACCTTGCCGCGATCTCCACTGAAAAAACAGCGAGAATGAGAAGAATGCACAGCCCGAGAATGGTTCTTTTGAGACGACTTTTCATGATTCAGTGCTGGGATTCAAGCTCCCAGCATGCAGAACTACTCCCACTCGATGGTGGCAGGCGGCTTGGATGAGATGTCGTAGACGACGCGATTGACGCCGTTGACTTCGTTGATGATGCGATTCGAGATCGAGGCCAGCACGTCGTAGGGAATGCGCGCCCAGTCGGCGGTCATGAAATCCTGAGTCTCGACGGCGCGGATCGCCACGACCGATTCGTAGGTCCGTCCATCCCCCATCACACCGACCGAGCGGACGGGAAGGAGCACCGCGAAGACCTGGTTCGTCGAACGATAAAGCTCGTTCGCGACGATCTCCTCGAGAAGGATCTCGTCACAGTCGCAGAGCAGGTCCAGCTTGTCCTGAGTGATGTCACCAAGCACGCGAACCGCGAGGCCGGGCCCCGGGAAAGGGTGCCGCCAGACGATCGAGGCGGGCAGGCCAAGGACCTCGCCCAAGGCACGTACTTCATCCTTGAAGAGGTCACGCAGCGGTTCGACGAGTTCGAACCCGAGTTCCTCGGGGAGCCCGCCGACGTTGTGATGCAGCTTGATGTTGGCGGCAGTGCCGGCCAGCGACTGCCCGCTTTCGATGACGTCGGGGTAGAGGGTGCCTTGCGCGAGAAAACGAACACCGCCATCGACCTCCTCGGCGGCCTGCTGGAAGACCTCGATGAAACGATGTCCGATCAGACGTCGTTTCTCCTGGGGATCCGTCACCCCTTCGAGGTCATTCAGAAAATCCTNGGACGCGTCGATGACACGAAGGTCGATGTCGAAATGACCGCGGAACGTCCGTTCCACGAGTTCACGTTCGTTCTTTCTCAGAAGACCGTTGTCCACGAAGATGCAGGTGAGCTGGTCACCGATCGCACGCGCGAGCAATGCAGCCACCACCGAGGAATCAACGCCGCCCGAGAGGCCGCAGATGACTCGACCATCACCGACCTGCGCCTTCACTCTGGCACATTCGGCTTCCATGAATTCGCTCATCTTCCAACTTCCAGAGCACCCACAGATTCCAAAGAGGAAGTTTCTCAGAATGTCGACGCCGTGAGGCGTGTGGGTGACTTCGGGGTGGAACTGCACGCCATAGAAAGGGAGTTCATGGTGCCGGACCGCCGCGTAGGGACAGGTGTCGGTGTGCGCGAGTGCGGTGAACGCATCACCCAGCCCTGACACCTGATCACCATGACTCATCCAGACCGAGGTCATCGAAGGAATTCCTCCGAGAAGTCCTTCCGTCGCATCGATGTCGAGTTTGGCTCGACCGTATTCGCGTGACGTCGCGGGCTCGACGGTGGCCCCGAGCAGCTGGCAGCCGAGCTGCATTCCGTAACAGATGCCCAGGACAGGGACGCCCAGCTCGAACAGGCGTTCGTCACATCGAGGAGCTCCCTCCTCGTGAACACTGGACGGTCCACCTGAAAGGATCACACCTTTGGGCGAAAGCGATCTCAACGTTTCAAGTGGCGTCTCGGGAGCCACGAGGAGACTGAAGGCTCCGGCCTCGCGAACGCGCCGAGCGATCAGCTGCGCGTACTGACTGCCGAAGTCGAGAATCAGGATGGGTTCGGTGTTCTTTGGACCGCCGTGGGTCATGCGAATGCTCCGGTGATCGGGGTGGCAGTTCGAATTTCACACAATACCCCCTTGCGGCGACTTCGTGGGCGGTCTCAGGTTGCCGAACCACCCGAAAACGACATTCTCGCGGTATCCTGTAATCGTGAAATCGATGAATGCACAATTCAGACACTTCCTGCCGCTTTTCATGCTCGGCATGAGCTGCCTGCTTGCGAGCTGTCAGGCCCCGTCGATCACCAGGGGCGGGTTCAATTCAGGCTCTCCGGCGGCACGCACCCACGCCATCGAAGTCACCATCAAGGAGTCGAGGAAGACCGGTCGGATCAGTCGGGAGAATCTCAAATCGATTGTCGAATTGCTCAACGCGGATGACGATCTGGTGCGCTTCATGGCGATCGGCGCCTTGACCGAGCTCAGCGGAGATGACCTCGGGTATCGATTCTTCGACCCCCGCGCGGTGCGATTCAAGGCCGTTCAGAAATGGCGAGCCTACGCACTCGAAAGCAACGGTACGGATGTCATCAGCATCGAGCCGAGAGTCAGCACGAAGAACGACACGGAGAGCGGATCATGACTCCACTCTCCGACACTCCCGACGTTCAGATCGATCTGACGAGCAACCCGAAATATCTGGCTTCCGTGCGTGGCATGATTCTGGCACTGACTCAGACGGCGGGATTCGACGTCGTCGAGTCCGGTCACATCGCACTTGCGGTCGACGAGACACTCGCCAACATCATCCGTCATGGATACCAACTTCAGACCGACAAGCCGATCCATATCTCGATCTGGTTGCTGGAAGATGAAGAAGCTGGTGTCAAGATCGTGATCGAGGACGAGGCCGTTCAAATCGANCCTGAGGNNATCAGCGGTCGTGACCTCGATGACATCAAGCCCGGNGGACTGGGCGTTCACATCATCAATGACGTGATGTGTGAATGCACATTCGAGAAACGGAAGACCAAGGGCATGCGTGTGACGCTGAAGAAACATCTGAAATCCAAGACAAAAGATCGCACTGAAAACACAACCTCGTCTCACTGAGACGAGCGCATCAAGGACATCATGTCTTCACAACAGAACATCGAAGTCGAAACTGAAACACTCCCCGCTGGAATCGTGCTCAGACCCAAAGGGGACATCGATCTCAGTCGGGCACCGGCCTTTCGGGTCGAAATCGCCAAGTGGGTCAAGGACAACAGCAGTCCCGTCTTCATCGACCTCAGCCAGGTGCCCTACATGGACTCATCGGGTGTCGCCACACTGGTGGAGGCCCTTCAAATGACCAATCGTTCAGGGGTCAGACTCGCACTGTTCGGCATGCAGGAACGGGTGCGGTCGATCTTTGAAATCGCACGGCTCGACACCGTCTTCAGAATCGCAGAGACATTCGAACAGGCGCAGGAGGATTGATCCGTTGACTCCAGCACGCTCAATCATCAAGCTGGTCGACTACGTGGGGGCCGCATGGTTCGAACTCAATGAGTTCATCGGAAGTCTCGTGTGGCTGTTCGTCGACGCCTTCACCTGGATCTACCGCTCACTCGTGCTGAGGCAGGTTCGAATCGGCAGAAGCGCGTTGGTGACCCAGATCCTCAGAGTCGGAGTGCGCTCGATCGCGATCGTCTCTCTGGTCAGTGGCTGCATCGGTTTCATCCTCGCACTGCAGACGGCTCCAAGCCTGGCTCAGTTCGGCCAGGTGGACAAGGTCGCCAATCTCGTCGGCGTGGCGGTTCTTCGTGAGCTCGGTCCCCTGATCGCCGCGGTGGTGCTCACAGGGTTCGCAGGTGCGTCGATCGCCGCTGAAATCGGAACCATGGTCGTGAACGAGGAGATCGAGGCGCTGGAATCGATGGCCTTGAATCCGATTCGATTCCTCGTCGTGCCCCGTCTCATCGCCACCGCGATCAGCCTGTTTCTTCTGACGATCATCGGGGACCTCTGCGCCGTCTTCGCCGGAGGCGTGGTGGGCGTGGTCTTTCTGGATATCCCGTACGAAGTCTACAAACTCAACACGCTTCAGCAGCTGACGACCTCCGATTTCTCGACGGGCCTGATCAAGTCGATCATGTTCGGAACCGTGCTGGGACTCATCGCCTGCCGAAACGGCCTGCGCGTCTCCGGCGGTGCGGCAGGAGTCGGCAAGGCCACCACGGACACGGTTGTTCAAACGATCGTCACCGTGATCTTCCTCGACCTCGGCTTCACTGCATTCTTTTACGCGGTTGGCTGGACGTGATGTCGGACTTTCCTCCGACCATCTGAATCGTTCCGGCACCTGAGGTCACCCGACTTGCCGCAGGGCTTGAGATCGTTCTCTCGATGTCATCGCTTCGAACTCTTCGAGCAAGAAGTATGGCCACGGACATCATTGAAATGGTGGCGACGAGCGGTACCACACCGCCTATGAGGAGCGAGTTTGATAAGTGAGGCAGAGCGCCCGCCGCCCAGGGTGCCGAGGCGACATCGAAGAGAATCAGGGGGAGCAGCCCGCCCACGGTGAGCAGCGCCAGGAAGAGATGCCTGGATTCCAACTGCGAAACCATCGGTGAAATCACCAGAAGAAGACAAAGAAGCGGGATGATGATCACCACGATCAATCGCGCGCCGACCTGGACCAGGCCATCCACTGCCTGAATCGAGGAATCCAGTCCCGAGGCGGGCTCTCCGGAGGGACTGCCGGAACCGATCACCGGACTTTGAAAACCAAACGAAGCTTTCCCGTGCTCGAAACCGGTGCCAGCCGTCGAACTGGTCGGTCCGATCGCGGCGAACATCGTGAGTTGAAGCACGAAGAGCAAGGCCGCCAGTCGGGAGAGACCAACCACGCACTGGGTGATGGTGCCCGCGAACTCGATGACGGATGAACGAATTGTCGCCATGGTCGACTCCCAGGGAAGTGGTGTCCTTCTGTGAGAAACCACTTCCTTCACAACGACCCCTGAGCCCCGGAACGGGTCATATGAAGTCTGACTTTCAACACATCCCACACCAGACTCGAGTGAAAGATGCAGGAAGAACGTGATGAAACGACTCTCCCAGACGAAACAGTTCGAACAGAGGAACCATGTCAGGACTCCGGGTGAACTCAGGCTCCCAGAGCAAGTCTCTGACCCAGGACCGAAGGAAGTCCTGCGGAAAGAATGGCATTTTTAACTGCATAGACGGCATATTCGGTCCGTCGCAGCGTGAATGTCTGTTGGTCCATATCCAGAACCGCCCAACTCGCACGGACGTCACCATCTCGTGGTTGTCCGACACTTCCGGGATTCAGCAGGAATTTGGAATCAACCGGAAGCGATGTGGGCTTGCCATCGGAGACTTGAAGCGTCCCCGCCTTGATGAAGCGACGTCCCACCGGCATCTGAAAGACACCTGGAACATGGGTGTGCCCGAACAGGCACAATCTCTCCGCCATCGAAGTCAGAACCTGTGCGGCTTCCGAGGTTGATCTGATGTATCCGGGATCCTCGATCGGGACCGGTGAATCATGGACACAGACGACTTTTCGCGACAGATGAAACCAATTGGGCATGTTCGCGATGATCTTGCGTTCAGTCGGTCCGAGCTGACGAGAGGTCCATTCGATCGCTTCTCGCGCGTGGGGATTGAAATTGGAGGTCTGAGANGGCTTCAGAATCGCATCTTCGTGATTGCCGCGCACCGTGAATTCACAGTGATCTGCCACCATCCTGAGACACTCGCAGGGATCGGGTCCGTACCCGACGACGTCACCAAGGCAGACCGTTCTTTCGATTCCCTCCCGGGAGATCTCCTCGAGGACGGCTTTGAGTGCCACCGAGTTTCCGTGAATATCCGAAATGACCGCGATTCGTTCGCTCATGACGCCTTCTCCTGACGCTGCCTCAAGTCAGTGAGCAGCTGGATTTCAATCGACGATCATGGGTCGTGAATCAAGAGCAAGCCACTTGATGGGACAACCATGGTCGGGTTGTTCAGGCAAATCACACTATCGGACTCCATCGCTGTCATGAATNCCTTGTGGATTGGACGGTACGACCGCACAGAAGTTCGGCGACGGCACCTTTGGGGGAACGAGCGACACCGGCCCATCCCTCTCCAAGCATCCGAAGACACCCCTCGGACATTCTGTCGCCGATTCGACCGGGAACCGCCAGAACATCCCGGCCATGTTCCTCGACGGCAAGTCGAGCGGTGATCAACGCTCCGGAACGTGCCGCAGCCTCCATGACCAGCACCCCGAGCGAAAGCCCGGAAATGATTCGATTGCGACGAGGAAAAAGCCAGGGACGTGGCGGAGCGAACACCGAGGTCTCTGAAACCAGAGCCCCACCTCCGTCGACGATGGATTGAAAAAGCTGATCATGCTCTGGTGGATAGGGCATTCGCAAACCGTTGGCCAGAACCGCGATGGTGGGCACGCCATCACGCACAGCGGCGCGATGCGCGATTCCGTCGATGCCCCTCGCTCCTCCCGACACGACGGAGACACCGGAATCGGAACAGGCTCGCACGAACTCGGGCGTCAACCGAACACCGTACTCGCTTGGTCTTCTGGACCCGACGATTGCAAGACCCAGAGCGGCGGATGATGGTGTTCCGAGACATCTCAACAACAGAGGTGGATCTGGAATCACCGAGAGCGAGTCTGGATATCGCGGTGAACCCAGTGGGATGAGATCAATACCGACATCGCGGCGTCCGCGTTCCTCGTTCGCCACAGCTTGCTGCCCGGTCGAAAAAGCGCGGACCAGCCGCTCCGCGGCTGACGGGGTGATCTCGAAAGTGGAGAGCAGGAAAGGCACATTCGAACCAACCAGTGTGTCCGCTGCAGTCTCGCGCTCCCCCCCCACGCCATCCAGAAGGTGATGGATCTCGCGGGAGGACAATCGTGGTGCNAGATCAAGCGCGACCAGCGAGGTCGGATCATCCGGGGTCTTTGTAGCACGCGCCTCGGGGCTCTCGGGCGTGTCGCCCCTGTTCTCGACATCTGAATTCGTCATGACGATGAACTCTAGAAAAAGGACCGAGAATCGATTGAGATGCTGCATTTCATCAGTCTTTTCAAAGAGAAGACTGGCAGATGACTACGTCCATCTGGGAGCATGTCCACGAAGGATGAACGAATGCAGACCCTGATCACTCGACTGAATGCCGCGGACACGAGGAGTCATCGCCTGATGGTCTTCGTCATCTTCATGCTGGCGCTCGGTCTTCGCATCCTGTGCTTCGAAGGATACGCCGATGCGAATCCAAGAGCCTATGCAATGCTCGCACAGGACCTCAGCATGGGTGAACTGCACATTCCAGACGAGACCATCACGCCTGTCTTTCCCGTGAGAATCGGAGCCTACGCACCTGCGGCGGGTTTGATCGGTCTCTTCGGTCTTTCCGAGATCACCATGGTGGGATTCGTCTTTCTGGTGGACCTCTTGTCACTGGTTCTGATCTACGTGGTCTGCCGAACGGCGTTCGGAGGATGCGCCGGCTTGATCGGCCTGCTGCTGCTGGGCATTTCTCCATTGGACGTCTCGATGGGGTCACGCTTTCTGCCTCATCTCGTCGCCGCGTTCTGGGCCAATCTCGGCATGTGCCTCGTCTGGGCGGTCATCGCAATGGACCTCTCATCAGGAAGACGTTGGCTGGGTGCGGGTCTCGCCGGACTCTGCTTCGGATGGTCCTGGATGACCTATGAATCCGTTGCGTATCTCGTCCCACCAGTCGCACTGATCCTTCTTTTTTCCGGACGAGAAAGAACCCTCAAGCAGCGCGTTCAGATCACCTCGCTGATCGGACTGGGGTCGATCTTCGTACTTGCAGGGGAGATGAGCTTCCTCTGGTGGCGAACGGGCGATCTTCTTTATCGCCTGCATGCGACTGAAGACAACTACGAGGTGTGTTCGGAGTTCTTCTTCGTNCAGTCCTCCACACGATTCGGTTGGGAGGAAGACGGCTTTTCGCGAATCATGTTCGAACGCCTGTTCATCGATGGTCCCAGACAGATTCTTCTGGGCCGAGCNTTGGGTGGCATCACACTGCTGGGACTGTTCGCAGTGGTCTGGGCGCTGGTGACGAAGAGACGATCCCTTTTCATCCCTGGCATCTGGCTGATCTCACTGGTACTGCTCTTCAATTTCATGACGACATCATTCGAAAGCTACAAGCCCCTGCCGATCATTCCGTATCTGGCCAGGTATCTCTCCCCCCTGCTGTTTCCCTCGGCGGTTCTGTGCGCGGGACTGATCTCCAGCTTGATGCTCCCGAGAAAAGAAGGGGCACACGACCGGATGGGATCCAGCAACCGGGCAGGTGGACTCGTTCTTCTGGTCCTGGCTTGCGGTTTCTCCTTGCCAGGTCTTTTCAAGTACTCCAGCCAGGATCAGTTTTCGATCGAACGAAAAATGGTCTCTCTTCTGGAGGAGAATGATGTTCTTTACACGGACATGCGCTCGGCGGGAAACATCATCTTTCTTCGAAACGGAATTCTCGAGGAGCGGACTCAGACCACGATTCCCTTCGAGGAGATCGCTCCCGACAGCCTTCCGGAGGGAGCCTTCATTCTGATCAATGATTCAATGAAGCAATTTCTGATCGAGGGTTTCCAGTACACCCCGCCCCCGTACTTCGAAGCGACGAATCCGGAATGGACACTGATCTGGGAAAAGCGTCAGGCACGAATCTACCGGATCGACCCGAGCGGCTCAGAGCCCTGATTCGACGGGAATCGTCGCTGGTGGAGAACCGGCTCGATCNCCACGATCAAGCAGCAAGCCGATGAAGATCGCCAGAATCGCCCCACCAAAGAGCCAGACTCGCCCCTCGCCNGACAGGATCGTTGCCAGCAGCGAGTCGTTGGCGATGGGCTGCCGGGGAGACACCAGANTGTTGAAGGACATCTCATCCAGGACCGAGCGCTCGATCCAGCGGGTTGGTGGCTCCTGGATCCCTGTCAGCATCGTGAGAAGATTCTGCTCGCGAGGCATGATTCCAAGTTGAGCGGCAGCCAGTCTCCGGACGACGGTTTCATCACCGGCATCGATTCCCTCGAGGAAGCTTTCATACGCCTCGACGGTCTCAAGAGCATGCACTCTCTGAGCTCTGAGGGTTTCGACCGACGCCCTCTCGGCCTCCAGACGCTCCTCGGAGGGAAAGACCCCGGCTGAGACCAGAAGGACCAGCCCGGCGAGCAGCCACGGCCAACCGTGATCGAATCCCGTGATCCGGGAACCGGCGGGTCTTCTGTTGTGGGGTGCAGATTCANTCACACCCTCTCTATCGTCACGATCGACTGGGATTCGGCAGAAAGTTCAAGATGATTCAACCTGACACGCCCAAGAAGGTAGGCTTCAGTCATGCAGGAACAACACAACCCCGAGAATCATCTCAGCACGCACCGCAATAGAAACTTCGTCGGTCAGACGATGCACCTCGCGGGGCATGCCTTCATTGATTGCACCTTCGATGGATGCACTCTGGTGCTGACGAACGGACCGGTCTTCACGCAGAGCGTCCGGTTTCACAAATGCAATTTCAGGTTGGAATACGACATCCTCTGGTCGGATGCCAAATCAAGGTCCCAGCTCAGACAGCTTCTGGACCTGATCGACGGGGCCCCGGATGCCGGAGGGCGCATCGGCGACCTCTGAAGGAGGCCGCCGACGCAGTGCCGCTCGGGTGATCTCAGCCGAGATCGGGGAACATCGTGGTGACGGTCGAGACCAGGTCCTTGACGTGGCTGATCGACTCGTCCATGAGACCCTTTTCCTGCTCGTCGAGATCGATCTCGATGACCTGCTCGACCCCGTTGGAGCCGAGGATGCAGGGAACGCCGACGAAGTAGCCGCCGACGCCGTATTCGTTGTCACAGAAACCCGCACAGGGCAGGATGCGCTTCTTGTCCTTGATGATCGCTTCAGCCATCTGAACCGAACCGCTGGCAGGCGCGTAGTAGGCGCTGGTACCCATCAGTTTGACGATTTCGCCGCCGCCGACCTTGGCTCGATCGACGCACTCGGTGATTTCAGCCTCGGACAGAAGCTGGCTCACGGGAATNCCGTGGACCGAGGTGTAGCGAGGCAGTGGCACCATGTCATCACCATGACCACCGAGCAGCAGTGCGGAGATGTCCTCGATGGAACATCCGAGCTTCATGGCGAGGAAGGCGCGGTAACGAGCCACGTCGAGGCAGCCGGCCTGGCCGACGATGCGGTTGGTCGGGAAGCCTGAAGCCTTCCATGCGGTGTAGACCATCGCATCGAGTGGGTTGGAGACGAGGATCATGATCGACTCGGGTGAGTGCTCGGCGACCTTCTCCGACACGCTGCGGACGATCTTGACATTGGTCTCGATGAGATCATCGCGACTCATACCGGGTTTGCGGGGAAGGCCGGCGGTGACGATGACGACATCCGAACCGGCGGTGTCCGCGTAATCGGAGGTACCGATGATGTTGGAATCGAACCGTTCCATGGGTGCGGCACAGGCAAGGTCGAGAGCCTTGCCCTTGGCGACGCCTTCCTTGTCGGGAATATCGACGAGGACGATGTCTCCGAGTTCCTTGGCGGCGGCCCAGTGGGCACAGGTTGCTCCGACGTTTCCGGCTCCGATGACGCTGATCTTGGCACGACGCATG
>NYVB01000044.1 GCA_002684315.1 Planctomycetaceae bacterium | reverse complement strand
CTTCGGCACCATCATGAGCTACTGCCACACCTGTCCCGGTGGATTGGGCAACGTCCGAATGGAGTTCACCCCTCAGAACATCGACAACATCAACGCCCACATCGCTCAGTCCGGCTGTGATTTCTCGGTTTCGGATGACACGATGTGTCTTGCGGACGATGTCATCACCGGCATGAGTGCTCCGGTCTACGTGGATGTCCTCCAGAACGATGTCGGTATCGATTGCACCTTCGCCGACATTCTGTCCTTCGAGGCACTGTCCTTCGAGGGTGGGCAGGTCGAACTGGTCGAGGGCTTCGGCCCGGATGGCCGTTCAGTGCTTCGATACACGCCGGTCGATGAGTTCATCGGAACCGACTCCTTCGAGTACACCAGTGTCATCAATGGCGTGCAGGACACCTGCATGGTCGCCGTCAGCGTCGAGGAGGCGGAGCCTCCGGATCCACTCCGTGCGGCGGACGACCCCGTCGGCACCACGATCGGAATCCAAGTCTCGTATTACGCACTCGAACCGATTTCGTTTCTTCCTGATTTCTCAACGCTCGAATCATTTTCCGGTGAAGTCGTCGAGGACATCGAGTACGAGTCGACCAATGGAGCCTTCATGGGCAGTGGTCTGGCGGACGATGTCGGTGCACTCTTCATCGGCTGGGTCGAGATTCCATTCGCCGGACAGTGGCGATTCTCCACGGTCAGCGATGATGGTTCGGCGCTCTACATCGGCGATCAGCGGATCGTCGACAACGATGGAACGCATGGGATGCAGGAACGCACGGGCGCCATCGGCCTCGAGGCCGGAGTTCACGCCATTCGCGTCGAGTTCTTCGAGCGTGGTGGTGGTGCTGGCCTCATCGTGAAATACGCCGCCCCAGGTGGGGCACTGGCGGTCATTCCGGCATCGGCCTGGTCCCACGGTGGGTCTCTTCTCCAGACACCCGATCTCAATGGAGATGGCATGGTCGGCGGTGACGATCTGAGTATCCTTCTGTCCCAATGGGGCTCTGATGGCACTGCTGACTTCGACGGTAACGGCGTCGTGGGCGGGTCAGACCTG
The DNA here is from genome assembly GCA_002684315.1 of Planctomycetaceae bacterium. The sequence continues at coordinate 25,692 of NYVB01000044.1, read as the reverse complement.
GCGTACCTGCTCTCCAACTGGGGCGAACTCTGAATCCTTGCGTCTTCACGCGGGGTTCGAAGGTGTGGCGTCCTGAAATGCATCTTCGCGGACGTAGAGGAAGTCCGTCTGGCCATCGGTGTGAATGCACTTGTAGCCATGCTGAGTCAAGGATGCGTGTGCTGAATCAATTCGACCGTGGCCTTCTTTGCTGGGGGCGTTGAGTTCGTCGAACTCCACCAGGATCTGTGCCGGTTTGATGTCCTTGTCGAGCATGTCCTGAATGACCTCGATCTCCGCACCTTCGATGTCCAGCTTGATCAGCGCAAGGCCGTTCACATCGAGCCCGATGTTCTCCACCAGTTCGTGCACGGTTGTGGATTCGACTTCGATGTGTTTCGTGTCGTCCCGATAGTTGTTCTGATAGTTGCCTATGGAGCAGGATACGTGGTCAGGGTTGGGTGGCATGAAAAACTTGAGCACGGTTTTTTCATTCCATAACGCCTTCGGCACGAGAGTCAGTCTCTGAGCTTCGAGTTCTTTCAGGTCATAGGCCTCGGCTGGCTGGCTTCCAGTGCCTTTTTCGAAGGGCGCGGAACTCTCGCAGCCGAATCGTGCTGCAAGAGTCGTGTAGTGATTTACTGCTTTGGGAGTCGGGTCGACCAGGACCACGCGAGCATTGAACTTGTTTGCGAATGCGACGTCGAAGGAGATGTCTTCGCCAACCCCGGCACTGATGATGGTCGAGCCATGAAGCGCGGGGTGCTTGGCGAGTGTCCAGCCACCGTATTCTGTACCCAGCTGGATCAACTCATAGCCAGGCAGTGTGCCCGTATTCTGCAGAGGGTGCCTGAAAGCTGAAAAATCCCTCTTCAGACGTATCAGCCTCATCATGAATGGGAGTCGCTTGGCCAGACTTTTGATCATGTGAAAATCATAACGTTTTCGATGTGATTTTGTCCTGTTCGTTTCGTTCTACACAATTCGAATGACTTACATGCTTTGTGTTCGCGCAGCTCGGTGTCCCGCGAGCAATCGCAGGGGGGTGAATGGGCGATACTGGACTCGAACCAGTGACCTTTCCGGTGTAAGCGGAATGCTCTAGCCAACTGAGCTAATCGCCCTGAGCACGCAGGCTACACGGNGAACGTTCAGGATGCGAATGCACCATTTGACCCGTATGCCNACAGACGCACCGCCTAGAATGGACGGATGTCAGCCGAGGCGACCAATTCCGACAACACCCTGNAGATGATCGCTCGTCTGCGGGACCGCCTTTCGGCCTGCGCCCGNTCTGACCGTCGGTCGCTCCGCCGGTGGCTGAAGCGCCTCGACACGATTCGTCGTTCCGGNCGTCCCGTCGATCGCTCACTTCAAAAAGTCGAGCGGGCCATCGAGCAGGCGGAGACGGTGCGACGGCTTCGGGCCGAGGCGGCTGATCGTACGTTCGTCTATCCGGCCGAGCTTCCCGTCAGTGCCCGTCGCACCGAGATCAGTCAAGCGATACGGGACCATCAAGTCATCGTGCTCTGTGGTGAGACCGGTTCGGGAAAGACCACGCAGCTTCCGAAGATCTGTCTGGAACTCGGCCGTGGGGTCGAAGGCTTGATCGGTCACACCCAGCCGCGCAGGGTCGCGGCACAGGGCGTGGCGGAGCGCATCGCTCAGGAAGTCGGCTCCGAGATCGGTGGCCTGATCGGCTGGCANGTTCGCTTTCATCGCAAGGATTCGAAGCGCACCTGCGTCAAGATGATGACGGATGGCATTCTTCTCGCCGAGACGCAGGATGATCCCATGCTTGATCGCTACGACACGATCATCATCGATGAAGCACACGAGCGATCTCTGAACATCGACTTTCTCCTTGGCTATTTGAAACGNGTTCTTCNCAAGCGACCGGATCTCAAGGTCGTGATCACCAGCGCCACCATCGATGCCGAACGCTTCAGCGAGCATTTCGGTGGTTGTCCGGTCATCGAGGTCTCTGGTCGGACCTATCCCGTCGAGAGTCTCAATATGGATCCGGAATCACTCGGCCGGGATGGGGACCGTTCCGACGCTCCCGAGGTGATTCTGAAAGCCGTCGAGCATCTGCTGGAGACTTCGACGGATACGGGAGACATCCTCGTCTTCGTTCCCGGCGCGCGGGAAATCCGCGATGGAATCGACGCGCTTGAAGGTGCGTTCGGTGATCGTTTCGAGATTCTCGGGCTGCATGCCAGGCTTCCGGAACGAGAGCAGCGAAAGATCTTCGGGGCGGGATCGAAGCGTCGCATCATTCTCTCGACGAACGTCGCGGAGACTTCGGTGACCGTCCCGGGCATCACATCCGTCATCGACACCGGTCGGGTTCGCATCTCGCGATTCAGTGCGCGTTCACGGTTGCAGCGACTTCCAATCGAACAGATCAGTCAGGCCTCGGCGCGCCAACGTGCCGGGCGTTGTGGGCGCATCGCACCGGGGCGTTGCCTGCGTCTGTATTCGGAAGAGACCTTCGAGTCCGCCGATGAGTACACACAACCCGAGATCTTGAGATCCAACCTCGCCGACGTCATTCTTCGAATGCTGGCACTCGGACTTGGTGACATCACTCAGTTCCCGTTTCTCGACAACCCGTCCTCTCGCATGATCGAAGAAGGCTGGGGGACGCTGTACGAACTCGGTGCCGTCGACCGAATGCGCGAGCTCACCGAGATCGGACGGAAACTGTCGCGTCTCTCGGTTGATTCAAGGCTGGGACGAATTCTCATCGCCTCGATCGAGGAACGCATGCTTCCGGAAGTGCTGGTGATCGCTTCCGCGCTTTCGACTCAGGATCCCAGATTACGGCCTCCGGGAATGGAATCGCTCGCCGACCTGGCACACCTGGGATGGCTTGATCAGAAGAGTGACTTCGTCGGTCTGCTCAGACTCTGGGCGGCGTACGAAGAGGCACGAAAGTCGATGGGCAGCTCCGCACTTCGACGTTGGTGCCACGAGCGTCATCTCTCGGTCAGTCGAATACGCGAGTGGGTGGATGTTCATTCGCAGCTGCGGCAGGAGGTCCAATCGGTCTTTGAAGTCCGAGTCGCCCGGCCGCGAATCGACCGCATGGGGGACGGAGGATGGGGTGCGATGCATCGTGCCATCCTCGCGGGGTTCGTCTCGAACATCGCCCGAAGGAACGACGAGCGTGCCTATGAGACGCCCAGCGGCGTCGCGTTCTCCATTCACCCTTCGTCCGGACTGAAACAGACCGACGTGCCCTGGGTGATGGTCTCTGAAATCGTGGAGACCACCCGGCGATACGGACGGATGGCGGCCAAGGTCCGGGGTGACTGGGTCGAGCGTGTCGCACCACATCTGGTTCGCCGTGAATATGAAGAGCCGCATTATCTGATCGATTCCGGGCAGGTCGCGGCGTACGAGCGGGTNTACTACGGAGGCATGGTCCTCGTTCCCCGTCGGCGCGTGCCGTATGGACCGCTTGATCCTGTCGTGGCACGCGACATCTTCATTCAGGAGGCACTGGTCGAGGAGAAACTGCGCACGCGTGCATTGTTCATGCTGCGCAACATCGCCTTGCGAAAACGAGTCGAGGCACTCGAAGAGAAGGAACGGCGACGTGATCTTCTCGCTTCGAACGATCAACGTTTCCGTTTCTACGATGAGTTGATACCGAAACAAGTGCACAGTGCCCCCAGTTTCGAGCGTTGGCGAATGCAGGTCGAGGCTCGTGATCCCGACCGTCTGGTGATGGCCGACTCGGACATGTTCGGAGCTGATCGTGGGGGAATCGATTCCGAGGTCTTTCCTGATCACCTCGAGACCTCCGGCAGCCGCTGGCGTCTGGAATACCGTCACGAACCCGGTGAAACGGGTGACGGCGTCGCGATCAACGTCGCGCTCGCGGCTCTCGACGACCTCTCCGCGGATCGCCTCGAGTGGGGTGTTCCCGGCATGCTCGCCGAGCGGGTCGAGGCGATGATTCGTTCTCTTCCCAAGCGAATCAGAACCCGCTTCAGTCCCGTCCGCGAGACGACCTCCGCGCTGGTGGAGACGATGGTGTTCGGTGAAGGTGCGCTCTCGGATGTTCTTGCGAGAAGCCTGACCGCGATCGGTGGTGTCCCGGTGGAGTCCTCTGACTTCGAGCGGGAACGGCTTCCGGAGCATCTCCGAATGTTGATGATCGTCAGAGATGACGAGGGTCTGGAAGTGGCTCGAGGCCGTTCACTCGAGACCTTGCGCAAGACACTTGCCCCGCGTGTTGAGAAGGCGTTTCATGATCGGGTCGATGGTGCGCTCGAGATTCTGACGGATTCCAACGCCACCGAACTTCCCGAGGTTCCACTTCCGGAACACATCGTGGTTGAAGGTGCCGCTGGGGGGGTGCGCGCCTGGCTCGCCCTCTGTCGACGAGATGGCCGGGTCGGAGTCACCGGTCACGCTCGCAGAGATGTCGCGACGGTCATGCACCGTGCCTTTCTGCTCGAGGAACTGAGAAGTCTCGGTGGCAGGGCGCTTTCCGGACATCTCGACTGGTTGCTCGATGGCCAGCGTGCGTGGCCGGAGTTCCATCTGCTTGAAACCAAGCGTTCTCTTCGCGAGATCGTCGAGGGTCTGGCGCTTGACGCTGCATTCTTCGTCTCGAACGAAGGCCGTCCGATGTCATCACCCTGGGGCATACGGAGTCGTGCTGCTGTGCAGTCCTGTTTCGAAGCTGGTTTCTCGGAACTGTCCCGTTGCGCCGAGAACGTGGTGGAGCGATTGGAGGATTCCCTGCGACTTCACGGGGCGCTGGCATTCGCGCTCGAGGCCGCCTTCCCCCAGGCATGGAATTCCGAGATCGAGGGCATGCGACGAGAGCTGGTCGGTTTCCTTCCCTGCTGCGTCCGCAACGGATCATGGTTCGAACTTGAACGCACTCCCCGGCATCTGCGTGCGATTGATTTTCGAATCAAGAGACTTCATGAAAAGGGGCCGGCTTCCGAACGGCGGGATCTCGAGGCTCTTGGTGAGTGGGTGCATCGACTTGAACAGGCACGACCACTGCTCGCTGGTACCGTCCAGTTCGCGGCTTATGAATACGCACTTCAGGAACGTCGTGCGCATCTGGCGGTACCGAGTCTGGCCCTGCCCGGATCAGGATCGAGACGTGTTCTGGTCGCACGATGGAACGNACTCTGTGCAGTCTCCACCGGGCGGCTTGTTCCAAGCACCTGAACTCTGGTTCAGGATTCTCGGCGGTTGATCATGTCGGCCACCTCGAGACACCATCCTCGGTCGGGGAGTTCCCACGGTCTGAATTTNTCGATGGTGCCACGTTCCTCGCTGTAGAGCAGCGAACGATTGAAACCAAGGCGTCCGCCTGCCGGTGAATCGATCAGCGTGCTCGAGTCGGTCGCACTGACCTGAAAGAGGACGCGTTGGTCGAATTCTCCCATGCCCTGCCGGTCCAGTGATCTCTGCAACGAGGAGACGGTGTCGCACCACGCGATGGTGTGCNTGCCATGCATCGGGCCTTCCCGCAGGACCGACGCCAGAATCTTGTCAGGCGTGGGGGGGGTGTCGTCATCGGACCCGAATCCGAAATCATTCTCATTCCGTCGCAGGACCCGGAATCGCTGAAGTCCGTGGACGATGAGGTAGTGTGCGGGGGCATCCGTGATGGCGTCTTCGGTGCGCCTGGCAAGCGTCCTGCCGAGTTCCTCCATGGCGGCCTCGACATCATGGAACCCGGGAATCGTGGTCGCATGCGGCAGCGCGTTCGCGAGCCCGGCCAGCATGCCATGGGCTGGATCATCCGCGGGGGTTCCGTCGAGGATGGTGAAGAAGGCATCGTTCTTGCGGTGTGTCGCCGCCAACGAAAGCAGTGAAGCGCACGTCAGTGCCACGGAAGCTTCATCCTGCTGTCCCACCACCAGAAGGTTGGCTCCGGTCTGGCGACGGAAGGTCGCGGCGGTCGGATCCTTGATGGCGATGGCGTCACCGAGCCATGCTTGGGACCGAAGCACGTTGTCAGCGGGTGTCGTGTCGATCGCACGCGTCAGAAGTCTGTTGTCCTGAAGCCGAGCGGGCTTGCTGCCTTCGAAGACGATCGTATCGGGTTGGATTCCATTGGTTTTGGTCAGCGTTTCGACACGATCAAGACACTCATCGCGAACGGCATCATCGAGCCAGCAGACCTGGAAGGGACTGTTGCCCTCGATCAGGCCGCTCTGGTCGTTGTAGATCGCCTCCCCGGGGCGTGCCAGAAGCCGAGCCGCGGAGTTGTCGTCGGAAAGGATCACCTGCGAGTCGCTTTCCGAACATTGCAATGCGATTCGGACACCCATCTGGCCCATCGTGCTGCGCGCGAGGGAGTAGGCACCCGCCAATGTCTGCGAACCAAGCACCACATGCATTCCGAACGCACGGCCCTGTCTCACCAGCCTGTCGAGAAGCAGTGAGGCTTCCTGGGAGATCTTGTCGTCTTCGACGAACAGTTCCTGGAATTCATCGATGATCANGAGGACTCTNGGCATCGGCTGACCATTCTTGAGTTCCCTGAATCCTGACAGNTCCTGGACGCCATGGCTGCGGTACAGGTCACCACGGCGTTTGAGCTCCTCGTCCAGTCCCTTGAGGACGCTTACTCCGAATTCACGGTCACTCTCGACGGCGACCGCTCTGGCATGCGGAAGGTTGTGCGTCGCGTAGGTCTTGAACTCNACACCCTTCTTGAAGTCGACCAGCCAGAACTCGACTTCCTCTGGTGAGTACCAGCAGGCGAGGTTCGTGATCAGGGCATGCAGCAGTGTTGATTTTCCGGACCCGGTCTTNCCTGCGATGAGTGCGTGTTGTGCGGTGCCCACGCCCAGAATCAGTTGCTGAAGTTTGGTGGCGCCCGTTCGGCCCAGATTGACCGCAAGATCTCGTTGGCTGGATCCGGTCCAGTATTGTTCCGGTTTCGGAGCGATCATCTGGAAGGGGACTTCCACCTTGTCTGCTTTGACGGCAGCTTCACCGGTCGTCCGAGCGATGTCCGTGATCAACGTTTCCGAGGGTGGGGACTCGCATTCAAGCGGAAACGCGTCCAGGTGGTTGCGTTGCAGATGCCACGATCCATTTCGTCCGATGACATGAACCGCATGGGCGTGCAGGGTTTCAAGGTCGAGAGCCTCGGGCATCTCTCGTTTGAGATCACGCATCAGAATCAGGTACACCCCGCAACGCGGGCCGCTGGTGGCGATCGATGCGAGTCGCTTGCAGGCGACATCGGTGAAATTCGCGGGGAAGTCACTGACGACGAGGAACCGCAGAGGTTCCGCGATCTCACCGGCAGCCTCGTTGTAATCGATGATTGAATCGAATTCGTTTCTCAGATACTTCTGAATCACCGTTTCCATGTGTTCGGTGATGTCCAGAAGTCTCTGTTCGATGTGTCTGGTCTCGGTCCAGATGCGGTCGTTGATCAGTTTTTCATCATGATCGGCCAGGTGCATGAAGCCTGCGAAGGCCTCGCCCAACCCGACGGGATCGAGAATGGTGAACCGCAGCTTGGACGGTGGCATCGTCGCCAGCAGGCGTGTCATCAAAGACCGAAGCATGGCCAGCGACTGGTTTCTGGTCTCGGAGTCCGACTCGATGATCAGGCTGCAGGTGTCAGGAAAACTCAGGAAGGCGGGCAGTGACATCGCGACCGGCATGTCATGCGCGAATCGTTCTTCCGGAGGCAGCGATTCGGGGATCTCGTTGCGGTCGAATGCAATCGCCCCGATCGGAATGATCGACGGGAAGTGTGATGACGGTGTCCATGAATTCCAGTGCTCTGAATCGAATGCGGGATGTTCTTCAGTGGCCCTTTCGNTGAGAGCCTCGAACACGGCCTGGGCACGATTCAGCCCGGTGTGCCAGTCGATGCATATCCCATCCTGAGTCTCATCGAAGTCTGATTTGAGTGATGCCAGNCGTGTTTCGTGNCGTGCCTGTTCGGAGTCGTTGGCGGCATCGAAGGTCTCTCTGGATGATCTGGTCCNATCCGTCCACGTGGTCTCGATGGTCTGAATGCGTTCTGCGTGTTCGGTCTCGAGACGTTCGACCTTCGCAGGAAACTTGAACTCGAGATCGGCGAGAAGCGTCTCCTGCTCCCGTTGTGAATCCTCGATCAGTGGGAGGTACTTGTCATTGGCCTTCTTGATGTCGGTATCACGNACGTTGGTGGCGTTCTCCTCCAATTCCTGCTGAGCTTCCCGAGCCTTGGCAAGAAGGAGGTCGGCCGTCATCCTGGTGTCCTGCATCGCCTTCGCCATGGGAATCCAGCATGATATGACATGTTTTCTTCCAACCAGCCAGCACCCCAGAACGATGATCANTCCGATGAGCAGGCCNAGGCCGATCTCGGGCAGCATGGCCGTGAGTTCGACCGAAGACTCTCCCGACCATCCGATGAGTGCGCCTCCGCCTCCTCCCAGCAGGATGATGAGAAACGGAACACCTCCNCGCAGGATCCGGGCGAATTTCAAGGCTCTCAGGCTGCTGAGTGATTCAACCGCCTGATGAGTCGCAGCCGTGAACACGGCTTCCGGATCTCGGGAGAAGTCCTCGGCTCTTTCATCGGTGATGGGAGGCGCGTCCGCCGGAATCTGGCGATACCGACGGACTTCGGTCCGAGCCAGCTCGCAGACTTCCTCGAGTTCGAGCGTTCGAGTCCCGACTTTCTCCCTGAGCTTTTGAAAGTTCTCCCGAGGGGTCGTTTCGGCGGCTTCAAACACGGCCTCCGCAAGCCAGGTCGCCTCGTCCAGTCGTTGTTTCAGTTCCGTGATCCGTGACTGTGCATGTTCTTCGATCCGCCTTCTTTTCGAACGGTAGGTACGGTGCAGTTCGTTGGTGGCCTTTTCGTACCCGGCGTTCTCGACTTCCAGATCCGTCTCTCGGGTCTGGTTTTCAGATCTCGTGTCTTTCTCGTAGGCGATCTTGATTCCCGCGACGGTCGCACGATGAAGTTCCGCCTCTTCGGCGCCATCCTGATCGTCACGTGTTCGCGACTCACGGTCCTGATGAGACCGATCCAACGATCCATTCACGACGAACTCGATCGAATCGTCGAATGATGCGNGAGATGTCAGGTTCACATCACCCTCCCCGGGATGCATCGGTGATTTCTGTTGCGATTCTGTCACTGGCTCTGTGCTCCNAAACTTCTCATTCAATCATCCTGGCAATCCCGGCGCATTGCAGACAGCACTTCACCGATGGTCTCCATGGCCTTCAGGCTGTTGCGTACCTGTGATTCGTAGGAATCGACATGATTCTTTTCGAACGCACGACTGGCGGGGTCATTCCACGATTCCGTCGCCTGACCCCACTTTATTCGTAAATCACGTGCAGCGGATGCAAGTTTCATCTTTGCCGAGGTCACGCTCATGAAGCTTCCTCCGTGGTGTCTTCGACGTCATCNCCGGAACCGCGGCTCATCGAACGTTCGCCGTTCTGCTCCAGCAGGCGTGTCAACTCCGCTTCACTTCCGGACTTGCCGCTGGTGTACGCTTCGAGATGTTCGAGAATCTTTCCGAGCAACGCGACCGCCATGGGTACGTTTCTCTCCGCCATCCCTGAGAGGGATTGAATCTGTCCCTTGTANAGCGCATATTCCCNCTCGAGACGGTTCCGCCATTGTTTCGTGTGTTGCAAGCGCTCTTCAGCCGACTTGAGGTGCTTGATGGAACGAGCCAGTTCCACCTTTTCATCGACCACCGAGGGACGTCCGTCCTTTTCCGAGCCCTGCATCTGTTTTCTGTAGAGAGCGCTCTTCGCTCGAGTCACCAGTTCCTGNCGTTTCTGTATCTGACGACGCCAATGCTGGATCCGGTCCCGTTCGAGCCAGACGATGGCACGCTCGATNTCGCTGTCGGCCTCGATGAGTGCGACCTTGACCGTGTCACCGAACTCGGCCATCGAGCCCTTGAACTTCTCGATCGTCTTGAGGTCGAGAACCCGTACGTGTCCTTCTTCGCTCATCGTTGTTGCAGGTAATCATCGATACGTTGTGCCTTGCGGAGCAGGAACGGTATCTGTGTCTCGGAGACCTTGAGGAATCGCTTCAGGACCTTGCTGGTCTGATCGAACTCCTCGGCGAACTTCGCGTGCTCCTGATCGCGCCAGGTGGATTCCAATGCACCGAATCTGGCTTGCAGGCTGCCCATCTGGGACTGGACTTCGGTATTGAACTTTTTGAGATCCGCGGCGAATCTTCGAAGTTCACCCGGATCTGCGACTGCCTTGGCCATCTATGATTCTCCTCGAGAGCGGCAAATGAATTCCCNCAGAGTGTAGTCTACGACAGCCACACGGAGAGTCACATGCAAACGAGAAATCTCATCGATGGTCGGTGGACAGACGCCGATGACGGCTCCACGCTGCCGGTTCTGGATCCAGCGGATGATTCGTTGATCGCAGAGGTCCCTTCGTGCGGACGCGATGAAGCGATCAGGGCTGTGGCGGCTGCCGCACGGGCGTTCACCTTGTTTCAGGACATGCCCGCGGTAGAACGTGTTTCTCTGCTCACTGCGATTTCAAGCCTCATGTCCGAGCGCAGGAACGCTCTGGCGGAACTGTTGACTCGGGAACAGGGCAAGCCTCTCAGTGAATCCCTTGGTGAGGTCGACTACGCGAGAAGCTATCTCGATGGCGCGGCCTTCGAACTCGAACGTCAGTCGGAAGAGACCATGCTCGACAAGGGATTGACGGGAAAGACGGTTCTGGTCCGACCCACGCCACTCGGAGTCGCGGCGTTGATCACTCCCTGGAATTTCCCGTATGCCATGCTGACCAAGAAGATCGGACCGGCCTTCGCCATGGGGTGTCCGGTCGTGGTCAAGCCATCGGAAGAGACTCCGCTCACCGCGCTTGCCTTCGCCGAACTCTGTGTCGAGGCTGGCGTGCCTTCGGGGGTCTTGAATGTCGTGACCGGAGAGCCGACCGCTGTCGGTTCCGCATTCTTCGAGTCATCCGATGTCAGAATCGTCTCCTTCACCGGATCGACCGCAACCGGNCGCAAGCTCGTCGAGGCCTCCAGTCGACAGCTTCCGAGACTTGCACTTGAACTGGGTGGTCANGCCCCTTTCATCGTGCTGGAAGATGCNGATCTCGAGTCGGCGGTGTCGGGGCTCATGATTTCGAAATTCAGGAATGGAGGCCAGACCTGCGTTTCTCCCAATCGAATCATGGTCCATCGATCTCTNCACGACGGTTTCGTGGCTCGTCTGAGTGAGCGCATGAGTGCGTTGGTGCCTGGTCGGGGGCTTGATCCTGAAACGACACTCGGGCCGATGATCAATGATGCCGGAATCCGCAAGGTCCAGGACCATGTGGCTGATGCCGTGGCACGTGGCGCTCGCCTGGTGCTGGGTGGGGAGCTGATCGAAGTTCCCGGGTTGGCCCGTCGTTTTCATGCTCCGACGATCCTTCTCGACGCCACCCCCGACATGGCATGCTTTCAGGAGGAGACCTTCGGACCCGTCTGTCCGATCATGGCTTTCGATGATGTCGAAGATGCCATCACGATCGCGAACGGTCTTCCGTACGGTCTGGCCTCATACGTCTGGAGTTCACGATCTGCTCGGGCACTTGATGTGGCGGAACGACTTCACACTGGAATCGTCGGAATCAACGATCCCGCTCCCGTGACCAGTTGGACTCCCTTCGGTGGACGCAAGCAGTCCGGGTGGGGGATCGAAGGCGGTGCCGCCGCCCTCGATGAGTACGCGCCTCCCAAGACGTATTCGATGGTCGGTCTCGACCCTGAAGGTGTCTGAGGTCATGCTTTCCCGGGACATTTCATGCCCATGAAAACAGGCGCTCGTCGAAACGAGCGCCTGTATCGAATGTGGTTGTGGCTGACGGAGAGGATCAGTCCTCGGCTCCGCCCACGAAGCTGGAGAGCCTCTGTCTTCTCACCGGATGCTGGAGCTTTCGAATCGCCTTCGATTCGACCTGTCGGACACGTTCACGGGTGACCTTGAAGATGCGTCCGACCTCCTCGAGGGTGTAGGTGTATCCATCACCGATGCCGTAGCGCAGCTTGAGGATCTCCCGTTCTCGATAGGTCAGTGTCTTCAGGACATCGTTGATCCTCTGTCTCAGCATGTCACTGGTCGCACTGTCCGATGGCGATTCCTGGCGTTCGTCCTCGATGAAGTCTCCGAACTGCGAGTCTTCACTTTCACCCACGGGGCGATCCAGCGAGATCGGATGTCTGGAGATCTTCATCACTCGACGTGTTTCGTCGATGGGCATCTTGGCCTTAAGTGCGATCTCTTCGACCGTCGGTTCCCTGCCAAGCTCCTGAAGAAGGTTCTTCTGGATGTTTCTGAGCTTGGACATCGTTTCGATCATGTGAACCGGTACACGAATGGTTCTGGCATGATCCGCGATGGCGCGTGTGATGGCCTGCCTGATCCACCAGGTCGCATAGGTGGAGAACTTGTATCCACGCTTGTACTCGTATTTGTCCACGGCACGCATCAGACCGGTGTTGCCTTCCTGGATGATGTCGAGGAAGGGGAGGCCGCGGTTTCTGTACTTCTTCGCGATGGACACCACAAGCCTCAGGTTGCCACCTGAGAGATCACGCTTGGCCTGCTCGTATTCGACGAAGACTCGTTCGATGGTCGCGATTCGCGACGTCATTTCGGGCAGTTCCTCGACCATCAATGACCTGAGTCCGTCGAGTTCCTCGCCCATGACGAACGTGTCTTCCGGGTCGTAGCGATCAGGATGCTTTTCGGCCTTGGCCAGTCGGCGCTTCAGGTCGGCCATCTTGCGATTGATCGACTGGAGCTTTCTGAGCAGCGGCTGGATCCGTCCCGTACGGATGCAGCATTCCTCGAGAAGGGTGGCGATCTTGCGCCGGCGAGCGTTCATCTGCTCACGGATCACTTCGAGCTTCTTCTCGTTGTCGCACTCGCAGATCTCTTCCCAGGATTCCTGGTTGAGCTTGAGCAGTCGCTTGACCGTCTTGGTGTTGTAGGGGATGCGAGCGGCGACCTTCTCCTTGGCGTTCTCCTCGGCGGTCGAGATTCGCATCGTTCGGTCGAAGGGGAGATTGCCTTCATGGACCTGATCCAGAATGTCGACGGCTTGCTGAGCGGCGTAATCCGACTCGAGAACCATGCGCCGGAAGATCATTCGCGTGGTCTCGATCTTCTTGGCAAGACGGATCTCCTCCTCGCGGGTGAGAAGAGGAATGGTTCCCATCTGTGTCAGATACATGCGGATGGGATCGTCGATTCTCTTCGAGCCCTGCTCGTTGATCGCCTGTTCGACGGCGGCTTGCGCGTCAGCGGCGTCGATGATCTCCTCTTCGGCCTCGACACGCTGTCCCGGCGCAGTCTCGGTGTCGGTCGTCCGCGTGTTGTTGGCGGCGGCANTGCTGGGAGGATCGTTCGACTCCCTGTTCTCGGCATCCGGTGGAGGCGCTTCATCGTCCTCGATCATCTGCATGCGAGGGGTTCTCGCGGGCTTCTTGGGGTCGTCTCTCTGGAACTTGAGATCGGTCTCGAGTTGAGCCGGNAACGGCTTCCAGCCGTGGCGATCGACTTCGATCTGATCCGCGATGCGAATACCCGAGGTCTTCACCAGAACCAGGATCTCGTCGATCCGGTCGGGATCGACGAAGGCATCGGGAAGCACGGTATTGATCTCTTCGTAGCAGATCCAGCCACGCTTCTGACCGTGTTCAAAGAGGCCCTTCAGCGAGCCTGAGAGTGATTCGATGTTTGCAGTCACTTTGAGAAATCTCCAGNGGTGGGATGATCAGCGTCCACGTCGCTGTCCTTGGGCCTTGTANGGNTTTGGATTCACGGGTTTCTTCGGTCGTTCGACACGAGGGATGACGGTTCGGTCCGAACCCCTCATGCGAAGCATTTCAAGTCGTTCGCCCAGGCCGGCGTTCTGGTGTGAACCGGCCGGATTGGAATGTTCCGAGGCGAAGTGTTCGAGTCGATTCGTGCGGGCGAGATCGTCACAGAGACGACCCATCATCACCGGCGGGGAATCCTCGGAGTTCTCCATGATCGCCGTTCCGTAGCGGAACAGTTCGGTGATGAGCATCGCGATCGAGGGATCCTCGACGGCGAGAAGCAGCTGGTCGATGGCCGGGGTCTCACCCGCCTCGATGGCTGGAATGAGTATGTCGGCGAGACCGCGATGACGATTCTCGAGAAAATGTTCCGGAGGAAAGAGTTCTGTCGCAGGCAGCATCATGCCTTCGCCTGCGTCCACGCATTCGCGAGCGAGTTCCGGATTGCAGATGAAGATCGCAAGCACTCTGCGTTCAGCCTCCAGGCGCCGGGTGGAGATCTCAATCCCCGAATCCTTCGGCTCGAGGATTGTTCCGTTTTCCTCGTGGATCATTTCATCACCGGGGCCCGACGGAGCGTCGAATGTCGCACGCGAGCTGCGGGAGAGTCGCCTTCTCTGGGCGAGGCTCTTCGTGAGATCCGATTCCGGAATCCCGGTGATCATGGAAATGGAGTCCAGGACCAGATGCTTGCGAGTGCCCGAAGCGTTCTCGAGACCGAGCCCGGCGAGTCTGTCGATCAGTTCCTCTATCGTTCGCTGACGTGAGGTGATGCCATCCGAGTCCTTGAATCTGGCTCGAAAGCCCTTGACGATGTGTTCGAGAATGTCGGTGGCCGAGTCGAGAGCTTTGGTGAATGCTGCCCGGCCTTCTTCTGTCTTCAGCATGTCGTCCGGGTCTGCGCCCTCGGGAAGCGTGCAGATCTTCACGTCGATGTCGCAATCGAAGAAGATCTCCGATGCTCTGTCCGCCGCCTTCTGGCCGGCCTTGTCGCCGTCGAAGAGCAGCGTCACTTGTGTGCAGAACTGTTGGAGTTTCTTCGCATGCGCGGCGGTCAGAGCGGTTCCAAGGGTCGCAACGGCGTTCTTGAAGCCTGCCTGATGACAGGCGATCGCATCCGTGTAGCCTTCGACGACGATCGCCTGGCCGGCATCGATGATCGGCTTTCGTGCAAGGTGAAGTCCGTAGAGTGTTCGCGATTTATCGAACAGGGTGCTTTCGGGACTGTTGAGATACTTCGGTTGATCCTCGTCCGAGAGGCTTCTGGCTCCGAAAGCGATCGGTCGTCCCAGTTCATCGCAGATGGGAAAGATCAAGCGGTTTCGAAAGACGTCGTAGTGACCATTTCCTTCGTTTCGCGATTTCACCAGTGAGGCCGCTTCAAACGCCGCGAATGGAATCGCGTTCGCATCACCTGATTTCGCGTGCTGGTCCAATTCCTTGATTCGGCTGCACAAGCCGTCCCAGGCGTCAGGTGCGATGCCGAGCATGAATGCCTCCGACATCTCCTCGTTGATACTGCGACGTTCGAGGAGCGCTCTCGCGTCTCGCCCGACGGTTTCCTCCATCAGGCGCCTGCGATACCATCGGCTGGCCGCATCAGTGGCTCGCAGCAATGACTTCTTGGTGGTGGCTGGATCACTTGGTGCACCGTCGTATGGTGCGTGCTCGAGTTCGATTCCCGCACGCTCCGCCAGGGCTTCAAGCGTCTCGGGAAAGGACATCTTGTGGTAGTCCATCATGAAACCGACGGCATCTCCACTCGCACCGCAGGCGAAGCAGTGAAAGAATGGACGGCCTTTGTGCGAGACGATCGCGAGAGAGGGCTTGGTGTCGTCATGGAAGGGACACACGCCGACATGCTCGCGTCCCTTTGGTTGCAGGGGAACGTGTTCGCCGATCAGCTTCACGAGATCGGTGGCTTCGATGATCCGATCTCTTTCGTGATTTTCAAATCTTCTTGACAAAGCTGGTGCCCTTACAACTTCGAACTGATGAAAACGGCTGAGGTTCGACTCGGGTGCTCAAGACGGCAGGAAGGAAAGTGCGAAGGGCGTTCATGAAAAGAACATTCCCTCGTCTCGCGTGAAACGAATCTTCCCTTGTTCAGGTTTTGAGTACTCGGTGTCAGGGACTGGAGGGCATCGATATTCCTGCGCCTGCCGAAGTGAATCGGTCGAAGTGCCACGGAATCTTGTTTTCCAGTCCGAACATCTTATTTTACTCCACGCAGAGCTTGCGTCAAATCGTGGAGTGATTTCTTCACAAGA
The DNA here is from genome assembly GCA_002684315.1 of Planctomycetaceae bacterium. The sequence goes on along the minus strand of NYVB01000044.1, from coordinate 9,624 downwards.
TGCAACAATAAAAAACCCTCTCGAGGAGGGTTTTCAATGGAACAGGGGCGCTCTGGGGCCGGATGCCGCCAGAAAAGGGCCATTATCAGGCCTCGGCGGCCTGTTTCCTGGTCCAAGTGTACTTGCGCTTGGATGGTTTCACGACCATACCAAGGCGAATCGCCTTCGCGGAGACCTTGACCTTCTTGGTCTGGCCATCGATGACCGCGTTGACATTCTGCAGGTTCGGCTTGAACTTGCGCTTGGTGCAGGCAGTGATCTTCGTACCGACACCACCGAGGTACTTCGGACGGCCACGAAGGCGGTATTTGTTACCGGTACGAGTACTCTTACCTGTGAAATGGCAGACCCTAGGCATGGCCAAGCTCCTAAAACGTGGTTCAAACGAACGGGGGAGCATACCTGCTGAGGGCTTCCGGGGCAAGTGGAAGAAAAAAAGAGGTGTGCTCCAGGAAACCGATGATGCCCGGAGAGGGTCCCATAAAGGGACCGGCAGCTGAGGAACTGGCCCTGAGTCAGGCACTTTCCTTCTGAATTCTCTGAGAAGGAAGGTCCTGCAGGGGTGTGTTGTTGCTGATGGCATCAGCATCGACGGTGAAGACGAACCCTTCAAATTCGGGCTCGGGGAGTTCATAGAGCTTGTCAAGCATGATTTCATCAAGCACGGCTCGAAGCGCACGGGCGCCGGTCTGGCGTTTCAGGGCACGAGCTGCGATTGCTTCGAGGGCATCCGTGGTGAACTCGAGCCTGGAGCCCTCGATGCTGAAAAGATGCTGGAACTGACGAACCAAGGCATTCTTGGGTTCAGTGAGGATTCGGATCATGGCTGAGACATCAAGCGGCATCAACGGGCAGACGATCGGAAGTCTGCCGACCAGCTCGGGGATGAGACCGAATTCAAGGACGTCGTCCGGCGTGATCTGGGACAGGAGCTCACGTGTCTCCTGAGCATCACCCTTTTCCGGGCCACCCTGTGCAAAGCCGATGCGACTCTGGCCGACACGACGACGAATGATCTCGTCCATGCCAACGAATGAGCCGCCGCAGATGAAGAGGATGTGCGAGGTGTCCATCTGAATGTATTGCTGTTCGGGATGCTTGCGTCCTCCCTGGGGGGGGACGTTTGCGACGGTGCCCTCAAGCATCTTGAGCAGTGACTGCTGGACGCCTTCGCCCGAGACATCGCGTGTGATCGAAACATTCTGGGAGGTCTTGCCGATCTTGTCGATTTCATCGATGTAGATGATCCCGCGCTGGGCGTTGTCCAGATCGTAATCGGCACCTTGAAGAAGCTTGAGAAGCAGGTTCTCGACATCTTCACCGACATAGCCGGCTTCAGTGAGGGTGGTCGCGTCACCGATGGCAAACGGAACATTGATGGTTCTGGCCAGGGTCTTTGCGAGGAGCGTCTTGCCGGTTCCGGTGCCACCGATCAGCAGGACGTTGCTCTTGTCGATTTCGACTTCGATCTCTTCCTTGTCGGCTTCGACGAGGCGCTTGTAGTGATTGTGCACCGCCACCGAAAGGGCGCGTTTCGCCTGATCCTGACCGATCACGTAGTCATCGAGGAACTCTTTGATTTCTCGCGGGGTCGGGATCGTTTGAAACAACTGGCGCTTGGAGGAGACGCGTCGCTTTTCCTGCTTGAAGATGTTCTGACAGAGATCGGTGCATTGGCCGCAGATGTAGACGTCGCTGGGGCCTTCGACCATCGGGCCGACTTCACGGGACGTCTTCCCGCAGAACGAACAGGTCGTGACCTTGCGTCCGCGGAAACCACCGCCGCCACCGTCAGATGAGCCGCCGCCTGCGCCTGAGCCGCCTTCACCTTGCCCCGGGCCCGAGGGACCACCACCGGGGCCTTCCGAGTTGCTGGCAAGGGGCTGGGGGCGGTTCGAAGCATTCAGTGCGTTGTTCAGTGACATCGGTGTTGCCATTTCAATCAGGTAATCAGGGTTCTTGGCGGTGACCAGGACTCGTAGAGTCCTGACTACAAACTTCTTGCGAGTGTATCGGAGCGTACGGCCCACGTCTCGACCGTGGTCTTCAATCCATGTGATCCAAGTCCGTATTTTCCGGTGGTTCGGGTTGAGAGGGCTGTTTTTGGGGTCTTATTCGATCGAGTTCGGCACGAGTTTCAGGTGAGATGCCCGATTGAATTCGAGAGATGATCTTGGATTCCGCTTGTTTCAATTCTTCGGCCGAGAGTTTTCCCTCGCGGTGCAGGGTCCTGAGATCACCAAGGCTGAATCCGATCTGTTCGGAATCATCCGATCCACGCATCCATTTTCGGATGATTCCAATGACGGCTCCACCGACGAGAATCAAAATCACCAGAGCGACAAGCCAGGGCCAGAGCTCGGAGAATGCCGAACCCGTACCGGTTGATGTGGACGTTTGAGCGACTGCAAGCATGCCTCAGGCTCACTTGGTCTTCTTGGTCGTCTTCTTCTTCGAGTCGGCCTTGCTCGTGGTCTTCTTGGCGGTCTTCTTGGCGGTCTTCTTGGTTGTTTTCTTCGCCGCGGCCGCCTTGCGATCTTCNGTCTTTGCTTTGGCTTCCTTGTTCCAGTCTTCAGCCGGGACTTCGCTCACGTTCGCCTGGTCGACGATGCGGTCGGCCGCCTTGTGTTCCATGATCTGACGGGCGACCTCCTGAAGGCCACCGGTCTTCTGGAGTTCGGTACGCACGGCATCGGGACGCTCGCCACGTTGCTGGGCCATCATTGCGATTCGGCCGTTCACTTCCTGATCGCTGACTTCGATGTCGAAGTTGCGCGCGACCTTGTCCATGATGAACAGAAGCTTGAGTCGGTTGATTGCCTGATCCTGGGTCTGATCGCGCATCTCGGCGAGTTGCTTCTCGACCTGTTCCGGATTGTCACCTCGATAGAGGAGGTCCATGCGTTGGCGTTCGATTGTTCGTGCGACCTGCGCCTCGGAGATCTTCTGTGGCAGTGAGACCGTGGTGTTTTCGAGGAGATATTCGAACACCTGCTCGCGTTCGGCTGCGCGCTGTTCCTGATCGCGGCGGTTCTCGATCTCGAGCTTCAGACGTTCACGAAGCATGGACTCGTCTTCAAGACCGAAAGTGGCCACGAGAGTCTCGGTTTCAAGCGGGGTGACGCGTTCACAGTCCGTCACGTGGAACTTGATCGTGATCTTCTTGTCACGAAGTTCGGAGCGTTCATGGGCTGGTGGGCCCACGGTTTCGAACACGATGTCCGAGCCGACTGATGCGCCTTCGAGACTCGCGGAAAGATCTTCCATGAGCAGGCCGAGAACAGGGCCCTTGCCTTCGTCCTCCACACCTGGAACAACGACAAGAGTCTTGTCCGTTTCAAAGAACACGCCGTCATGGTCTTCGACGTCGACGCTGGCCCGTCCGATCAGTCTGTCCTGAGGCTGGAAGTCCTTCTTNATCGACTCGGGGGTGCCGAATCTGAAGGCGAGATTCTTGATCTCGTTGTCGACATGCGACTCGTCGATTTCGAAGATCGGTTTCTTGATGGCGACGTTCTCCAGTTCGGGAAGGTCGAATTCAGGTGCGACTTCGAGCGCGACCTCGAACGAGAAGTCCTTGCCTTCCTCGAGTGGCTTTTCCATCAGTTCATCAGGGAAGTCAGGATCTCCGACGACGCGGAGTTCCTTCTGCTGGACCGCCTGCTGATAGGCACCCATGATGAGCTGGCCGCGNGTTTCATTGATGACNTCAGCGCCGAATCTCTTCTGGAGNAGATGGCGNGGGGCCTTGCCTTTTCGGAAGCCACGCATCTGNGCCTGATTCTGCAGGTTNCCGTANGAGGCTTCGATGCGCTCGTCGACGACCTCAGCNGGGATCGTGATCGCGAGGGTNCGGGCCGANGGGCCATCCTCGGTGATGTNGATCTTGAGATTCATTTCGTCTGTGGCGGTGTCCATGAGAGCNGGCCTCGCGATAGTGGCGTTTGTGGNTNATCGTCGTNCGTCAGGTTCAGGGCTCACAGTGAGCCTGAAGTGGATTCCGTAGNGTACCAGAGCGACTCGACATACTCCAGCCATGTTCNTCGGACATGNTCNTCGGGCAGGATGAAGTCTCGAGNNGNCCGNNGNCAGGGTCAGAGCAGCATTTCCGCATANGTGGGCANTGGCCACAGGTCNGCNGGAACGATGCGTTCNAGGGCATCGGCCGCNTCTCGGGCNGCNTCCATGGCTGGGACNAGGCTCTNGTGGCTGTGGNTCATNGCCTTTTCNTGGCTCTTGAAGGTCTGCACTTGNCGTGGGTTTCCAGCGTCATGAGNGTCTGNACCANTGCTTCAATGGCNTCGATGGNCTCATGAAGCANNGCGTCGGTGGCGGGGGANTCGATCCCGGTGGCNCGCGNCGCCGCGACGGCATCCGCCAGCTGNGCCTGGNTTCGAANGCCNGCNGGNAGGATCTGNGTCCGNATCATCGTGATNAGNGTNTTGGCNTCGATGTCGAGNATGGCGACGTACTGNTCGAGNAGAATCTCGTANCTNGCTNTNAGTTCTCGATTNCTGAGGACCTTGTACTTNCGNAANAGGTCGAGNGACTTNNTGCTCTTGANGACCGGAAGNGCGTCGGCGGTCGACNNCAGNTGNGGNAGCCCNCGTTTTTCNGCTTCGGTCACCCANTCNTNGTTGTAGCCGTCNCCATCGAAACACACCCGGCGGTGNGNCTTGACNACTTCGCGNAGAACGGCGAGNGTCGTCGAGTNGCGCTTNGCCTTGGTCGGATTCTTTCCNGCGCGCTTNACGAGTTCGCTCGCNAACCAGTCGAAGCTCTCNGCGATCATCGTGTTNAGGACGGTGTTCGGCCAGGCGACCGAGGTGTTTCCACCGACGGCGCGAAGTTCGAACTTGTTNCCTGTGAANGCGAACGGGCTNGTTCGNTTGCGNTCACTCGAGTGNCGGGGGATCTTGGGAAGCTGNTGTGCGCCGAGGTCNAGCGTNCCGGCCTTCTTCGTGCTGCTGGTCTTTCCNGNTTCGAGTTGGTCNAGGATGTCGGTGAGCATCTCNCCCAGGTAGATCGACATGATCGCNGGNGGNGCTTCNTTCGCNCCGAGNCGATGGTCGTTNCCGGCCGTNCCGATCGANGCTCTCAGAAGNTCCGCGTGNAGNTCCGTGGCNCNGATCACCGANCACAGGAANACGAGGAANTGNAGNTTCGAATGGGTNTCATTGCGNGGGTCCAGNAGGTTGACCCCCGTGTTGGTCGAGATCGACCAGTTGTTGTGCTTGCCNGANCCGTTGATNCCNGCGAACGGCTTTTCGTGCAGGAAGCAGCTGAATCCGTGCTGNGCCGCGACTTCATGNAGGACATGCATNGTNANCATCTGGTGGTCNGCGGCGACATTNGCGTTTTCAAAGGTNGGGGCNAGNTCGTACTGNCCNGGNGCGACTTCNTTGTGCCNGGTCTTGACCGGGATGCCCANCTCGAAAAGTCGGTTTTCCGCNTCGCTCATGAATGANAGCACGCGGTTNGGNATCGAGCCGAAATAATGGTCGTCGAGNTGATGNCCCTTGGGNGCCGGNGTGCCCTGNAGCGTGCGTCCGCAGATCGCAAGGTCGAGGCGNTGTTCCGCGAGATCGCTGTCGACGAGGAAATACTCCTGTTCACANCCGAGGGTGGGGAGGACCTGGGTGACNTCGTCGTCATCACCNAAGAACTTCACGATTCGGAGTGCATGCTTGCTNACNGCNTCAAGAGAGCGCATGAAGGGTGTCTTCTTGTCGAGCGCTTCNCCGGTCCAGGACACGAACGCGGTCGGGATGCACAACGTGCCGATGCCGTCGGGGCTCTGCAAAATGAACGCCGGGCTGGTGGCATCCCATGCCGTGTAGCCCCTGGCTTCGTAGGTATCGCGAATGCCTCCGGAAGGGAATGAGCTCGCATCGGGTTCGCCCTCGATCAGGGCGGCACCTGAGAACTTCTCGATCGCGTTGCCGTCTCCGGTGGGCGACAGAAAGGCGTCATGCTTCTCGGCGGTCGTTCCGGTCAGAGGCTGGAACCAGTGGCAGTAGTGGGTGCAACCATGTTCGACCGCCCACTCCCGCATCGCACTCGCGACGGTGTTCGCGATCATCGGATCCAGTGCCTGGCCGGCGCTGACGGTTCGCTCAAGATTCATGAAGACTTCGGGAGGGAGTCGCTTCAACATCACATCGCCGGTGAAGGTGAGGCGGCCAAAGATGTCCGAAGCACGAGTTTCGTTGTTCAAAGACACGTCCGAGCCCTCCTCGATGAAGATCGAATCAATCATGTTGCGACGACTCTCTTCATGCATGGCTAGTCCCCAAAGTCCTTTTCATGCAGGCTTGCCTGCGGACACCGATCTCGATCACACGATTAAAAACGGCTTCTCGTACTATCCCCATTGCACCTCCGAACCGCAACTGTTCTGACCCAGTCAATCAAGACAATTTGGAAGAGTTCCCCGAAGCACCTTGCCGATCGCACTGAAGGTCCGATTCTGAGACTTGCCGAGCCTTTCACGATGCATCAGGCGGCCGTTCCGGCTAGGCTCGCGGCCATGTCACACAGCCATTCAGATCGAGATGATGTCGTCACCCGTTTCGCCCCCAGTCCATCCGGGGATCTTCACGTCGGAGGCGCTCGCACCGCGCTCTTCTGCTGGGCCTTTGCCAGAGGCAAGCAGGGGCGGTTCGTGCTTCGAATCGAGGACACGGATCGAAAGCGATCATCGGATACGGCTGCCCTGGGCTTCCAGAAAGCCCTGCAGTGGATGGGAATCGACTGGGATGAGGGCCCGATGCCGGATGGCTCGACCTGCGGTGATCATGGCCCGTACTTTCAAGCGCAACGGCTTGCCATCTATGAATCACACATGGAGCGCCTGCTGGAGGCTGATCTCGCCTATCACGCCTTCGATACTTCGGAAGAACTCGACGCCAAGCGGACTGCCGCCCGGGCTGAGAAGACGGCGTACCGATACGACCGTGCGGGGCTGGGGATCGCTCGGGAAGAGCGATTCGCGCGGGCTGCCGCCGGTGAGGCGCATGTGGTCAGATTCCGAACCCCGGACGCTCCAATCATCATCACCGACGAGGTGCTTGGTGAAGCGACTCTGCCNCAGGGCGAGGTTGACGACTTCGTGATCCGCAAGGCCGACGGNTTTCCCACCTACCACTTCGCGGTGGTGGTCGATGACGCCCTGATGAACGTTTCACATGTTCTGCGAGCGCAGGAACACTTCAACAACACCGCCAAGCACATCGTCCTGCAGGCCGCACTGGGTTTCGACCAGCCGGTCTATGGTCATCTTTCATTGATCTTCAATCCTGATGGTTCGAAGATGTCCAAGCGTGACAAGGACAAGGCGATCAGGGCTGCAGTGAAAGCCAAATCACTCACGGCGCCCCCGGAAGGAACGATCACTCCGGAGGCCTTTCAATCCTGGTTGGGTGACAAGAAATCACAGTTGGATCACGACGCACTCGTTCTGATGGCAGAGGCTCTGGGCGTCACCCTTCCCGAAATCAACGTGGCGGATTTCGAACGTTCCGGATACCTCCCTGAAGTTCTGTGCAATTTCCTTTCCCTGAACGGGTGGTCCCCGGGAAATGATCTTGAAAAGTTCGACAACGANTTTCTGGCCGAACATTTCGATCTCACTCGGGTTCAGAAGACTCCCGCACGATTCGACCGTGACAAGCTTCTGGCTTTCAATCTCGATGCGATTCAAGCGATGCCTGAGGCTGAGTTTCGTGACAAGGTGCGCGCCCATGGCATGCGTTTCCATGCAGGCTTCATGAAGGCGCTGACCACCGAGCAGTTCGATCTTCTGGCTGATGCGAGTCGAGAACGCTCGAAGACCCTTGACGATCTTTTCAAGACCAATGGCTGGCTGCTTCTTGCTGATGAAGACCTGGCCTGGCCGATCTCGAAGCCTGTACGAAAAGCGATGCTCAAGGGAGAGAGTCCCGGTCGGCTCCTGCTTGAGCAGGCAAGCGTGCTCTTGAAGGAAATCGATCTCTTCGAAGGCAAAGCACTCGAAAAGGCGCTCACGGACTGGGCGGACGTTCATTGTGACGGAAACCTTGGAAAGATCGCTCAGCCGCTTCGTATCGCCGTGACCGGTGGCCCTGTCAGCCCTCCGATCTTCGATACGCTTGCCATGCTTGGTAAAGCCAGCTGCCTGGCCCGTATCTCCGGTTGCCTTGTGGCCATGCAGGCTGAGGCCAACTCAGGCTGAGGCCTGAGATTATCTGCCANNATGTGACAGGATCCGATGATGGCTGGGTAATCCAATCAACTGCCGAATCTCTTCAGATTGAACCTCTCACCAGCCCGGTTCGTACGTATGGTTGAAAGGTCAAACCCGCTCTTTCGGAGTCCTGCACCGTGTCCACTCAAACCATGTTCGCCACAGTTCTGATCGCAACGATGCCAGTCATCGCCGCTGTGGACACCCACGGAGACGTACTCTGCGCGGGATCGAATGCGCAGGGGCAGTGCGACACCCCCGCGGAGGTGTCCGATCTCGTCGATGTTCAAGCCGGAGCAGGCCATGTCGTCGGACTGAGCTCGCTTGGCGGTGTCGTGGCCTGGGGCGCCAATGCCTCCGGGCAGTCGGATGTTCCTCTGGCGCTGGACGGGCTGGTCATCTTGGCGGTCTCAGCAGGCGCAGAACACTCGGCAGCGCTCGGAACGGACGGATCGATCACCTGCTGGGGCTCGAATGCACAGCGCCAATGCAATGTGCCTGCCGACCTTCCGCCATGCCAGGCCGTGGCATGTGGTGGCTTTCATACCGTCGCCTTGCTGAGCAATGGTGCCATCGTCTGTTGGGGCAGTGACATCTACGAACAGTTGGGCGCACCGGCAGGCAACGATTTCGTTGCCATCGCCGCAGGGTTGAACCACAGCGTCGCGCTTGATTCATCCGGGGAGGTGCATTGCTGGGGGGCGAATTTCTTCGGAGAATCGGACGTACCGGCCGGGCTCACCGGCGTGACCATGGTGGCGGCGGGAAATCGGCACACGTTGGTGGCAGCTCCCGGATCATCGTCCGGTGTGGTCGGGTGGGGCTCCAACACTTCGAATCAGCTCGCGATTCCGGCGGCGCTCGCCACCGAAACCATCGTGGCACTTGGTGCTGGATCGGGCAATTCGATCGCACTTGATGCGTCAGGGCTCGTCTATTCCTGGGGAGACGATCTTGCCGGGCAGGTCACGGGTTCGGATGGCCTTGCCATCGTCGAGACCGTCTCCGCCGGAAATGCATTCTTTTCGATGATCGCTCCACCGTGTGCAGATGGTGGGCCGTGCTTGTGCCCCGGCGACTTCAACGGTGATGGTGTGGTCAATGGTGCCGATCTCACACTCCTGCTGAATGCCTGGGGNTCGGCTTCAAGCTCCGTGGATCTCAATGGAGATGGAGTCATCGATGGCGCCGATCTCACGATTCTGCTCTCCGAGTGGGGCAGCTGCTGAGTTCCTGAGAAGCACGTTCTTCGAGCCAGGCCTCAGTGACACGGAATCTTGCCAGTACCGTTCATTCACAACTTGCGTCATGGCTGAGTTAGGCTATCCTTTGTTGCTTGAGGGCCATTGGCGCAGCTGGCTAGCGCGCTTGTATGACACANACANANGTCACAGGTTCAA
>NYVB01000043.1 GCA_002684315.1 Planctomycetaceae bacterium | reverse complement strand
ATCCAGAGGTCTGGCATCCCACGGGTGATGGTCGTGACTACGAGCTCTCGTCATCGCTCGCTCCTCTGTCTCCTCTGCGAGAGAAGTTCAGCGTTCTTTCGGGCCTCGCTCACCACAATGCCAAGGCTCTCGGTGACGGTCCCGGGGACCATGCACGCTCGGCCGCCTGCTTTCTCACCGGAGCCCATCCGTACAAGACCGCGGGTCGCGACATCGAGGTCGGTGTCTCCGTCGATCAGCTGGCTGCCGACGCGATCGGTGGACGAACGCATCTGCCCTCGCTCGAGCTTGGTTGTGAACCCGCGCTTCAGTCCGGCAACTGCGACTCCGGATATTCGTGCGCCTACAGCGCCAACATCTCCTGGCGTACCAGTCGTCAACCCAATCTCAAGGAGATCCGGCCGCGCGAGGTCTTCGAACGCCTCTTCGGGTTCGGTCCCGCCGAGGAAAGTGAACGCGCGCGTGCCCGACGCATGCGAACGCGTCGCTCGATACTGGACTTCGTCCGATCCGATGCCCGCCGTCTCGATGCCACCCTGGGGGTCGAGGATCGACATCGCATGGACGAATATCGCGAGAGCGTCCGGGCGGTCGAAAGACGCATCGAGATGATCGAGCGGGCCACCTTCGATCCCGAAGCCTTTCATTCCATCCGACCCGTGAAAGGCGTGCCCACCGACTACCGAGAACATGTGCGTCTGATGAACGACATGCTCGTCCTCGCCTTCCGTCTCGATCAGACACGGGTCGCGAGTTTCATGCTGGCGAACGAGGGGTCCAATCGTAAGTTTCCCTCGATCGGAGTCTCCGAAGGTCACCATCATCTTTCGCATCACAAGGGGGACCTCGCGATGATCGAGAAGATCCGCGCGATCAACCACTTTCAGAGCGAGATGCTTTTCGACCTTCTCCACAAGCTTGATTCGGTCGAGGAGCGTGACGGCACCCTTCTTGACAATTCGATGATTCTCTACGGCAGTGCGATCGCGGACGGCAACCGCCACAACCATGACGATCTGCCATTGATTCTCGCCGGTGGTGGTGGAGGCACGCTCGATCCCGGCCGACATGTCCGCTATGAATCGGGGACTCCGCTTTCGAACCTCTTCGTCTCGATGCTGCAGCGCATGGGCGTCGAAACCGATCGCTTCGGGGATTCCAACGGTGTCCTGACCGGCATCTGACGTCTCGGCATCGGCTGCGTTATCCTGCAGACATGAAGAAGCTCTCATCTATCGTTCTGGCATGTGTGGTCCTCGGTCTTCTCGGCATGGGAGGTCAGGATGCGAAACCGACCGCACCCGCCACCGATCAGGTCGCACCACCTTCCGACACCGACGCACCTGCCGCGACTCGCAGGCCGATCTACGGTGAGACGATCCAGCTTTTCAATGGCGAGAATCTCGATGACTGGACGGCGTTCTTCATCGGTGGCGCCACCGACCCTGCCGCTGCGTTCTTCGTCGAAGACGGTCTCCTCAAGAGCAAGGGCATGCCGATCGGATACATCAGAACCAAAAAGAAATTCACGTCCTACCACCTCGCGGTCGAATGGCGGTTCGATGAGAACAAGGGCGGGGGCAACAGCGGAATCCTGATGCGCATCATCAGCGAGGACAAGGTCTGGCCACGTTGCATCGAAGCCCAGCTTCATTCACGCAACGCCGGCGACATCTGGAACATCGATAAGTTTCCAATGAAGACCGACAAGTCACGGATGACCAATGAACGACGAACCAAGAAGATCGCGCCGAGCAACGAGAATCCCCTGGGTGATTGGAATCGCTACGACATCACCCTCGACGGTGAACACCTCGAATTGAAGGTCAACGGTCTGGTTCAGAACGTGGCGACCGAGTGTGGGATCTTCGCCGGGCCGATCGGTCTTCAATCCGAGGGTGTCTGGATCGAAGTCAGAAAACTCGAATTGAAACCCATCATCGGCCACGAATGATCGAGAGGGTTCCAGTCCCGTGAATCTCGATGTCGAGAACAACTTTTTTCGTCGTGTGATGCTCGTCATGGGCCCCGCCCTCGCCGGGCTGGTGGCCTGGTCGCTGTTCCTGGCGGGACATTCCCCCGAGATCTGCTGGACGGCGGCGATCACGGTGCTCTGTGCCGCGTGGTGGGTGACCGAGGCGATTCCGATTCCCGCGACGTCCCTGATTCCAATGGCATTGCTGCCATTGACCGGCGTGCTCGACCACAAGGTCGTCGCCAATGCCTACGGCCACTACCTGATCCTGCTGCTCATGGGTGGTTTCATGCTGTCGAAGGCGATGGAGAAATCGGGAGCCCACGAAAAGGTCGCGTTGGTCATCATCCGCGTGGTGGGGGCCGACAGTCCGCGTCGTCTGATCTTCGGCGTGATGCTTGCCACCGCAGTCATCTCCATGTGGGTCAGCAACACCGCGACCACCCTCGCCATGCTTCCCGTCGCGCTTGCCATCCTTGCGGTCCTCGATGACAAGCGTTTCGCGGTTCCGCTTCTGCTCGGGATCGCTTTCGCAGCCAACATCGGCGGCATCGGGACACCCATCGGAACACCTCCGAACATCGCGTTCATGGCCGCATTCGATGAGCTGGTGCTTCCCAACTCGACCGCCGAGGATCCCATCGCGCCGTGGTCCTTCGCGCGATGGATGACCCTCGGCATTCCCGTGGTGGCGGTCCTTCTCCCGTTGACCTGGTGGTGGCTCACCCGCGGCCTTTCGGGTGGCATTTCAATCGTCCTGCCGGGCCGCTCGCCCTGGACCAGTGCGCAGGTCCGGGTGCTGGTGGTCTTCACCATCACCGCCTGTCTCTGGATCTTCCGTTCCACGCCCGAAGGTGGCTGGTCCGCACTGATCGGCGTGCCCAAGGGCATCGGAGATTCCAGTGTCGCTGCCTTGATGGTGGTGGTCATGTTCATCATTCCCGATGGGCGAGGCGAGAAGCTTCTCGACTGGAAATCAGCATCCTCCATTCCCTGGGGGATCCTCCTGCTCTTCGGAGGCGGCATCGCCCTGGCTCAGGGGTTCAAGACCTCCGGATTGAGTGATCTGCTGGCGAGTCAGCTGATCGATGTGACGCTCCTGCCCGAGTTCGTCATGATTCTGGTGATCTGCCTCGCGGTGACCTTCCTGACGGAGGTCACCAGCAATACCGCGATCACTCTGCTTTTGATGCCGATCATGGCCAGTGCCGCCGTTTCAGCGGGAATCGATCCAGCCAAATTGATGATTCCAGCGGCGATGAGTGCCTCTTGTGCCTTCATGATGCCCGTTGCCACCGCCCCGAATGCCGCTGTCTACGGAACCGGGCGCATTCCCATGCGGCGCATGAATCTCGAGGGCCTGGGGCTGAATGTGATCGGAGCCCTCGTGATTGCCGTCATCTGCACCGTCTTGATCTGACCATTTGGGCTGGTTTGCGGTATCACGGGGGTAAAATCTTGGAACTCTGCTTCGCCAGTCGATAGTATGTTCGCCTCAGCATTGATTCTGGAGAGACTCACGTGGACGAAACCAACACATCCTTCATGATGCTCGTCATCCTCGGTACGACCGCAGGTGTCCTTGGCGGCCTTGTCGCCACTTTCTTCGGTTGGGTCCTGTGGAACAGCATCGAAGAAGTGCCCGAAGACGAGGATGCATCCGAGAGCGATGCCTCGCAGTCCTCCTGACCCACGTCGGTCGAGCGCCGCTTGATCCAATCTCACATCTTTCCAACCGCATCCAGTGACCCGAGCTGCGAACGAGTGTTATCATTCGCCACCACTATTCTTCCGGAGGTCATCATGCGTCTTGCACCATCATTCATCGTCGCTTTTCTGTTCGCATCCATCACTCTGCAGACAGGATCGGTCTTTTCACAAGACGCCAAGCCCGCATCGAACGAAGCGGTCGTCGCCTTGAAGAATGGAGATCGTGTCCAGGGTGAACTCACCGATGACGGCAAGGATGAGATCACCGTGGTCTCTCCGGTCTTCGGAACGGTCACGCTCGAGCGCGATCAGATCGACGACATCACGATGCTCTCCGGCTCCGATGAAGAGGCCGAGGCGAAGAAGAAGGCCGCCGCGGACGCCGTCGCTGCCGCCGAAAAGGCCAAGAGCCCCTGGAGTGGATCGGTCAATCTTGGTCTGACCTACAGCGACAATTCATCGACGAACCTCACTCTGAATCTCGGTGCTTCCGCAAGGCGTGAGACCAAGGAGACCGTTCTGACGATGTCAGCGCAGTACTTCTACTCAGAGGACGAGGAAGAAGTCACCGACAATGACTTGATCGCGAACATCGACCAGACTTGGATCATGTTCGATGAGAACGGCCAGCTTCCCTGGAGCTATTTCGCACAGGGTACGTATCAGTGGGATCAGTTCGAAAACTGGGAACAACGAGTCAGCCCCTATGCAGGCATCGGATACGCCCTCGAGCGAACCGAGAACCTCACCGTCGATCTTCGTTTGGGTGGTGGTGGCACCTGGCAGTACGAGGGAAACGATGGTTTCACGACCCAGCTGCTGTTCGAAGTCAATTCGAGCTGGACGATCGATGACCGATCCTCCCTCACCGGCGCGATCAAGTTCGCACCCAATGTCAGTGACTTTCAGGATTACCTTCTGACGGTGTCAGCGGTCTACAAGACTCAGTTGATGAAGGATTCACCGCTGACCTTCAACGTGTCATTCCTCAACATCTATGACTCCGATCCCGGCGTCGGTGAAAATGGCAACGACCTGAAGCTCGTTCTCGGTCTGGGATACACTTTCTGAGTGAATTTGATTCGTACTCGAGGCGCCTTCGAATTATCGTGGTGTCATGAACGAAAAGACACGCCGCATCGAACGTCGTCACTTTCTCGCGGCGGCCATTCCGGCCGTGCCGCTCGGTCTTTCCGTCGTTTCGGCGCAGGAATCGACGGTCGCGATCCCGATGCCTCCGAAACGCGTGCTCAGACTGGCCCATTTCTGCGACGTGCACGTCCAGCCGGAGAAGCGGGCGGCGCAGGGGTTCGCCGCGGCCCTCTCGCATGCGCAGGAACATCATCATCCCGACGTGATCCTCAACGGCGGTGACCAGGTCATGGACGTCATGTCCGAAGGCCGAGATCGTTCCACCGAACTCTTCGCCCTCTGGAATTCGGTGATGAAGAAGGAATGCTCGCTTCCGGTCATCAACGTCATCGGAAACCATGATGTCTGGGGTTGGAACAAGGACAAGTCCGGTGCCACTGGATCCGAATCGGACTACGGCAAGAAATGGGCGGCCGATGTCTTCGGCATGCCACGGCCGTATCAGGCGATCGACCGCGCGGGCTGGCGGATCATCGTGCTCGATTCGACGCACCCCGTCGAGGGCGGGCTCTACACCGCACGGCTGGACGATGCGCAGTTCCAGTGGTTGTCGGACACATTGAAGGCCACGCCGCGGGACACACCGGTCATGGTCGCCAGTCACATGCCGATCGTCTCCGCCTGCACGATGTTCGATGGTGAGAACGAGAAGAGCGGGGACTGGGTGATTCCGGGGTCCTGGATGCACATCGATGCGCGAAGAATCAAGGATCTCTTCCACACCCACCCGAACGTCAGACTCTGCGTCTCGGGGCACATCCATCTCGCCGATTCCGTCGAGTATCTGGGTGTCACCTACGCCTGCAACCATGCGGTCTGCGGGTCCTGGTGGGATGGAGACCGTGCGGAATTCCCGCCGGCCTACGCCATCATCGATCTCTTCGACGACGGCTCCGCGACCAACACGCTGGTCGATTATGGTTGGAAGCCCGCGACGACCTGACTCGGTTCATCCGCCCGCGAGTGCATCGTCCACGATCGACTGCGCTTCGGAGAGGATCGTCTCGACGTGCGCTTCATCTCGAAAGCTCTCGGCGTAGATCTTGTAGATGTCTTCGGTGCCACTGGGACGAGCGGCGAACCAGCCGTGTTCCGTCGTGACCTTCAAGCCACCGATGGGAGCTTCGTTCCCCGGAGCCGCCACCATCTTTGAAGTGATGGTCTCGCCCGCGAGGGTGTCCGCGGTGACATCGTCGGGTGAAAGTTTCTTGAGTCGTGACTTCTCCTCGAACGAGGCGTTTGCATTGATCCGTCGGTAGACCGGCGCGCCGAACTCGTTTTCGAGTTCGTCGTAATGCTGGCCGGGATCCTTGCCGGTGGTCGCGGTGATCTCGGCGGCGAGCAGGCACATCACCAGACCGTCCTTGTCCGTGGACCAGGGCCTTCCATCGAAGCGAAGGAAGGAGGCACCCGCGCTCTCCTCGCCCCCGAAGCACAGAGACCCGTCGAAGAGTCCGCCTGAGAACCATTTGAACCCGACCGGAACCTCCCAGGGCGTTCTCCCACGTCGGGCGAGGACTCGATCGACCATTCCGCTGGTCACGATCGTCTTGCCGACATCGATTCCGGCGGGCCAGTCGGTGCGGGTTTCGATCAGGTGTCCGATCGCGACCGCCAGATAGTGGTTGGGATTGAGCAGGCCGCGTCCCGGCACCACCACCCCGTGTCGATCGGCGTCGGGGTCGTTTCCAAACGAGACGTCGTAGTCGTTCTTGATCGCAAGCATGCCCGCCATGGCATGGGCGCTGGAGCAGTCCATTCTGATCTTGCCGTCACCATCGACGTGCATGAATCCGAACGTCGGGTCGAGTGCATCGTTGAGGACCGTGAGATCAAGCTGCCAGCGTTCCGCGATTGGGGCCCACAGCGGAAGCGAGGCGCCACCGAGCGGATCGACGCCGATGCGCACGCCGGCGTTTCGGATCGCTTCCATGTCGAGGATCTCGCCGAGTCGTTCGATGTATCCATGGTGAAAATCGACTTCATCAACCTTGTCCGAACCGGCGATCTGGGCGGTCAGTCGCACCTGGTGATTGTCATCTTCAAGAATCTCGTTCGCTCGATGTTCGATCCAGGTGGTGGCGGTGGTGTTCGCGGGTCCGCCATCGGTCCCGTTGTATTTGAACCCGCCATCTTCCGGCGGGTTGTGTGAAGGCGTGATGATGATGCCGTCGGCGTGGCCGCTCTCGCGCCCTGCGTTGTATTCGAGAATCGCATGCGAAAGCACCGGCGTCGGCGTGGGTCGTCGGTCCTGCTGGATCTGCACGTCGACATCGTTTCCCAGGAGCACTTCAAGCGCGGTCTCGTGCGCGGCCTCGGAGAGTGCATGGGTGTCCATCGCCATGAGCACAGGTCCATCTATGTTCTGTGCCCGGCGAAAATCACAGATCGCCTGCGTGATCGCGAGGATGTGCGCTCGGGTGAACGTCGATTTACCCGGCGTGCCCCGGTGGCCGCTGGTTCCGAAGACCACCCGCTGAGCGGCGATTCCGCAATCCGGGCGCTGCGACTCATAGGCCTGCAGCAGCTGGGGAACGTCAATCAGCATTTCAACGGGAGCGGGGCGTCCGGCGAGTTCATGAATGGCCATGGTGGATATGCTTGTCCTGTGTGATTGAAGGCTTCGAATTCGGATGCTGATGGCAGGATACCGTGATGGTGACCGATTGAGCGAGACGAAACCACAACCCACCGGGAATGAAGCGACCCTTCGGCTTTCAATCGACGGGATGCACTGCTCTTCCTGCGTCGGACATGTCGAGAAGGCATTGCAATCCGTCGATGGCGTGGTCGATGCCTCGGTCAGCCTGGCGGATTCGAGCGCTCGCGTGTCGGCGGATGGTGTCTCACCCGATGCGCTGGTCGCGGC
>NYVB01000042.1 GCA_002684315.1 Planctomycetaceae bacterium | reverse complement strand
CGTCGCCGACCGAGCCGGGCCGCCCGCTTGTCGCGTCCGTGGGCGACGAAGGCGATCAGACTCGAGAGCAGGACCCAGCCGAGAAGCCACGGCCACCATTCGACGATGCGTTCTCCGACCTGGACCATCAGATCTCCTTCGGTGGTGGAACGAGGAACGGCCAGAGCAACCAACCCGAAACGAGGACCGCGAGCATCACCAGACCCGCGACGACCGCGAGCCGACGACGATACCGGCGGTTCCGTGTCACATCGACCCAGTACCGGCCATCCGACGTCCGGTGGACGATCCCTCGGGCGAGGAAGGGCTCGAGCACGAACGGCCGGGGAATCTCCAGTCGCTCCGCCCGCCGCGCCGTCTCGGGATCGACCGCCCCGGCCTTGATCAGCTTCGAGACCGGTCCCGGCGGCTGCTTGAGGAGCATCACGGCGATGGAGATCGGCATGATGAACATGCCGATCGCACCGAGCCCTCCTGCACCACCGCTTCCCAGAGGCATGAACGCACTCCCGAATGAAGAGGAACGCCCGGGCGAGTGACTCGCCCGGGCGTTCGATGAACATCGTTCCCGCGACGTGGCGGGTCGACGACCGGATCAGAAGTCCATGTCGTCCATGCCACCGCCGGCCGCGGCGGGTTCCTTGCCTTCCTTGATCTCGGTGATCGCACAGTCCGTGGTGAGCAGCAGGCCGCTGATGCTCGCCGCGTTCTGAAGGGCGACCCGCTCGACCTTGGTCGGAACGATGATGCCCTGCTTCACGAGATCCCCGTACTCGCCCGAGGCCGCATTGAAGCCGAACGCGTCGGCGTCGTTCTCTTCGACCTTCTGGGCGACGATCGATCCGTCCAGACCGCAGTTGCGGGCGATCTGCTTGATCGGGGCGCTCATCGCACGGTTGATGATGTCGCAACCGACCTTCTCGTCACCGACCGCGGACTTGCGGGCCTTCTCGATGCCACGCCGGGCCCGGAGGACGGCGACGCCGCCACCCGGAAGGATGCCCTCTTCGACCGCGGCACGACAGGAGTGGAGCGCGTCCTCGACGCGAGCCTTCTTCTCCTTCATCTCGACCTCGGTGGCGGCACCGACGTTGATCTGGGCGACGCCGCCCGCGAGCTTGGCGAGCCGCTCCTGGAGCTTCTCGCGGTCGTAGTCGCTCGAGGTCACTTCGATCTGACCCTTGATCAGCTCGATGCGTCCCTTGATGTCGGAGGTCTTGCCACCACCTTCGACGATGGTGGTCGCGTCCTTGGTGATGGTGATCTTCTTGGCCCGACCGAGATCGGAGACCGGCATCTTCTCGAGGTCGATGCCCAGTTCCTCCATGACCGCGGTGCCACCGGTGAGGACCGCGATGTCCTCGAGCATCGCCTTGCGACGATCTCCGAATCCGGGAGCCTTGACCGCCGCGACCTTGAGGACGCCGCGGAGCTTGTTGACGACGAGCGTCGCGAGGGCTTCACCATCGATGTCCTCGGCGACGATCAGGACGCTCTTGCCGCTCTCCGCGATCTTGCCGAGCACCGGAATGAGATCCTTGGCGGAGCTGACCTTCTTCTCGTGGATCAGGACGTAGCAGTCCTCGAGCACGCACTCCATGTCCGTGTTGTCGGTCACGAAGTGGGGACTGAGGTAGCCCTTGTCGAACTGCATGCCTTCGAGAAGCTCGACCTCGGTCTCGAGGCTCTTGCCTTCCTCGACGGTGATCACGCCGTCCTTGCCGACCTTGTCCATGGCCTCGGCGATGATCTTGCCGATGGTCTGGTCCTGGTTGGCGGAACAGGCACCGACCTGGGCGATCTCCGTGGAGTCGCTCACCGGCTTGGACATCGAAGCGAGCTCGGAGATGACGGCGGAGACCGCCTTGTCGATGCCTCGCTTGACGGCGTTCGCGTTCGCGCCCGCGGTGATGTTCTTGAGACCTTCCTGGAAGATCGCTTCGGCGTAGACCGTCGCGGTGGTGGTTCCGTCGCCCGCGTCCTTGCTGGACTTGCTGGCGACTTCCTTCACCATCTGGGCGCCCATGTTCTCATAGGCGTCGGCGAGTTCGATCTCCTTGGCGACGCTCACGCCGTCCTTGGTGACGGTGGGTGCGCCGAAGGACTTCTCGAGGACGACGACGCGTCCCGAGGGGCCGAGGGTGACCTTCACGGCCTTGGCGAGCTTCTGGATTCCGCGAAGAATACGCTCGCGGGCGTCGTTGTCGTAGGCAATCTGCTTGGCAGCCATGGTTGTTCCTTGCGTTCGAATCCGTCTCGGCGACGCCGACGACGGGGGGGGTTCTCACTCGAATTCGTCAGCCGATCTCGATCCAGGCGACCCGTTCGCACTCGAGGATGTACTCGTGCGATCCATCGGTCACCTTGAGCAGGTCGTCCTGCTCCTCGGGGATCAACATCGCATTCCGGACCACCAGGGTCTCGGCACCCTCGAACTCGATTCGAAGGTCGCGACCGTTGAGGCCGCTGAATGCTTTTCGAAGTTGATCGGCTTTCACGTATTCCTCTCCTCGCGGGACCGTCCCGCACCGTCCTGTTTCGTCAGTCGATGACGCCGAGGATGTCGTCCTCGGTCATGATGAGGTACTCGTCGCCCTCGATCTTGATCTCGGTTCCGGCGTATGAACTGAAGATGACGGCGTCACCCTTCTTCACGGTGAAGGGAATGTATTCGCCGGTGTCCTTGTTCAGATTGCCGCTGCCAAGCGCGATGACCTTGCCGGTCTTGGGCTTGTCCTTGGCGGATTCGGGGAGGAAGATGCCGGACTCGGTCCGGGTCGCGGCCTCCTCACGCCGGACGATGAGCTTGTCGCCGAGCGGTCGCACGTTCATGGGTACTTGACTCCGAAGAAAGAAACAGGAAGTGAAGGTCCCGGTCAGACGCCGGGGTTCTCGCCATTCGCATGAAGCGCCCCGCGGGGCGTCTCTCGGTCATGCGGCCGGCCATTGATCCGAATAGTGCCGCCGGACCACCCGGCGGAGGGTTTCGAGCATCGGTTCGATGCCCAGGGGTCGATCGAGCACCGCGAACACGCCGTCGCGGAGGGCGTCACTGAGTCCTCGAACACTCTCTCGCCGACTCGGCTGGGGCGGACGGACCAGCACCACGGGNGGGGCGGGTTCGACCCGGCGGAGGATCTGAAGGACCTTCTCACCGGCCGCCCGGCGGTCGCCATCGGCTTCCATCGGGAGTTCGAGGTCGATCAGGGCGATGTGGATCTCCTCCTGCTCGACCAGACGGGCCGCTTCCCGGCCGCTTCGAGCCTCGAGGCAGCGGACGCCGAGGGGATCGAGNAGGCGNGGCAGCTCGGCCGTGGGGCCGCCTTCCCGCCAGGTGGCGGAAAAAAGCAGGTTGAGCCGGCGGCGAGCCACCGAATCGGTCCCGGGCGAGGTTGGAGGGTTCATCTCGGACATCTGTACNTCAGGANGNGAACAACCCGCGTGCCGAACCTCGACNCCCGGCCATCCGACTCGAGATCATCCGCCTCGTCCCGGCTTCCACCCGTCCGCCNNGGCTCGAGACCGTGGAATCAGNCAGAAACCCGGGGTTTTCCGACCTTNGGNACCCGGCCGAGCCGCTGNATGATCGCTCGATCACGGTGCCGGGCCCCCCCTCGATCCACCTGCTCGAGGCTCGATGACCCTCCGCCGCTGCCAAACTGGCACGCGTCGGCGGTGAGNCGTGTCAATCGCCCCCGCTTCCGCGTACCTTGTCCGCTTCCCGAATCGACGATCCTGTCGTCATTTCGATCCTGACACCTCAGATCCCTGAACGCCCGGAACCTCGCTCCATGCCCGTCCACACCATCGCCGCCCTCCTCGACGCCCCGCAGGACCACCTTGGCCAGACCGTGACCATCCGGGGATGGGTCCGAACTCGACGGGACGCCAAGGCCGGGCTCAGTTTTCTCCAGATCTCGGACGGCTCCTGCTTCGCGACCATGCAGGTCGTGGCCCCCGGAGATCTGCCCAACTATCAGTCGGACGTCCTCCGGATGACCTCGGGCGCCTCCGCGATCGTGACCGGGGAGGTCGTCGAGAGCCGGGGCAAGGGNCAGTCCATCGAGGTGAAGGCGACCGACATCGAGGTCGCCGGCTTCGTCGAGGATCCCGACACCTATCCGATCACACCGAAGCAGCACAGCTTCGAATACCTCCGCGAGGTCGCGCATCTCCGCCCTCGCACCAACACCTTCGGGGCCGTCGGACGCGTCCGGAACTGCCTCTCGATGGCGATCCACGACTTCTTCCAGGGCGACGGGTTCCAGTGGATCCACACGCCCATCGTCACCGCCAACGACTGCGAAGGCGCGGGCGAGATGTTCCGGGTCTCCACCCTCGACCTCGAGAACCTCCCGCGGACCGAAGANGGCGCCGTCGACTTCTCCCAGGACTTCTTCGGNCGCGAATCACACCTCACGGTGTCCGGTCAGCTCGCCGTCGAGTGCTGGTGTCTCGCGCTCTCCAAGGTCTACACCTTCGGGCCGACCTTCCGTGCCGAGAACTCGAACACCAGCCGGCACCTCGCCGAATTCTGGATGGTCGAACCCGAGATCGCCTTCGCGGATCTCGCGGACGACGCCGATCTCGCGGAAGGGCTGCTGAAGCACTGCTTCAAGACGCTGCTCGACCAGCGGGCGGACGACCTCGAGTTCTTCACCGAACGCATCGAGCCGACGTGCATCTCCCGACTCGAATCGTTCCTCGAGCATCCGTTCGAACGCATGGACTACACCGANGCGATCACCATTCTCGAGAAGGCGATCGCCGGCGGACACGAGTTCGAGTTCCCGGTCGCGTGGGGGACCGACCTGCAGAGCGAGCACGAACGNTTCCTGGTCGAGGAGCACGTGGGAAGACCGGTGGTCCTGATGAACTACCCCAAGGACATCAAGGCCTTCTACATGCGGATGAACGACGACGGCCGCACCGTCGCGGCGATGGACGTCCTCGCGCCCGGAATCGGCGAGATCATCGGCGGCAGCCAGCGGGAGGAANGACTCGACGTCCTCGACGCCCGGCTCGACGAGATGGATCTTCCGAAGGAGGAGTACTGGTGGTATCGCGACCTCCGGCGCTACGGCTCCGTCCCGCACGCGGGGTTCGGACTCGGTCTCGAACGCCTGATCGCCTACGCCACCGGCATGGCGAACGTGCGCGACCTGATCGCGTTCCCCCGCACCCGGGGATCCGCCGACTTCTGAATCCGATTTCCGACGATCTCGCGAAGGAGCGTCTCGAATGATCGATCTCGACCAGTACCGCGTGAAGCCGGGAGATCGACCGGATCTCTCGAAGATCCCCACCCGCGCGGATGCGGGACTCGACGCGAAGTCGGACGGGGAGACGCTGCTCGCCGCGAACGTCGAACGCATCGACGAACTGCAGGGCCGCCTCTGGGCGGAGAGCCGGCGGTCCGTCCTGCTGGTCCTCCAGGGCATGGACACCTCCGGCAAGGACGGCACGATCCGGAAGGTCTTCACCGGGGTGAATCCCGCCGCCTTCGAGATCCACCAGTTCGGCGTGCCCGGTCCGCACGAGATCGCNCAGGACTACCTGTGGCGCGCCCATGCCCGCACACCCCGCCGAGGNCGGATCGGCATCTTCAATCGATCCCACTACGAGGACGTCCTCGTCGCCCGGGTGGCGAAGCTGGTCGAGAAGCCGGTCTGGAAACGTCGCTACGACCACATCAACGACTTCGAACGAATGCTCCACGACGAAGGCACGTCGGTGGTGAAGTGCTTCCTCCACATCTCCCGCGAGGAGCAGTTCGAACGCCTCCACGCTCGAATCGACGATCCACGGAAGAACTGGAAGTTGAGCCCGTCGGATTTCACCGCCCGCGCCGACTGGCCCGAGTACCGCGAGGCCTACGAGGACATGCTGGAGCGATGTTCGACGAAGCAGGCCCCCTGGTACGTGGTTCCCGCCGATCGGAAGTGGGTTCGAAACGCCATCGTGTCGCAGTTGATCCTCGCCACCCTGGAGAAGATCGACCCGAAGTATCCCGAAGGCGTCGAGGATCTCGAGGCGCTGCGGACCTTCGCCCGGGACCATCACGACGCCAACGGGTAGGCTTCCGGCATGAAATGCAACATCGATGCGAAGGGAAAGGCCGTCCGCCTGCTTTCCGGTCTCGCCTGCCTGCTCGCCGGAATCGTCGTGCTCGTGATCGGTGGGATCGAGGGACCGATGCTCTTCGTCGGCATCGCCCTGCTCGGCAGCGGCGCGTTCATGACGTTCGAAGGCTGGAGCGGATGGTGCGTGGTCCGCGCCATGGGATTCAAGACACCGCTCTAGGCCCGGACCGCCGCGACAAGCCTCGTCGGCGTCGTCGACGCACGATGGGTAGTCTGCGTGCATGAGCACGCACGACCCGGATCGCCGACGCCTTCTCATGTCCACCGCGGGGCTCGCGGCCCTTCCCCTCGCGGGCGCCGTCACCGAGAACGCCGTTCCCATGTCCTCCGAACCGGATTCCAATTCGAATCACGGCACGCCCGCCGACGCGGAGATCACGCCCGCGATCATCGCGGCGGCCGAACGACTCGCCGGAATCGAATTCACCGAGGCCGAACGAACCACGATCGCGGCGACGGTGTCGGAACAGATCGAGCTCTTCGCGACGCGGGTCGACGCCGGCGCGATGCCGAACGAACTCGCACCCGCCCTNGTCTTCCGAGCCCTGCCGCCGGGCCGGGCCCTCGATCTCGCGACGTCGACCGGCGATCCGGATCGACTTCGCGCNGATCCCGGTCCGCTTCCCNCGGANGACGTGGAGATCGCGTTCTCGACCGTCGAACGACTCGCCGGCTGGATGCGACGAGGCGATCTCACCAGCGAACGGCTCACCCGGATCTACCTCGACCGGATCGANCGGATCGATCCGAAGCTCGAGTGCATGATCACGGTCACCGCCGACCGCGCGCTGGAGCAGGCGAAGCGAGCCGACGCGGATCGTCGGGCCGGGATCGACCGGGGACCGCTGCAGGGAATCCCCTACGGCGCCAAGGACATCATCGACGTCGAGGGAATCCGGGCGACGTGGGGTGCCACCCCGTTCAAGGACCGCGTCGGCACCACCACCGCGACGGTGATCGAGAAGCTCGACGCGGCGGGTGCCGTCATGCTCGGCAAGACCGCGGTCGGCGCGCTCGCCTACGGCGACATCTGGTTCGGCGGACGCACCAACAACCCCTGGAACCTCGAACAGGGCTCCAGCGGTTCGAGCGCCGGCAGCGCAAGCGGAACCGTCGGGGGACTGATGGCGTTCGCCCTGGGAACCGAGACGCTCGGCTCGATCGTGTCGCCGTCGATGCGGTGCGGCGCCACCGGACTCCGGCCCACGTTCGGACGCGTCTCGCGGGCGGGTGCGATGAGCCTCTGCTGGTCGCTCGACAAGATCGGGCCCATCTGCCGGAGCGTGAACGACACCGGCATCGTCCTCGACGCGATCAACGGCTTCGATCCACGGGACGCCTCCAGCGTCGGCGTCCCCTTCGCCCACGATCCGACCGAAGGCGTCGCGGGGCTCCGGATCGGATGGAATCCGGCGTGGTTCGAGAATGCGAATCCCGCCGATCGACTCGCGATCGACCATCTCCGTGATGCGGGATGCGAGCTCGTCGAGGTCGAACTTCCCGACCTCCCNTACGACGCGTTGCTGCTCACCCTGTTCGCGGAAGCGGCCGCCGCGTTCGAATCNCTCACCCGCTCGGGCGAGGACGACTCGTTGAAGTGGCAGGCGCCCCAGGCCTGGCCGAACGGTTTCCGGAAGGCGTGGTTCATCCCCGCCGTGGAGGCGGTGCAGGCGGATCGCGTTCGCCGGCAGGCGATGGACGTGATGGCGGACGTCATGGATCGCGTGGACGCCCTCGCCACCCCCGCGTTCGCCGCCAACCTGCTGCTGATCACCAACGCCACCGGCCATCCCACCCTCGTTCAACCGATCNCGTTCGACGANGGACGTCCGCACGGCTTCACGCTCATCGGACGACTCTTCGACGAAGGAACGCTCTGCCGACTCGGACGCGAACTCGAGCGACGCTTCGACGTCGTGGACCGACACCCGGAACTCTGACTCCGGCCGCCGCCGGTGGATGGAATGGACCATGCGATCCGACTCGAACGCCCCGCTCGTCCGACCGATGACCCGACGCGGACGACTGTTCCGCAGGCTCATCCACCATGCGGCGGGATTCGCAGGTCTTCGACATGCCACCGATCGAGGATGGCCCCGCTTCGAAGGCGGAACNGATCACGCCGANCCACCGATCGTGCTGGTTCACGGATTCGGCGTGGATGGAACCACGATGCTGCAGCTCGGTCGGCGACTGGTGAANCGGAACCGGGTCGTCGTTCCGGATCTCCCGGGCTTCGGCCTCCACCCACGACACGAACCGGCGTCGATCGACTTCGCACATCTGCTCGAGTCGATCGATGATCTCATCTCGACCCTCGGGCTCTCCGCTCCGGTGCTCGTCGGATCGAGCATGGGCGGGGCGATCGCCGCCGGTTACGCCGCGTCCCGACCCNATGCGGTCGCCGGACTGGTGGTGATCGGGCCCGCAGGCATCGAGCCGCCGATCGACACGGAGGTCTTCGCCGCGGCGAAACGCGACGAACATCTCCTCCGCATCGAATCGACCGAGGACTTCGAACGGGTCTACGACCTCAACTTCACGAAGGCNCCGTGGATGCCGCGATGGATGAAGGGGGTCGTCGCCCGGGAGGCGGCGCATCGAGCGGATGACCACGAGATCGTGCTGCGCAACCTCGAATCGGTGATGCTCGGAAGCGCCGAGCGGTTCCGCACCGTGATCTGCCCCACCGAGATCGTCTGGGGCGGCGACGACCGGATCATCCATCGATCGGCGGCCGCGCTCTGGGACGCGACGATCCCGCAGGCGAATCTCACCATCGTCGAACAGGCCGGTCATTCCACGATGGTCGAACGTCCCGACGAGATCGCATCGATCGTCGAGAACCTGCTCACGCGGGTCCGGTCGCACGATCGCTGACGCGACGAATCAGTCGAGCGGCACGCGATCGACCTGCGGGTACTCGTCCACCCAGACCGGATCGATGCCGGTGATGAACTGGATCCGGGACGGCCGCCCCGCACGGAAGGCCACCGTCGCGGTCCCGGCGACCGACACCGGCTCCGCGTCCATGTCGAGGATCTCGAGCGACCACACCCGCTCGAACCCTTCGAAGCANGGCGGGCACGCGTCGGGATCGATCGGCGTGAACCGGTATCGACGCGGTCCCAGTCCGATCGGTCCGTTCCCGTAGAGGAGTTCCTGGAGGTCGATCTCGTGAACGCCTTCGCTGGCCATCAGGCGTTCGCGATGCAGGTCGAGATCGACCGCGAGATCGACGATCGGCGGCAGCGAGGATCCCGGCGACGTGGCCGCGATCGCCTCGCGATCCACGATCCGCAGNTCGACCGCGAGCCCGTCTTCCAACGGTTTCGTGGCGATGCGGAAGGATTCCGGCGGGCCCGCGTAGTCCAGTTCGAGGTTCGGCGCTCCCGACTCGGGATCGAGCCGGAGCGTCCCGACGGCCCGGTCGAATCGTGGTTCACCGGTCACCGCGACGTAGTCGAGTCGNCCACCGAGGGCGGAGGCGACCGCTCCACCGAACACCTGTCCCTGCGTCGTGTTCAACCACCAGCGAAGCGGTCCCGGCGTCTCGATCTCGGGCCGTTCGCCGGCGACCTGCTGACGAACCCCGAGNCCGCGATCGGAGGCCTGCCGAAGCACGAGNATCTCGGCCTTTCGGGCCGCCCGGTCGTCGATGACCATCGCGAAGGGATCGAGGATCGCCTGGGGATTCTCGATCGGATTCGCTTCGAGGACGAGGAGCTTCGGCCGGGAGCCGATGGCGATGGTCCCGATCTCCGGGCGTCCGTTCGCCTCCGCGGGAATCCGCGTGAGGTTCGCGAGCAGTTCGATGTTCGACTCGCCGGACTCCACACGTGCCGCGAGCATCTTCGAGAACGCGTCCAGCACCCGCCCTTCGGAGGAAAGCGTCACGAGCGGTCGATCGCGCGAGGATCGATCGCGGGCCGGGACCGCCGCGATCAGTTCGGCCGCAGGAATCTCCTTGCGAAGCGTCCGGGCGGACACGCATCGGGCCCCGCGTGATTCGACGGTCGCCTCGGGCAGGATGATGCCGCCGATACCGGCCAGCAACGCATCGACCAGACGTCCGCCCTCGAGCCAGGGCGTTCCATCTCCACCACCGATCACCAGCGGCGCGACCATGACGTACCGCCCACGTCCGGTGACCACCACGTCGTTCGGACGCATCACCACGTTGCTCGCCGCGAAGATCCCCACGACCGCGCCGTCCTGCATCGCGACCGTGGACTCGTCGAGCGCCATCGCCTCCCAGCGACCGNTCTCGCCGCGAACGAAGTCGGTGAGGATCGTCGCCCCCGTGATCAGGACCCGCGGCGAAGGAAGTGGGACCGGTTCGGCCGTGGTCGGTGCCGGCGGACCGGCGACCCCGGCGTCACCGGTCGGCGGCGAAGTGGCCGGCGGTCGCTCCTGTCCGGCGGACGCGAATGCGAGAAGCCCCGTGAAGACGAGGGCGGCGGCGNAGNTNAGGTGTCGTCGGGNATGCGGCGGTGTCATGTCGACATGCTACGGTGCCGGNAGCGACCTTCGTCGAACACTCCAGGGCAATTTCCATGTCGATTCCGCTCGCCGGCCTTTCCGCACTCCTGATCACCCTGACGCTCGATGGTGGCGTCTCCGACGCTTCGAAGCCGACGGCGATCACCGAAACCGTAGCCGTCAGCGGGCTTTCGAGCGCGGTTCGGATCGACCTCGATGAACTCGGGACGCCGTCGATCAAGGCCGAAGACCGGGACGACGCCTTCGCCGCACTCGGGTTCATGCATGCGCGGGATCGACTCGTCCAGATGGATCTGACCCGACGGAGCATGGCCGGGGAACTCGCGGCGCTCGTGGGACCGGCGATGGTCGCGGCGGACCGGACGNCGACGCTTCAGCGGCGCCGTGAGATCGCGGAACGAATCGTCCTTGAACTTCCGGATTCGGAGCGCGCTCTTCTCGAGCNATACACCCGCGGTGTCAACGCGGCCATCGCGTCGATGGATCCCCCGCCGGCCGAGTATCGCCTCCTCAACATCCGTCCCGAGCCCTGGCGCCCGTCGGACTCGGTGCTCGTGATGCTCGCCCTCTTCGACTCCCTGCAGCGCTCCTCGGATCGCGAACCGGACGTCGAATCGCTTCGGCGGACGGTCCCTGCGGAACTCGCCACCTGGCTCCTGAGCGTGCAGGGACGATGGGACGCCCTGCTGATCGACTCGACCGACGCGGAGTCCATTCCCGATCCGCCCGGGATCGGGCGGACGTCACCCGACGACGGACAGGCGTGGCTTGCGGACCCNCCTCCGCCGGACCTCCGACCCGGTTCGAACAGCTTCGCCGTCGCCGGCCGACTGACCTCCGACGGACGCGCGATCATCGCGAACGATCCACACCTTCGATATTCGACGCCGGGCATCTGGTACCCGGCGGCGCTCGCCTGGGAGGGGGTCGATCTCGTGGGCATCACGATCCCGGGCACGCCCGGGTTTCCGATCGGCTCGACCGAGTCGGTCGCGTGGGGGCTCACCAACACCACCGGCGACTTCGAGGATCTGGTGTTGATCGACGTCGATCCCGACGACCCCGCTCGCTATCGCGTTCCGGGTGGCTGGGAGCCCTTCGACGTCCGCCCCGTCGAGATCGAAGTGCGTGGTGCCGATCCCGTGGTTCTGGAAAGCCGCTGGACGCGATGGGGTCCGGTGCTGGAGAACACGCCGTGGTCNGATCGACCGGTCAGTCTGCTCCGGGTCTCGGATCAGCCCGGCGCCGTGAACCTCGGNCTCGTCGATCTCGGCGGCGTCGACGACGTCGATGCGGCCCTCGACGTCGCCGCGCGATGGTACGGACCCTCCCAGAACGTCCTGATCGCCGATCGACACGGTCGAATCGGCTGGACCTTGAGCGGATGGCTTCCCGACCGCCGCGGCTACGACGGGCGCAGCCCCGTGATCCACGACGCGACCACCGGCTGGTTCGGCCCGCTGCCGGAAGCCGATCGTCCACGGGTCGTCGATCCCGAGTCGGGTTTTCTCTTCACCGCGAACAACCGGCTCGTTCCACTCGANGCCGCCGCGAAGCTCGGCAGCGTCTGGGCGGACGGCGGCCGTGCCTGGCGGATCCGACAGAACCTGGCCGCGACCGCTCCGGCCTCCGAACTCGATCTGCTCGCGATCCAGCTCGATACGACCATCCAGCGATTCGTCCCGTTCCGCGGACTCCTGATCGAAGCGCTNGAATCGATGCCGTCGGGACCGGATCGCGATGCCACGCTCGAAGTGGTCCGCGGGTGGGACGGCCGCGCCGCCGCCGACAGCATCGCGGTGCCCGTCATCGAAGCGTTTCGCCGGGCCGCGATTCGACGGACCCGGACGGCGATCTACGATCGCGTGATGACGGCACCCGACCTCGACGAGTCGGTGCGCCGCGCCGCCGCCTCCGCCATCGGCGAGAACATCTGNCTCGCCACCCTCGAACGCCGGTACCCGTCGCTGCTTCCGGAGGGGCTCGAGTCCTGGGATGAAGTGCTGCGTGCCGCGGCGACGAAGGCGATCGATGCGTACGTCGCGGATCCGGACACGCCNTGGTCGGAGCGAAACCGGGGCGTCTTCCCGAATCCGCTCGGCGCGATCAACCCGATGATCGGCGACCGTTTCGATCTTCCTTCAGTCGCGCAGGCCGGACACTGGGGGGCCGTTCGAGTGCAGAGCGGCTCGTTCGGCGCGTCGGCCCGGATGATCGTCTCGCCGTCGGATCGATCGAAGGGGATCCTCACGGTGCCCGGCGGACAGTCCGGCGACCCACGATCCCCNCATTTCGCGGATCGTCACGATGCGTGGGCGGATGCCGATCCCGCACCCCTGCTTCCCGGAACCGTGGCCGAGACGATCGAGTTGATCCCGGCCTCGAACTGATCGACGGGCGACACCTGGATCCGGCCGAGGTCATGCCGGGGTCGTTACGAGGTCATGCCAAGGTCATGGCCGGGACGCGGTCATCCCCGGACGCTCCCAGTTGATGGCCAGGACCATCGGCGCGCCGGACTTCTCGAGCACGTCCATCGGTATCACGATCGTCGCGACGCCTCGCTTCGCGCTGACCCCGACCCCGGGAACGGTCTGCACCAGATTCGCCGCGACCTCGGCCCCGGTCATTTCGACCGCGATGGTCAGGTTCTCGTTCAACTCGACCTTCTGGATCGCGCGTTCGAGCGCCTTCTGCATCGCGGCCCGCTGCTTCGCGGAGACATGAAGCNCGCGATACCAGCGAGCATCGTCGCCACGCGGAATCACGATTCGGACGGTACCGCTGTCCGCGGTGAAGTCCGCGGCATCCACGATGAGNTCCTCGAAGGCGACATCGTCGATCGANTCGAAATCACCCGCGGTGATCGTCAGCTGGACGCCNTCCGTCCACTTGACACCCTTCGATGCCGTCGGCTGGACCGTGGCGNCGGCGGGTGCGGTCAGGGCGGCGATGGTCATCGTCCCCTTGCCGCCCGCGTCCACGGCGATGCGAATGCCCGCGGGATCCTGTGATGCACAGCCAACGGACAACATCGTCATCGCCATCGCCATCGAGAAGATCGCGAGCGGGGCCAGACGTGCTCCGTGACGGGTGAAGATCGGGATGCCTCGCATGTCGAATGCTCCTGCCGGGCGGACGAAGTGAACGGCCCCTTGCCGTTCGCCGGAGAGCGTACCGCGCCGCGCCCGGAGGACGAGATCGGTCGGGCGAGGTAACGTGGGGCTTCCGGAGGTACTCATGCTCGCGATCCGCCGTTTCTTCAAGACGATGCTCGGCGTGGCCACGCCGATGCAGATCCTGCTCGCATGCCTTCTCGGCTCGATGCTCGGGTTCCTGCCGGTCCCGGGACCGGGACTCGCCGCGTCGATCCTCCTCGTCTTCCTCCTGCTGGTGCTCAACGCGAACATCTTCCTCGCGGGTCTGGTGACCTTCGGGACCAAGCTCGTCTCGCTGGCGGCNGCGCCACTGGTCTTCGAGGTCGGNCGTTTCCTGATCGACGGTCCCACCCAGCCGATCGCCCGCCTGCTCGCCAACGGACCGATCACCGCCTGGCTCGGATTCGACGCCTATCTCGTCACCGGCGGACTCGCGGTCGGACTGGTGGTGGGCCTGCTGGTCGGCGTGCTCGTCGGACGACTGGTCCGCGACATCCGGNTCACGCTTGGTCGCCTCGAACGCGAGAACGACCTGGTCGCGTTCCTCGCCGAACGTCGGGCGACGAAGTTCGCGGCATGGGTCCTCTTCGGCGGAATTCCNAAGGGTGGATTTTCCGCGATGGCCGATCGCCGGGGTTCACCGGTCCGGATCACCGGGCTCGTCGTGGTCGGTCTGCTCGCCGGACTCCTCGCGGTCACCGCCTGGCTCGCTTCGGGCGATCTGGCCCGTGGGATGCTCGAACGGGAACTCACCCGGATGAACGGCGCCACCGTCGAGGTCGGCGCGGTGGAGATCGACTGGCTTCAAGGACGNACCCGGATCCTCGGACTCGCGGCCTGCGACCCGTCGGACCTGGACCGGAACCTTCTCGAAGCGGGCGAGCTCGCCGCGGGACTCGATCTCGGCGCCGTGCTTCGTCGGCGGTTGGTCGTCGATCTCGTTCGCGTCGAGGATGCCCGCAGCGACGTCGAACGCGACNCGCCNGGGCNGCTCCACCACGAGCCNGATCCCGCGGACGACGGCGNGGACACGGACGCTTCGACGACGGACGACGAGGATTCACCACCTGCCGGAACCGATCTCGAGTCCTATCTCCGGACCGCGAAGGTGTGGCGCGAGCGGCTCGAGCAGGTCAGCCGGGTCCTCGACGATCTTGCGGATCGAATCCCCGAATCCACGGACGACGGCGACGAACCCGACGCCGAGGATTCCGACGCGACCGGACCCGGAACCGGGGATTCCCTCGAAGACTGGCTTCAGCGCGAAGTCGACCGGCTCGGATACGCGGGCGTCCGCGCGACGCACCTGATCGATACCGCACCGACCCTCCTCGTGCGGAAGATCGAGGCGACGGGTGTTCGCCGCGGCGGTGACGGCCCGTTCGGCGATCTCTTCGACATCGTGATCTCGTCGTTCTCCACCCAGCCGACGCTGGTGGACGAACCGCCTCGCCTGGAACTCGCCGCGCGAGACGAATCCCTCCGCATCGACATCTCGCTCGGAGGCCTTTCCAGGATCGCGACGGAGAACGACTTCGACTTCGTGATGCGAGGTCTTCCGGCCGGTCTCATCGTGAACCAGCTCGTCGCGACGGATCCCTCGCCGTTCGAAGGTGGAAGCATCGATGCCAGTTCCACCGGCCGTTTCCGTCTTCGACCGGAGGTCGGGGTCACGGCACCGCTCGACGTGGTCCTTCGCGATGCGACCATTCGCATCGGCGGTGAATCCGCCACCATCCGCGAACTTCCGGTCCGGATCGACGTCCTCGGGCGACTCGACGATCCGGCGATCATGATCGACGACCGACGGCTGGCCGACGCCCTGCGGGACGCCGGCGCCGAAGCGCTCGCGTCCCGCGCTCGCGAGGAGGCGGACGAGCAGGTCGAACGCGGTCTCGACAAACTCGAAGCCGAAACCGGAATCCGGCTCCCGGGCGAGCTGCAGGATGGAATCGGTGATGCGATCGGGAAGGGACTCGGCGATCTCTTCGGCGGTGGGGACGACTGAATCCCGCGCCGCGGCTACCGTGGGAATCCACCACCGGATTCCTCGCACCCCTTTCCGCCGGATCGCTTCCATGACCACGACCACCTCCTCGATTCCGAACGTCGAGTCCGTTCGCCATCTGTTCCCCGGACTCGAGCGCGGCACGGTGCTTCTGGAGAACGCCGGTGGCTCGCAGGTACCGGTGTTCGTCGCCGATGCCATCCGGGATCATCTCCTGCACGACTACGTCCAGCTCGGCGCCGGCTACCCGGCGAGCGACCGCGCCACGGCCACCGTCGAACGCGCGCATCGATTTCTCGATCGCTACGTCAACGGCGAGGGCGTCGGGCGCGTCATTCTCGGCTCGAGCTGCACCAGCCTCATGCACGTGCTGGCACACGCCATCGCCCCGACCATCAAGGCCGGTGACGAGATCGTGGTCTGCGAACAGGGACACGAGGCGAACATCGGCTGCTGGCTCGAGCTCGAAGCCCGGGGCGCGGTCATTCGCTGGTGGAACGTCGATCCCGAGACGGGCTCCCTCGATCTCGAGTCGCTTCGCGAGGTGCTTTCCGATCGAACCCGGTACGTCGCGTTTCCCCACGTCTCGAACCTCCTCGGTGAGATCGTCGACGTCGAGGCGGCGACCCGACTGGTCCATGCCGCCGGCGGGCGCGTGGTCGTGGACGGCGTCGCCTACGCACCGCACCGGGCCATCGACGTACGCACCTGGAACGTCGACTTCTATGCGTGGAGCACGTACAAGGTGTACGGACCGCACATGGGAGGACTCTTCGCCCGCAACGACGCGTTGGCGGAACTCGAAGGCCCGAACCACTTCTTCATCCCGAAGGACGAGATCCCCTACAAGTTCGAGCTTGGTGGTGCGAGTCACGAAGGCTGCGCAGGAATCTGCGGCCTCGCGAGACTCCTCGCGATGCTCGCGGGGGACGAGACACCGCCGGACGACATCGCGGACACCTGCGACTTCAACACCGTTCGAGCCGCCTTCGAGACCATGACCGCGATGGAAGCGCCGGTGCAGGCTCGGTTGCTCGAACGACTGACCCGACATGATTCCGTGAAAATCATCGGGCCCGATTCACCGGATACGCGTGTCCGCGTATCCACGGTTTCCATGCTTCACGAGTCCCTCGATGCCCGCAAGATCGTCGAAATCGCCCATTCCGCGAACATCGGCATTCGGCATGGGCACATGTACGCCTATCGACTCTGCAAGCGAATGGGCATTCCGGTCGACTCCGGAGTGGTCCGAATCTCCGCGGTGCACTACAACACGGTGTCGGAAGTCGACCGTCTTTGCGACGTTCTCGACGAATCGTTCGACGACTGACCGTCGAACCGGTTCNAGGACGCTTNATCGTCCTTTCCACGAACCACGCGCGAAGTATGCGGGTANCGACCANGTTCCTGCCGATCTATCCCCATACATGCCTTCCAGCACCCACCAAAAGATCATCAGCAGTCCGGTCGAGATCGANGCACCACCGCGCACCGGCGACTGNGACGTCACCACGAGCGGCCTGATCTCCGAGGACAACGGNCCCATGCCGTCCGCAGACAGCCTCCGAGCCGCAAGAAGCATGCTTCTCGCCGAATACGGACCGTGTGTCGCCTGTCATGCCGAGACGCTGATCGCCGCCGCTCGTCGACTCGACTCGACCCGCTGAACCCGGTCGGGACCCGACCCCGCCGGCGACCCTTGAATCAGGGATCCACGGGCGGGATGAAACGTCCGCGATCGTCTCGAGCGAATGAAGATCCCGAAGAAATGAGTCGCGGCGACCNCCGTCTCCGTGCGATCATGATGTCGGAGCACCGACCCCATGAAGCCGCATTCGTATCCCGCATTGCTCGCACCACTCCTGACCCTGACGACGCTTCCGGCGATCGCCTCGACCGGAGACGNTCTNTCGGTCGTCGAGACCACGCCACGTCGNGCGGNGCTCGACGCCCCCACCGATGCCGTCATCCNGGTGACCTTCGACCGCCCGGTCGATCCCACNAGTCTCGGCGTCGANACCTTNCACGCCTTCAGCCGCGGTGCCGGCCCGCTCACCGGCACGNTGTCGGTCTCCCGTGACGGACGCACCGTCTCCCTCGCCCCCGATCGCGACGCGAGCCCCGGCGAACCGGTGACCATCACGCTCGGCCACGNTCTGCGGGGCCTCGACGGATCCGCGTTGCGGACCCGAGGCCACCAGTTCCGGTACTGGACCCGGGCCGGCGGCGGCGACCTCCAGTTCGAGGTGGCCCAGTCCATCACCACCCGTGCCTTCCCNGGCGAAGACGTGATTCCCTACGGCGGAACCGCGACCGATCTCGACGGTGACGGCTGGATCGATCTCTCGATCGTCAACGAAGCGACCGACGACGTCCGCGTCTTCATGAACGCCGGCGACACCNCCTGCCGCGTCGATGCCTTTCTCCAACCGGGGAATCCGGTGGGCGCGGTGCCGAGTCCGTCCGAAGCGGCGGANTTCGACCTCGACGGACTGCCCGACCTCTGCATCGCGAACATCGTCGGTGACAGCGTCTCGATCCTGCTCGGCCACGGTGACGGCACCTACGGGCCGGCCCAGACGGTCGACACCGGCGACGGCGCCCGCGGCATCGCGGTGCTCGACCTCGATGGGGACGGCGATCTCGACATCGCGAGTTCCGCGTACTACTCCAACAACCTTCGACTCCTCTTCAACGACGGCACCGGCGTGTTCGGCGACCTGACTTCGCTCAATCCCGGCATCAACGGGGAATGGAGCATCCAGGCCGACGACATGAACGGAGACGGCCTCTTCGACCTGGTGATCGGCGGCCAGAGCCAGGTCCGGGTCCTGCTCGCCGACGAGGGTGGCGGATTCACGAACCACAGCACGCGTTCGGTCAGCGGACGNACGTGGCAGCTCAATCTCGCGGACCTCGACGGCGACGGTGCCGTCGACGTCGCCTGCGTGAACTCCTTCGCGGACGAGGGTTTCATCTTCCTCAACGACGGCCGGGGAGGCCTGCGGCCGGGCACCAGCCACGGCACCGATCCCTTCCCGCTCGCCAGCGACCTCGGGGACCTCGATGGCGACGGCGATCTCGACTGGATCACCTCGAGCTATGGCGGCGACTGGTTCCTCTTCCTCAACGACGGCACCGGCGGTTTCGAGTTCCACTCCAGTTTCGACGCACCGATCGCGGCCAGCTGCTCGCTCCCGGTCGACATGGACCGGGACGGCGATCTCGACATCGTCTTCGTCGACGAACTCGACGATTCGATGATCATCATGAGCAACGGCGGTTACGACCCGCCCCGGCTTCCCGGGGATCTCGACGAAGACGGATCCGTCGACGGCGCCGATCTCGGCATCATGCTCGCGGCCTGGGGCGTCTGCCCCTCGCCCTGCCCGGCCGACCTCGACGAGGACGGACGGGTCGACGGCGCCGATCTCGGCCTCCTGCTCATCGACTGGAACTGAGACCGGNGGCGTCCGGATCGAAGAAGAAGCCCCGGCGATGCGGGGCTTCGAGGTGGACGTTCGAGTGGTCGACCGACTGCGGCGGCCTCGGGGACCGGATCAATCCCAGCGGAAGACGCCCTTCTTCCAGGCGTACACGTAGGCCACCACGCTGGTCGCGATGAAGAACATGATGCGACCGAGGAAGAGNGCNGACTCGGAGGACTGCGGCTCCAGCTTCGCGAAGGTCACNGCCCACGGGTACAGGAAGATGATCTCGACGTCGAAGACCAGGAAGGTCATCGCGAGAATGTAGAACCGCACGTTGAAACGCTTCCGGGCCGATCCGATCGGATCCATGCCGGACTCGTAGGCGAGCCCCTTGACCGCGCCCTGAGCCTGCGGACCGATCAGCGACGTCGCCACGATGTTGANGACGATGAACAGGAACGCCATCACGATGATGACCCCGACCGGGATGTAGCTGGCGATGCCGTCGAGCGCGAGGGTGATCATGGGTGAGCCTGGATCCGAAGACGATGCGATGCGGTCCGGCGATGCCGCCGGNCGTTCGGAGAGGATACCGATCCCCGCTTGATCGCGACGGGTGGACCGGCCCCGGAAGCATCCTCAAAGCCCCCCGAATACGCTCTCCGCATGTCCAATCGAACCAATGAACCTCATCCCGTGGTCTTTCTGCATGGTTGGTGCGGCCGAGCCGACGAAATCGACTCGATCCGAGCCGCGCTGCCGGGCCCCGTCCTTCCGATCTCCTGGATGCCGGCCGGCGGGGATTTCGACCTCGAGACCTGGCCCACCGAGCCGGATCCGGAGGCCCGCGAGGAGATCGCACGCGGATTCGCCGACGACATCCTCGACCGGGTTCGAGCCACGATCATCGACGCTGGATTCCTCGGAGCGACCGTGATCGGACACTCCCTCGGTGGCGGGATGGCCTGCGTTCTCGCGAAGGATCCGGATCTGGCGGTCAGGCAGGTCGTGCTTCTCGACGCCAGCGTCCCGATGATGCCCGCACGCCGCCGGGACTCGATCGATCGAATGCTCCCGTGGGTGGACCGGGCCGCGACCGGGGGGCGTCTGCTGGCCCAGGCCGGATGGATCGCCGAAGCCTCCTCGTGGATCCCCGATTTCTTCTCCTTGGAGGACCAGGGCGACATCCGCCTTCACATCGAACGACGATTCCTCTTTGCGCCGGTGGTGGAAGCCGCCCTCGCGATCGCGGGCGGCGTCCAGTGGCCGATCACCGAGTCGCTCGAATCGATCGACTGTCCCGTGCACGGTCTCGCCGGGGATCCCGGCCGGATGCCGGTCGATGAGCTGCTCGCATGCCGCCCCGACGCGAAGGTCGAACGCATGAAGGACACCGGACATTATCCCCANCGATTCCAGGCCGAACGCACTCGCGAGTGGCTGGAGGCCGGTCCGTTCTCAAGTCCCGCGACCTGAATCCGACTGGACGGAGGACCCACGATCGAGTGAACGACCGATTCGGCGGACCATNAGAATCAGCACCACGCCGAAGATGACGAGACCTCCGAAACCGGCCCCCACGACCAGCCGCAGTCCGCCGATCGCACGATCCACGATCTCGACCGCGGTGAACTGAGCCGCCTCGATCGCCGTTCGAGATTCCGACCCCACCATCTCTCGAAGCGCATCCATCGTGGTGTCGCGTTCCACCGCGACGCCACGGACCAGTGCCTCGCGTTCCCGGCCGAACGCTTCGAGAACGAGCTCGCGTTCCGTCTGCAGGGTCTCGATCGTCTCGAGTCGCTGCCGCTCGATGTCCTTCTGCGCCTCGACCCGCTCCTCCCGGACGAGCACCAGCATCCGGTCGAAGCCGTCGTCGACGACCACCGCCACTTCGTCCATCGCGTCCCGCGTGAGTCGCTCGATCGACGCCACGATCGCGTCGCCCTTCATGTCGAGTGAGACCGGGATCTCCCGGATCGCGTCGTCGACGGCCCTCATCTCGACATCGAGTCGATCCAGGCTCGTCAACGCTCCGTCGACACGCTCGTCGTCGAGCAACCGCCTCATCGCGAGATCGGCCTGCCACCGAAGATCCTCGGGGAAGTCGTCGAGCGCGGATCCGAGCCGGTGGTAGGCGGCACCCGCGACGAACTCGAACGTCGCCACCGAGTCCATCAGGGTCCTCAATCGAGCATCGTCCCTCGCCACCGGCGAGATCGCGGACGGTCGTGCGAGCGTCAGGCTCGTGATCCGATGTCGCTCGACCAGCGCATCGACCTGAAGCTTCGCCAGTTCCCGATCGGCCAGCATCCGGTCCAGCGCGATGTCGAGATCGAACTCGATCGCCCCGAGCATCCGCTCGATCACGTCGGCGCGGTCTCCGAGGGCTTCGATTCCGCCATCCGTCCGAAGGAAACGTTCGAGTTGTTCGTAGAGCACCCAGGAATCGAGGGCGGCCACGATCGGATTGATGCGAAGCGCCGCACGCCGGACTTCGGAGACCGCCGCGGACCGGAATCGCATCGCGTTCGCGACCACCTCGGGGTCGTCGGTGCCCTCGAGAATCTCCAGCATCGCGAANTCGATCGCCTTCCCGGACGCGGTGGCGTAATCCTGCAGGAGCACCTGAGCCAGTTCGGGTGAGAGTTCGTCTCGAACCGATTCGTAGTCGCGGTAATTCTCGACTTTCGGCCGGGTGACGTCGCAGCCGGCGAGCCAGATTGCGAATCCCACGGCGATGACGGGAAGGGTGCGGCCGAATCCCGCCGGACCACACGCCGTTGACCTTGATGTTCGCATCNTGGAACTCCTAAAAGCGATGACAGGACGTGTCGACGACTCGCTCTTTCNGNTCGCAGCGTACAAACCACATCGACGCACCGGCGAGTCGGTCGTGCACCGCCAGGACGCGGCCGGAAACANCCGACTCCGGCAGAAGAGGCGAAACCGCTCGCGGGGNAGATCCGGGGGTTCGGACCGCCGCTTGAAAGCCTCGAGCCCATCGATTCTTCCAATCCTCGGACCCCCGAGGACCATGTNGANCGCGGTCGANCGNGGTCGANCNGGGTTGAACCGNGTTGAACCGCGTTGAACCGCCGGAGAGGGAGCTTCTTCACAGACTCCCTAAACATACGTTGATCGCATGAGTGAACAATGTATCTTGAATTCATGACGATAATCACCAAAGCACGCTCATTACTGGCGATTACAAGCATCTCGACGGTCGCCCTGGCCGGGGACGGTGTCACCCTCCGGGACGGCACCCCGAATCCGAAGTATGCCGCGCTCTACGCGTGGTACAGCGGTACCAATGGCGTGAACGGCGCCGATGGCCTCGCGGAAGATGGCGCACTGGTGATTTCCTGGAACGATTCGAGCATCAACGACCGGCACATGACTCGAACCACGCTCGGTTCCCAACCCACCTACAGCCTTGATGCCGGCGGCGGCGTTCCGGGCGTCGAGTTCGCCGACGACTTCATCTGGGCCTCGAGCGGTGAATACGGAAGCCTCTCCGGGCCGAGAACGTTCTTTCTGGTGACCCGACCCGACGTGGCCGACGGCGGGTACGTCATGGANTCGAGTTCGATCGCGGGCCGAAGCGCGATCTTCACCGGACAGATCTCGATGCCCGAACAATGGGTCGGCTATGCGGGTGGGTCGAACGTNTTCGGTGGCGGCGNCATCGCCCTCGGTGAGATCTCGATCGTGACGATGACCTTCCACCCGGACGGCACGCAGAACATCCGGATCAATGGCGACGACACGGGGTCGAGCAGCGGAACGCCGGAAAGCCAGGCCGGACTCATCTTCGGATCNCGCTACAACACCGAGAACCGCCTGAACGGNGCCATCAGCGAAGCCGTGGTCTATGACGAAGCGCTCTCCCCGGATGATCGGGATGCCGTGATGGACTACCTGCTCTCCAAGTATGGATTCGTCGACGACGGTTGCCTCGGCGACCTGAACGGCGACGGATCCGTCGATGGCGCCGACATGGGACTGCTNCTCGCCGGCTGGAGCACGAACGGCGTCGGTGATCTCAATGGANACGGCATGATCGACGGCGCCGACGTCGGGCTCCTCCTTGCCTACTGGGGACCTTGCCCCGCCGATCCCTGCGACGGTGTCGACTGCGATGATTCAGACCCATGCACGACGGACGCCTGCGTNGACGGTCGGTGCATCCACACTCCGATCGNAGGATGTTTCCCGGGATGCGGCGATCCTGCTTCCGGGTCNTGCCAGGAGGAGAACGCCACTCCCGGCTGCGATGATCCATCGTGCTGCTCCTTCGTCTGCGAGATCGACGTGTTCTGCTGCGACGTCGAATGGGATGCGTCATGCGTCGCCCAGGCTGAGAACTGCCCCTGATCGTCACCCTGACCTCTCCTTCGTGGAANTNCGAACATGCGAGCCTTCGTCGTCGGCGTACTCGTCCTTGCCTGCTCCCGCGCNATGTCCTTCGGACAGTCCATCGTGCTGGAGAACGGGGATCCGAATCCCGCCTTCTCCGATCTGCACGCCTGGTACAGGCCCGACTCCGGCGTCAACGGCATCACCGGACTTCCACCCGACGGAACCGTCGTCGAACGATGGGATGACGCGAGCTCCAACGGACACGACCTGACTCGAGTCGCGTCGAGCGCCGGGGCNCAACCGATCCTCNGCCACGNTGCCGGAAACGGAATGCCCTCCCTCGAATTCGATGGCAACGACTTCATCTGGGCGTCGAGCGGTGAATTCGGCACGATGACCGGGCCGCGNACGATCTTCGTGGTGACTCGCCCCGANTCCGCCGANGGCGGATACGTCTTCGACTCCAGTTCAAGCTCCGGTCGAAACGCCCTCTTCACCGGNGAGTCGGCCNACCCNGGCGTCTGGACGTTNTTCACCGGATCGAATCCCACCATCACGTCCGACCCGATCGGTCCCGGCGCGCTGACCATGGTGACGAGCGTC
The DNA here is from genome assembly GCA_002684315.1 of Planctomycetaceae bacterium. The sequence continues at coordinate 14,050 of NYVB01000042.1, read as the reverse complement.
ATGTCGCCCGGGAACCAGGCGCTGCGGATCAACGGAGAGACGGTGGCCACGGCGGCGAACCCCCTGAGCGATCTCGCCGGGTTCATCCTGGGNTCTCGCTANTCGGTGAGCCAGCAACTCTCCGGAGGCATCTGCGAGATCCTGGTCTATCGATCGGCGCTCGGTGAGCGAGATCGCGNCGCGATCGAGGCGTATCTCGAAGGACGATACGAACTTCAGGAACCACCACCACCTCCACCCACTTCGATCGTCTTTCAAGTCGGCGTGGACTCGTATCCCAACATTCGGATTCCGTCGCTGCTCAGTCTTCAGGACGGNACCATTCTCGCCTTCGCCGAAGGTCGCTTCGGCGGCGATCATGCGAAGAACGACATCATCCTCAAGCGTTCGACCGACGGCGGGGAGACCTGGGGGCCTCTGCAGCTGCTGGATGACCAGGGCGGCACGTCGCTCAACGATCCGATCGCGGTCGAGGTGCGTGCCGGTCCCGNCACCGGTCGNGTGTATCTCTTCTACATGTCGTTTCCCGAAGGATGTCACACCCACTGCGTGCCGACCGGATACGGCGAAGGCACCTCCCGAAACTGGGTGATGCATTCCGACGATCAGGGTGCGACGTGGACNGAACCGCAGGACATCACGGAGATCGCCCGGCCCGCCTCGTCGAACTTCGCCGGAAACCCCGGAGTGGGGATTCAACTTCGGCATGGCGACGCCGCCGGTCGTCTGGTCGTACCACTCCGCAAGGGCCCACCGGGCTCGATGCGGATCTTCATGCTCTATTCGGACGACGGTGGCGAGAACTGGAATCGGGGCGTGGACGTCGACAATGGTTCCGGAAACGGAACCGGTGACGAAGTCTCCATCGCCGAACTCGACGACGGAACGATCCTTCTGAACGCACGCGGCAACGGATCACCCCCGTATCGACTTCGATCACGTTCCACCGACGGCGGACGCACCTGGACGACCCTCGAGCCCGACGATGNATTGATCACGCCGACCTGCATGGCCTCGATCGTTCTGTTCAACGACACCTCGGACGGATTCGCCACCAGTCGGCTGCTCTACGCTGGGCCGTGGTCGACGAACTCGCGATCCAATGGCTCGGTGGTGATCTCCGAAGACGGTGGAGAAACGTGGCCGCGGGTCACGACGGTGGTGCCCGGAGGTTTCGGCTACAGCCAACTCGCCGTTCTCGATCCGTGCNAGGACGTCGGCCTCCTCTACGAGGGAGGGGGATATGCGACCATCCGTTTCCTTCGGCTCTCGCNGGAGGCGATGACCGACGAGGACGAGAACAACGACTCGGAAAANCCCTGCGCCATCGATGAGTGCCCCGCCGATCTCNACGGTGACGGACTGGTCAATGGCGGCGACATGGGACTTCTCCTGAGTCAGTGGGGCGCCGGCGGCTCCGCGGATCTTGATGGTGACGGTCAGGTCGGGGGNGCCGACATGGGACTGTTGCTCGCATCCTGGGGCGCCTGCTGAGCCATCAGCACCCGGGTCCATCGCGCTTGCGATCGGAGCCCGCCCGCTCCCCCGCGGAATGCTCGCGGCGGTGGTCACCAGAGCCGGAATTCCGATCATGAGCCCCCCTCTTCGATGATCTCCGTCGATTCGGGGCGTCGGATCACCCCAAATCCAGTGGTAGATCTCCCGGAACTCGGTATTCGGAGCGGTCGAGGACCTTGGCGAGTCCGAAGAGCCGCGTACAATCGCCGACCCTTCAGGGCGTAGCTCAGCTTGGTAGAGCGGCGGCTTTGGGAGTCGCAGGTCGCAGGTTCGAATCCTGTCGCCCTGATTCAGGCCCACCGAAATCGATGATTTCGGTGGGTCTGTTCTTGTGGATGGGGTCGGGAGTCACCGGCGTTCGAACGTGAACGTCGTCCGTCCGTCGCGGGAATCCATCTCGACGAGTCGGTCACCGTTCGGCGGTCGAACCCGGACCCGATCCACATCGCCGCTCGAGAACTCCACCTCGATGGTCTCCGGGGTCCACGCCAGCCGGTCGACGGTGAGGCCGCCTCGAACTCGAAGCCCCCGGACCTCGCCGGTGGGCCACGCGGTGGGCAGCGCCGGCAGCAGGTCGATCTGGAATCGCGGCGCGATGCCCGGGGCGAAGGCGTTCGGGAGCGGGACGTGGGACTGGACCAGCATCTCCGCGATGCCTGCCGCCCCGCCGAAGTTTCCGTCGATCTGGAACGGCGGATGGTTGTCGAAGAGGTTCGGCAGCGTCGACTTCACGAGCAGCAGTCGCAGATTCTCGTAGGCCGCTTCGCCGTCGTGCAGTCGCGCCATGAAGTTGACGAGCCAGGCACGGCTCCACCCCGTGTGCCCGCCGCCGTTGGCGAGACGGAAGTCGAGTGATTTCCGAGCGGCGGCCAGAAGCTCGGGCGTGGTCTCGTGATTGAACTGCGCCCCCGGATGAAGGCCGAAGAGATGCGAGATGTGGCGATGCCCCGGCTCCGCCTCGCCGAAGGGACGCGACCATTCCATGAGACGCCCGTCCTCGCCGATCGTCGGCATGGCGAGTCGGTCGCGAGCGGCCTTCGCCGCGACGACCACCTCGTCATCCGATGCTTCGAGCACCGTGGCCGCGTCGATCAGGTTCGTGAAGACGTCCCAGATGATCTCCTGGTCCATCGCGTTTCCCATGCCGATGTCCGCGCGCTGCCCGTCGTCGGTGATGAACGTGTTCTCCGGCGAACTGCTCGGTCCCGAAACGAGCCGGCCGGTCGCAGGGTCCTCGCAGAGGTAGTCGAGATAGAACTCGGACGCCCCGCGCAGAAGCGGCCAGGCCCGCTCGCGAAGAAAGACCTCGTCGCCCGAGTGCAGGTAGTGCTCCCAGAGATGGCGGGTCATCCACCCTCCGCCATGCGGCCACATCCCCCAGACGGTTCGCCCGATCGGCACGGTGAACGCCCAGGCGTCCGAAGTGTGATGGGCCATCCACCCGTCCGCGTCGTAGAGACGTTCGGCCGTCTCCCGTCCTCGTTCCGCCAGACGTTCCGTGAAATCGAACACCGGCTCGTGGAACTCCGCGAGATTGGTGATCTCCGCCGGCCAGTAGTTCATCTGAAGGTTGATGTTGACGTGATAGTCGGCGTTCCACGGCGCTTCGATGTGATCGTTCCAGATGCCCTGCAGATTGGCCGGCATGGTCCCCGGCCGAGAGCTCGAGATCGTCAGATACCGAGCGAACTGGAAGTAGAGGCTGAAGAGTGAAGGATCTTCGGCGCCGGCGCGAAGCTCCTCGAGTCTCACATCGGTCGGCTTCAAGGCCTGCGGCGAGCTTCCGAGATCGATGGACACTCGCTCGAACGGCGGCTGGAAGGAATCGAGATGTCGACGGAGGAGCTCGTCGAAATCACGTTCCAGGGCCGCCTTGGCCCGTCGCTCGACCTCAGCGCGGGGATCGGCGACGCCGTAGCCCGGCATGTCGGTCGCGCCGGCGATCACCACGGTGTAGGCGTGAACCCGACGCGCGATGCTCGGATGGCTCCGCACGCGTCCGAGGACCGCATCGTCCGGGACCGGTATCGTCTCGCCGATCTCGTGGAGCGCGTCGCCCCTGGTCACCGCGATCCCGGCGTATCGCACGCCCGGATGTGTCCCGTTGATCGCGCGTCCGTGCAGCATCGACGATCTGCCGGTCCGCGTCGTGGTCTCCTTGCCGCCGACCGTCGTACCTCCTTCATGGGCGCGATCCCGTCCGATCGCGACCGCCGCATGCATTCCTTCGGACGCATCGGTCTCCCAACGCACGACGATGACGTCATCCGCTTCACTCGCGAACATCCGACATCGATAGCGATGCCCTTTCGACGAGAAGGTGGTCTCGGTGACGCCGGTCCCGAGATCCAGGGAACGTCGGTAGTCCCCGATCGAGTCGAGATCGTCTACCCATCGGGTTCCGACGGTGAAGAGCGTCTGATGACTTCGGGTGAGCCGCTCGCTCATGAACTCCTGTTGCATGATCCGCTGCGCCCCGGTCACGTCTCCGGCGAACCAGAGATCGCGGGCCCGTTGCAACGCATCGTTCGCCGGATCGCGATGTCGGTCGATCGGCGAGCCGGCCCAGACGGATTCCTCGCTGATCTGGATCGTTCCGAGCGGATCGCCGTACACCATCCCTCCGAGTCGACCGTTCCCGATCGGGAGCGCCTTCGTCCATTCATCGGCCGGACGCTCGTACCAGAGCACGTCACCCTCGGGTGGTTCGGCGCGAGCGAATCCGGCGATCGCGAGGAACGTGGTGACCATGGCGGCCAGGAAGCGGATCATCGCGACGTTCGACATGCAGGGCTCCGATCGGCCGATCGACGGCCACGGTGGTGGAGGGCGACGCGGCGTCGATGGTACCGTTCCGTCCATGTTGCGATCCGCGACAATCCAGGACGCGTCCGCCATCGCCGCGATCTACGCACCGTACGTGCGGGATGGAACCCGGAGTTTCGAATCCGTCGCGCCGGATGCGGCCGAGATGGCCCGACGCATCGAACGAACCCTGAAGACGCATCCGTGGCTCGTCGCCGAAGACGATCACGGCGAAGTCGTGGGATATGCCTACGCCACGGGTTTCCGCGGACGAGACGCCTACCGTTTCACCGCCGAGACCTCGGTGTACGTCGAACCGGGGGCGCAGGGGCGTGGAATCGGATCCGAACTCGCGGTCGCACTCCTCGAAGCGCTTCGGGCGTCGGGGTATCGAACCGCGGTCGCCGTCATCCCCCTCCCCAACGATCCGAGCATCCGGATGCACGAGCGCGTCGGCTATCGCGAAGCCGGTCGATTACCCGCCGTCGGGTGGAAGGCGGACCGGTGGAACGACATCGGGTACTGGCATCTCGCCCTTGGTGGGGCCGAGCCGGCGGAAACCACCGGGCCTCCCGCGGATGATCACGGGCGACCGACCGGGCTCCGATAGGATCCTCGGTGGAGGCCCGACCGATGCCACTGCACACCACCCTGTTCGCGATCACCCTCGCCATGTCGAACCCCTCGTCGGCCGTCGTGCCTCCGCCCGATTCCGATTGGTGGCCGAACGACCTTCCCGTCCGCGCAGCCACGCCGCTCGAAGAGACGGCCGAACAGCACGACGCTCGAATGGCGTGGTGGCGCGAAGCTCGTTTCGGCATGTTCATCCACTGGGGTCTCTACGCGATTCCCGGCGGGTACTGGGAGGGGCGTCGCACCGGCGGTGCCGAATGGATCCTCAACTCGGTGAAGATCCATCCCGACGACTACATGCCGCTCCAGTCCCAGTTCGATCCGGTCGACTTCGACGCGACCGAGTGGGCGATGATCGCGCGAAACGCCGGGATGCGATATCTCGTCGTGACGAGCAAGCACCACGACGGCTTCTGCCTCTGGCCGAGCGCGTTCACGACCTTCGACGTGGCGGAGACGCCGTTCGATCGCGACATCCTCGGTGAACTCGTCGAAGCATGCCGGAACGAAGGCGTCGTCCCCTGCTTCTATCACTCCATCATGGACTGGACCCATCCCGACTACCTGCCCCGTCGGGCCTGGGACGATCGCCCGGGTGGGGATCACGACGAGTACGTTCGCCACATGCATCGTCAGCTCGGGGAGCTGATCGAACGATACGGACCAGGCGTGCTCTGGTTCGACGGCGAATGGGAAGGAACCTGGACGCACGCCGACGGCCAGCGCACCTACGACCTGGTGCGTCGGATCGATCCGCGGATCATCGTGAACAATCGGGTCGACACCGGCCGGACCGGCATGGCCGGACTCACCCGAGCGGGTGGCTATCGCGGTGACTTCGGCACGCCGGAGCAGGAGATCCCCGCCACCGGCCTTCCCGAAGGCGTCGATTGGGAGACCTGCATGACCATGAACCGGTCGTGGGGCTACCAGTCGTTCGACGTCGCCTACAAGACCACCTCCGACCTGGTCCGAAAGCTCGTCGACATCGCCAGCAAGGGTGGGAACTTCCTGCTCAACGTCGGACCGGATGAACGAGGCCGATTCCCCCTTGAAGCGAAGGAACGGCTCGCGGGCGTCGGACGCTGGATGTCGATGAACGATGATTCCATCCACGGCACCGGGGCCTCGCCGTTCGCGACGCTCGACTGGGGTCGGTGCACGCGAAGATCACTGCCCGGCGGCAGGGAGCGTCTGTACCTCCACGTGTTCGATCGACCCGAGGACGGCATCCTTCGACTCCCCGGCCTGCTGACCCCACCGGTCGGCGACGCCGCGTACCTCCTGGCCGCGCCCGCGACCGGCCGGCTCACGGTCGACCGCGCCGGCGCCGACCTCCGGATCGAACTCCCCGCCGACGCGATGGTCGATGCGATGGACACCGTCGTGGTGCTCGACCTCGTCGCGCCCGCGCTGGTGGTCGACGGTCCGCGCATCGAAACCGGATCAGGCATCTTCATCGATCCGTTCACCGTCGACATCGAGTCACCGGACCCGACCGTGGAACTTCGGTCGACGATCGATGGATCCGAACCGACCTTCGACGCCGGCATCGATGCCGGGAGGATCGAGATCGACCGGTCCACGACGCTCCGGACCGCCTGCTTCTTCGACGGCATGCAGGTCGGTGACGTCGTCGAACGCCGGTTCGAACGCGTCGCCCCGGTCGCCCCGGTGCAACCCTTCGTGATTCGAGACGGCCTCGCGTGGCGGACCTTCCTCGGCGAGTTCGAGAAGGTGTCGGATTTCGCGGCGTCGGCCGCGTTCGCGGAGGGCGTGGTCGCGACGGTCGATCTCTCCATGCAACCACGCGACGAGAACTTCGCCGTCACCTTCACCGGTTTCATCGAGATCCCGACGACGGGCGTCTGGACGTTCGCCCTCGATTCGGACGACGGGAGCACGCTGCGGATCCACGAATCGATGGTGATCGACAACGACGGCCTCCATTCGGCCCTCGAGAAGTCGGGGACGATCGCCCTCGAGGCCGGACTTCATCCGATCCGGATCGACTACTTCGAAGGGACCGGCCAGGACGACCTGATCCTGAAGTGGTCACCTCCCGGTTCAGATACCTTGGTGCGGATCCCCACGGAGCGTTTCAAGCGATGACCATCCCCCTCGACGAGAAGTGGCACCGACGATTCCTCGCCTTGAGCGAGGAGATCGCGACCTGGAGCAAGGATCCGTCGCGTGGCGTCGGCGCAGTGATCGTCTCCGCCAACAAGCAGGTGGTCTCGACCGGTTTCAACGGACTCCCCCGGGGCGTCGAGGATCGTCCCGAACGACTCGAGCGTCCGGTCAAGTACGACCTGATCGTGCATGCCGAGATGAACGCGATCATCCAATGCGCCCGCAACGGTGTCAGCCCGATCGACTGCGCGATCTACTCGTCGTTCTTCCCGTGCGTCAACTGCGCCATCGCGGTGGTCCAGGCCGGCATCCGGACCGTCGTGACGTATCTCCCCGAAGCTGGTGACGATCACTGGCTCGAGTCGATCGACAAGAGCCGGACGGTGTTCGACGAGGCCGGCGTCGAGTTCCTCGAACTCGATCGCCGCGACTGAGTGATCGGTCGCTCAGCCTTCCTCGGTGCGAATGCGTTCGATCTCCGCACGAACCTGCCGTGAGATCCGACTCTTCGCCTGGCGAATCGATTCGGGCGACATCGACAGACGCTCGGCCACTTCGGCCGCGGGCACGCCACGCCGACCGTAGAGATCGAACGCCTCCCAGGACTGCTCGCTCTGGTTCCCACTCGATCGCACCGCCTCGAGCGCCCGCTCGATCACCGATCTCGTCCATTCCTGAGCCCACACGTCGTCCACGTAGCCCGGGTCGTCGATTCGAACCTCGTCGTGTTCGCCGAGGTTGACCTGACCACCCCGCTTCCGCCACCGCGCTCGCATGGCATTGAGCGTCGCCGCCTTCAAGTAGCCTCGAAAGCGGCCGTGCGTGGCGTCGTACTCGAATCGATGCGAGGCCCGGAAGAAATTCGCCACCACTTCGTGGGCGACGTCCTCCGCCTCCTCACCACCGGCGCCGGCGCGTCCTGCGAATCCCTTGATGAGGGGGACGTAGCGGTCGTAGAAGTCCCGCCAACCGATCTCGCGCTCCAGTGTTCCCGATGCGTTGAGTCGGAGAAGCAGGCTTCCACGCGTCTTGAATTCGTCCACACCGGCGCGGGTCTCGTGGCCGGCCTTGGGAATTTCCGGTGCATTCGCCGCGGCCTCGTCATCCGGCCCATCGCCCGCAGGAAGACGGACAACACATTCCGTGGATCCGAATCGGATTCGGTCTCCCGTTCGAACACGTACTGATTCGTCGGGTTCAAGACGGATCCAATTCAAATTGGTCCCGCTGCGACTGCCAAGATCCTTGATCAGAAATTTTCCATCCTCCGACAAACGGACTGCCGCGTGCAGTCGACTCACCGATTCATCCGGGATCCGGACGCCTGAGGCATCATCGCGCCCGAACGTCACCTCTTCTCCAGGGGTGAATTCACAGGCGAGCGTGGTGTCCTTCGTGTGGACCTGCAGCTCGAATCGGATCCTCTGTTGATTCATGTGCTTCCTCGAGACAGACCTTGTATAGAACGACCCAATTCAATTATGATCGATTCGAACGTTTGGGGTCGCCGAGTGTTCCTTCGTTGCCTGGCGTGATCGCCGAAACACTTATTTGAAGAGACATTAATCCATGTACGGCAAGCAAACCGAGACCGCCATCGCCGCAGTGAGTTACCTGGCCGCCCTCTGGGACGGACCCGCGACCCGAAGAGTGTCCGCCGCGGACATCGCCGACGGACGTGGACTGCAGCGCCCCTTCGTCGCCAAGCTGCTCTCGACCCTGAGCCAGGCGGGAATCGTCAGCGGCTCTCCCGGCCCGGGTGGAGGCTATGCCCTTGCCAAGGGACCGGACGAGATCACGCTGCGTGACGTCTGGTCGCTTTTCGAACGTCCCGACAGCAGTCGCGTCGCGTTCGTCGGCAGCGAGATCTGCGGCATCTCCGCCCCCGGTGACCTTTCCAATCGAATCGGTCGCGTCGAACAGGCGATGAATTCCCTGCTTGATGAGACGACCTTCGACGTCTTCTGCGGCAAGGCGAAGGAGGATCCGAGCGAGGATCTCGGACCGAACGTGCTCGAAGATCGTCAGGCCTCCTGACGTCCGCGCCCCCGAGCGCTGAAGATCGACCACGCGTCCGTTCCACCCGAGGTGGGGTGGACGCGTTCTTCATGGTGCGGAATCACGCTGGCCCGAGCTCGCACCGATTCGGGCGACGGCTGCCGGGAGATCAAGCGGTGATTCGATCACCACGTCCGGACGCGGCATGCGACACGCGATGTCGCGACCCTCGTCGTAACCACCCCGGATCGCGATGAACGGAATTCCCGCGTTCTCCGCGGTCTGCGCGTCGACACTCGAATCACCGACGAGGATCACCCCGTTCGATGCCGCTTCATCGAGGGCGAGCGCCGCCTCGATGAAGCGGGGATCGGGCTTGAGCACGCCGGCATCCTCCGGACAACACAATCCGTCGACCATGTCATCGAGGCCGAGCCGCTCGACCACCCGCATCGCCGGAACACGCGGCTTGTTGGTGGCGATCCACAATCGATGCCCGAGACCACGGAGTTCGCCGAGTGAATCGGCGACGCCCTCGCGCAGGATCGTTCCGTCGAGACATGCGTCGCGGTATTCACGATCGAAGATCGAACGGGCTCGCCGGTGCGTCACCGGATCGAGTTCCGATTCGTGATCGAGCCGGAGAATTCGATGCAGGAGCCGATCCGCGCCGCGCCCGATGCTTCGCAGGACCAGGTCCTTCGGCGGCACCGTACGGTCGGTCTCCTTCGCGGCGACGACGCAGGCCGCATGAATGCCGTCGAGGGAATCGACGAGCGTGCCGTCGAGATCGAGAAGGAGGTGCGATCGGGATTCGGTCGTCATTCGAACGATCGTGCCCGAAGNCGGTCCGGATCGCAAGGCGTCAAAGGGACAACGCNCGATCGACTCGAAGCAGTCGATCGATCACCGGAATCATGGTCGCGGGTCGATCGCCGCGCGAGACCCGTACGCAATCCTGCACGAGTTCCGAGAGTTCGNNCGGCGTTCCCGGNACCAGNTCCACGAGTGGAGTCGGCATGGCGATCCGATCGGGNCCGAGCGGCCCGGATGCCACTTCGGNCTCNCCACCCTTGGGTGGCAGGGCCGTCGGAATCAGNCGACCCGAGACGACCCAGTACATCGTGGCNCCGAGGTTGTAGACGTCGGTCCGCTCCGTGATGCGACGACGGTGCGCCTGCTCGGGTGCGATGTACCCCGGCGTCCCCTGGATGCGGTCCTTCGTCGTCCCGATCTCGCAGGCCTGACCGAGATCGATGATCCGCACGTCGGCCCCGTCGACCAGCACGTTGGTCGGCTTCATGTCCGCATGGACGTAACCGGCGTCGTGCATCGCCATCAGGCCTTCCGCGAGTCGGATGAAGACCCGNACCTGCTCGAGCGGCGAGAGATCCCNCAGCGTGTCGAGTGCCGGCGCGTCGACGCAGTCCATCACGAGACCGACCTCGACGATCCTGAATCGACGCCGCTTCCGGAACAGNCGGCCGATNCGTCGGATCGATTCATGCTTGATCGACGTTCCGATCCGGTGTTCGCCGACGACCTGGTCGATGAATCGCTGNTCCTTGTCGGATCGCTTCACGACATGCTTGATCGCGTACTCGGCCCCGGACTTCGGGTCGCGGATTCGATANATGGTGCTTGCAGCGCCCTCGCCGAGCCGGCCGACCACCGGGTACCCGAAGAGTTCGACTGGATGCGACATGACGATCCCCGTTGAGTGCACTGTCGCGGCGAGTTGGCGGGGCGATTCACTTCGCGGGCGGCACACCGACTCGACTCCGCGTCGACACGCGGTGCGATCAGTCCCGACCGGCGAGCAGCGATTCGAACTCGGCCACCGGGAAGTACCGGCCGGGGCTGTTGACGTCGCTCAGGTCGGAATGAAGATGCACCGCGTCGTCCGTGATCGAAAGACGCGACTGCAACGTCGTCACCAGCTGGGCGAGCGACTTGGTCTGGGCCTGGGTGAATCGTTTCTGATCGCCGTTCCCGACGAGGCAGATGCCGATCGCGACCCGGTTCACGCCGTCCGCCACCGCCGGATCGGCACCGCGTCGCGAGGCGACGTGAGCCCCGGCCCGCTGGGCGTCCCAACGGGTGGTGACGTGNATCTGACCGTCGGCGAGACTGCCGTTGCCGTTGCCGATGACGAAGTGGTATCCGATCTCTCGGAGGTTGCCCTGATTGACGTGTCGGCGGGCGATGTCGTCGGCGTCGTCGAAGTAGAACCCCGAATCGTGGACCACGATCTTGGTCCACGCCGTCGACATGGTGGTCCGGGCGGGCTCGAGCCCCATCCGGGATCGGGTCCGGTCGATGTCCGATGGTGCGAGGACGGATGCGGACGGGAGGTCGCCCATGCCCTCGCGGGGCGTGGTGGTGGTGAGCATGAAGAAGGCGAAGAACACCGTCATGCTCGCCATGAACGCCATCCAGACGATCTGGGGACGGGAGAATCCTCCCGAAACGACCTGTTCCTGATGCTGCTTCACGGGAACCATGCCCTCATTCAGGTCCGCGTTCCTTGCAGACCCGCCCCACGCGTCGTTCCCGCCGTTCGGGAAGTCCTTCTCGCTCTGTCCTTCTCATCGGTCCACACCACGACCGAACATTCGTCAATCGCGGGAATCCCGCGAACCACCTCCCGGGAGGGTGAACTCCGGGGGTTGCGCCGGATCNCCCCGCCAGTGGGCCCCCGAGCGCGAATGATACCGGACCACCTCTGAGATCACGTATTGGGCGAAAGTCGTGCACGGAGCGCCGGTTGCGGTTCACCGAAGACGTCCTCCTCCTCGATCGGGACGTACCGTTGNCGCATCCGATCATGGACCTCGAACTGGGTCCTGGGATCATCGGGCTTGAAGAGCAGTTTCTGGCAGCCGGTCGATCCCCCGACCGTGGTGAAACCGGCGGCGATCACGAGGCACCAGATCGCACGACGACCNACTCGAAGGAACATGGCGGACCTGACTTCGTTCACGAGCCGCCCCCTTCGATCGCCCCGGTGACCGGCACCGCGAATTCCAGTCGGTACGGGGAGGTGGACCGGGGATCGGTGACCTCGACCCGAACCAGAATCNTCGGTGGATCATCGCCAAGACCGAGCATCTCCGGGNTCTTCANCGNGAGGTCGANCGCGTAGGNGGTTCCCATGAAGCCCTCCCGAAGGCCGTCCCGCCAAGCGGCCGAATCCACCTCCCACGATCCGAGGTCGACGGCATCGCCGGCATCGTCGAATCCGATCGCCGACACCGTCGCCGGACCAGTGGTCTGGATGAACCGGCCTCGTGCGTCCTCCGTTCGCACTCGAAGCCGGAGTTCCGTCCCCGACGCGCCGAGGCGGACGGTCGATCCCGAGGCTTCAATGATGCGCACCGGCGTGGGCAGTCCCGCTGGGAGCGTTCCCTCGCCCGACGCCGCCTGAGCGTTCCCCAGCTCGATGGTCAGTCGGGATCGTTCCGCTTCAAGGCCGGCGACCTCGTCCTGCAGCTCACGGACTTCGGTCGCTCGCGCGACGCTTCCCTCGCTCGGCCCCAGGCGGGCCGAGGAGCACCCCGCCGCGACCAGAGTCGCAAACACGGTGATTCCAAACACGCGGCCACGATCATTCGTCGACATCGATGGATCCTTTCAGTCCCAGAGACACCTGGAACGCAAGCTGTTCGAGCCGGGCCGAGAAGTCTACGGTCACCACGCTCGCTCGATCNCCCACTTCAAGACGAACCGGGGCGAAGTTCAGGATTCCGAGGACACCCGCCTCGATCAGCAGATCCGCCGTCGCCTGCGCCGCCTCCTTCGGAACGGAGACGATTCCGAGCAGGATGTCCCGTTCACGAATCAGTCGATCGAGATCTTCCATGGGCCGAATGCGGCGATCGACCACTTCCGTTCCGACCAGCCCGGGATCGGCGTCGAAGACCGCCGCGATCTCGAACCCCTCCCGTGCAAACGGGCCGTAGGACATGATCGCCTGCCCGAGCCGNCCCGCGCCCACCANCGCCGTCTTCCAGGTNCGGTCCTTGCCGAGNATCGCCCGAAGCCGATCACCCAGATCCTCGAGCAGGTATCCNACACCCGCCTGCCCGAACTGCCCGAACCACGANAGGTCCTTCCGGATCTGGGTATCCGTGACCCCCAGCCCTTCGCCGAGCTTGCGAGAACTCACCCGGGTCTCGCCCGCCGCCAGACGCCGGTCGACCTCACGCAGGTACAGCGTCAGACGCTTGACGGTCGGACCGGGGATCTGCTGCCGGGAAGTCATCCGTTGGATCTTATCGCCCCCTGCACCCGGGGACATCGTGCATCCGCGGACGTATGATCAGGGCATGGACGCCTTGGACTCAGGTACTGCCCCCACGGTCTCATTCGAGTTCTTTCCGCCGTCGACGCCGGNCGGCTGGATGAACCTCGATCGTCGAATCAANGAGCTCGTGCNNCTTGAACCCTCNTTCGTCTCGGTCACCTACGGTGCCGGAGGNTCCACCCGAGAACTGACNAACGACCTCGTGGTNCGGCTGCTGGAAGAGACGAAGATTCCNGCGGTGCCNCATCTCACCTGCGTCGGNCACACCCGTGACGAGATCGACGAGATTCTCGAGCGNTACGCCAAGGCGGGTGTCACCGCCATCCTNGCCCTNNGAGGAGATCCACCTCAGGATGGAGGGGAACCGGATTCAGGCGATTTCGATCATGCCTCGGATCTCGTGGAGCACATCCAGCGTTTCGGCGACCGGCATCGACACCCCTTCAGGATCGGGGTCGCGGGATTTCCCGAAGGGCATCCCGACACCCCCAACACGCTCGTGGGAATGACCCACCTGAAGACGAAGGTCGACGCCGGCGCGGATTGGATCTGCACCCAGCTCTTCTTCGACAACCACGCGTTCCTCGACTGGCGTGATCGCTGCCGGATCGAGGGGATCCACGTTCCGATCATCGCCGGAATCATGCCGATCAGCAC
>NYVB01000171.1 GCA_002684315.1 Planctomycetaceae bacterium | reverse complement strand
GGGGCTGAAATGGCGCTCATCATTCAAATAACTGATGAAACGGTCAACGATTGGAAGATGCTCGCTCATTATTGATCCTCGAGAACTCAGCTCGAATTCNGACTTGCCTNCCCCGACAGATACGCACTGCNNGGGGNATTCGTTCTATAAAAATCGCCTTCATCANNCGGAAGNCCCCCACGGCGANGANAGGAGNGGNCNCCGCCCCGNGNTTCGAAGAATCGAGAACACGNGGTACGCCCGATACATCGGTGGTTTTTCGGACTTGGTTGAGCGGGTATCGGACGGANTGNAAAAAAACAGCGCNNCCCCCACTGGCGGACTGGAAANCCTGCTTTTGGGNGCTTTATTTTTCCTTGCAGAATTACGACGCGTTCGCNAAGACGGCAGAATCTGCCGATTCTGCATACGNNGCCTCTCGGAGGAGACGCTCGAGCAGCTGGTGGAANACGAATTCNGCGTAGTCATCCATATCCAGGTGGTAGAGGCCAANNCCNTTCCGAGCGAGATCATGGGTCGAACGACCNGTGGANTAGGCNTCCATCTGAGCTCTGACATCGTGATTTTCGGTNTCGAAGATGCCTGAGGANTGAATCGGTCGAGTCTGNATCGGCGCNCGCACGANGGCNTCTGATGTCCCNCCGAGNCTCATGCTCAGNGCCCTNGGATCGAATNGAGCNGGNGCACTGGNNNCATTGATTTCGAATCAACTGCAATGAGGATCCGAATCTCANAGGCTGATAGGGGTCGTAGGCGATGATCGTGCCGACCAGAATGGCATCNGCATTGAGAACCTGGCAGAGTTCCCGGTANTCAGNCTCGTTGGGAATTCCGTCGAGACCGATGTTCAGGGAAAGCATGGTCTCCAAGGTGCGATTGAGNGGAAGCACGTCGACACCCTTGATCGAGGCCACCTCNAGNACCAATCCATCGGTNATCGCCAGGCGNTCGACATGGCTGACTCCGCTTTCATTGGCGAGAGGNGCGATGGCCCAGACNTGCTGTCGNGGCATCCATGGCGAGGTGAGNGANACGGGCCTTGGCTTGGCACATCCTGANGCCACCAGCACCAGACCGCACCCGATGAGCAANCGGATGANCGCCTTNTGGCGCAGAATCTGCCGAAAAACCTCGCTGAAGCGACCGATTTGAAGACTTNGAGTGTTCATGANGAACNTTCTGCAAGCCTGATTCCAAACGGCATGAAAAAACCCTCGCACCAGNAAAGCTGATGCGAGGGTGGAATGNGTTNGNATCAGCANGCTCAGTCGTCATTGCCGACGGTCGTGTNNACGGTNGCNAATCGGCTTCCGGGNGCTGCNGGNGTCGAGGAGGCNGCTGGAATGGCCCAGATGACATCCTGACCGCCTCGATCGGAGACGAAGAAGATNCGACCATCCTTGCTCCAGGTNGGCTGCATGTTCCTGTGNNCNCCCTGNGTNAGCGGAGCCTGNCCGGAGCCNTCGATACCGACCATCCAGACATCAGCCTGNGTGGGCCANTTNGCGACGGAACCNGGGTTGTTGACGGTGCAGTANCAGATCANTTCGCCNTTNGGAGACCAGNTGGGATGCATGATNGCGGTNTCGCTGGCAGCGACGATCTCGGTCGGNTTNGANCATTCNCCCTGACTGAAATCAACCGTCCAGATGCTGAAGAACTGACTGCCACGCTGTCGAGCNCGCTGGAAAAGCANGGTCGAACGACTGCCATCGGGACACCACTGNGGNAACAANCCGTCACAGACNTAGGTTCGGGTGCCGGGNGANTCCATTCGNTAGCTCCAGATCTCCCAGCTGCCNCTTCGACTGTTTCGNCGNCAGTANGTGAGNTCNGAACCGTCGGGNGAAAAGCTGGGGTGCAGCTCGTGNTCTGAATCNAAGGTCATCTGAGTCGCNGGNCCGCCNNNGAAAGGCATCATCCAGATGTCCCAGTTNCCCGATCGGTCACTGGCAAATGCAATCCACTTGCCGTCCGCGCTGATNGCGGGCATGACGTCTTCACCGGAATCGGANGTCAATCGAGTGATGGTCTTGCCGTCGATCTTCTTGCGGTACAGATCCGCCTTGGTNGCATGCTGCGTCGAGGCATAGACGAGTGACGTGCCGGAAGGATCGATTTCGGGGTCNAAGTCGGANCCCTCGGTGGCGAAACTCACCTGNGANAGGCTGTTCTGGCTTCCGTGTGGTCCGTCNGCCCAGAAATCATCANTCATGTNCGANTAGACNCCTGAATANGATGATTCGGNNTTGTCATCAGTCNCNGCCTTGGCCGACCAACTCGAACCAGAGACGAAACCGGTCGCGGAGGCTTCGCCGCCCTGCCACTGCGTGCTNGAACTCTGACAACCAGCCACGCCCAGAAGCGNGACCGAACCGATCAGAAGACGAAGACGAAACGTGTGTGAACCAAACATAGAAGCTCCCTGAAANTGCATGCATTCCATCCATCGACGGANAATNTCGAGGCTGCTCGANCGCACTTTTCCCGGGCGGNCGAACNTGTGATTGANTGANTGGGTCGTGATCGGGGCCCNCGATCCTCGANNNCCCTNCATTCAATCGGCATNGAGCGGGGTGAAGTCCACACTGATCCNCTGAGATCGCNGTATTCCTTCCNCATACGGACCTAGATCGGGCATTTTTCGCCTCTGAATCGAATGTGGAAGGGTGTCGGNTGGGGAAATTCATCGAAGATCCGTTAGAATTGNGNATTCAAGATTCCGTAGCTCAGTTGGTAGAGCACGCGACTTTTAATCGCTAGGTCCTGGGTTCGAGCCCCAGCGGAATCATTCCGAATCCCATCCCGCCCACCANGGAACGGGTACGAAGATGGATTCACACTCATGATCAGTTCGNNCACGAACATCATGTGCCCTCGGAGGTTGCGCGAAGCATGTTGGTCTTTCACACCGCCTGGGCNNACAATGGAATNCATCTCTGGGCCGAGTCGACATCCGATGCACGACTCGCACTGAATGATCTGCTCGGNTCNCGTGGCCGTGAGATTCATGCCAGTGAAGATCTNGAAGAAGCNCTTGANGANATCGANGCTGAAANGNCCCGNANCGACNNTGANGAATCCACCNNGGATGCGGACGCTTCANANAACGCNGCCNGAAAACTGAATTCNGTTCCNACNGTCAATCANGCCTATGCCGCCAGNCCNGAGGCGCTCGAGTCNTTGCTGNTNAAAGCCGGCGTGATCACNGAAGAGATGGTCGANNACAAGAGCGANCTGACCTTNCGCCTNCCNCACCGNCTGCATGANGATGGCNTNCTNGTCGAACCNAGNGAGCGNCTGGGTTCGGAGCTGGGNTGGAATCTCGATTCCATCGACGGCCTCGAGCTNCACTCNGTCANCGTTCCNGTNCTNAAGATCAAGGCNAGCCATNCTGCAGAATGNCTGGTTCGACTCGAAGANGGACTNCCNGCAGACGAGGCGACGCTGGGACATGACGCACGCTACTGGATCGAGACCGGCCGNCTGGTGCTCGACCTNCTNGCGGAACANCGCTTCATNCCGACGATGATCCAGCAACGCGACGGGATCCTGAGAGCCAACTGGCTTCCCTGGCTGAANGANCGCGAAACCAGCGCTCGNGCNGCNCANCTGTTGTCNTCGACGCCTGCGATCGTCTGNGCCATCGAGGAGAATGGTGACAGCGANGCCTGGAGCCTCATGGAAAACGCTCTTCGAACGATGTGCGACAGCGCCGTTCGAAGAATCCTGATCGCGGACGATTATCCCGACGCCCTCGAGGANNGNGACGTCCTGGGNGACCAGCACGCCGGNTGGCTTTCGGGTCTTCTCCATGAAGANAANGCGNTTCCCGTCATCCACGGAGGCGAAGCNCAGATNCTTCGTTCGGCACGACAGTGGATCTCGCACCTCGATGANCGAAGCGCNTCGCGAATGGTCCGTCTCTGTCTGCAACTTTCCGAACCGNTGATGACGAGNGATGATCCGGATGAAGTNCCCACNGGACCATGGCGTCTTTCGTTCCANCTGGTCACGACCGACGATCCTCCGATCGTGATCGATGCGGAGCAGATCTGGGATCCTGATTCGGTCGGGGACAGAATGCTGTCACAGATCGGNAATGAAAGNGAAACGGCGGCGGACGTCCTGCTCGCGGAACTCGCNAGAGCNGCNCGCCTCTATCCGAATCTCGAGTCNTCNCTCGAAGACGCNTCACCCTGCGGNATCGATCTGCCGCTNGCCAAGGCGTATGAATTCCTGCGAGAGACCAGACCCATCCTGCAGGAAAGCGGCATCGAAGTTCTCGTNCCNTCGTGGTGGGGCCAGGTTCGNAGCCGACTNGCAGCNCACATGGTGGTCGATTCACANCCNTTGTCCGAACTGGAAAACGGACAATGGGGTGCCGGNCCCGGNCGNGAAGGCGAACTGGGACTGCACACGCTNATCGACTACTCNTGGCAGATCACACTNGGAGACAAGCCGGTCTCGGTCGAGGAGTTNCGAAANCTCGCGGCCCAGGGCGCGCCNCTGGTACGCATCAACGGAACGTGGGTCGAGATCCGCAAGGAAGACGTCGATGGCGCCGCGAAGTTCATCGAAGAACACCCCGGCGGAGAGATGACCGTCCTGGAGGCGATGCGACTCGCGCATGGCGTTGAAAAGGCGGAGATACCGATTCCGATCCTCGGCATGAAGGCCACCGGATGGGTCGCGCAGATCTTCGGTGAAATCGACCAGGAGACCGGTGAACGCACGATCGAGAATCTCGAACAACCGGAGCTTTTCAGAGGCGAACTGCGCCCCTACCAGCTCTCGGGGCTCAGTTGGCTCGCNTTCCTCGATCGATTCGGGCTTGGAGCCTGTCTCGCCGACGACATGGGACTGGGCAAGACCATTCAATTGATCGCTCTTCTTCAACACGAACGTCAGCATGCCGCGGATCCCGCACACATCGGCCCGACGCTTCTGGTGGTTCCGATGTCGGTGCTCGGCAACTGGAAACGGGAGTTCGGACGATTCGCACCTGAACTCAAGGTCCACCTCCAACACGGTGCCACTCGCCCGCTGGGCGACGAATTCATCGAACTCGCGGAGAAGACGGACGTCATCGTGACCACCTACGCGTTGGTGACGAGGGACCAGGAGATGCTTCGAAACATCAATTGGTGGCGCGTCACGCTCGATGAAGCCCAGCACATCAAGAATCCTCCGACCAAACAGACCGCGGCGATCCGTTCGCTCAAGACCCACCGCAGGATCGCGCTGACCGGTACCCCGGTCGAGAACAGACTTGCCGAACTCTGGTCGATCATGGAATTCTGCTGTCCCGGGTTCCTGGGGACCAACGGCGATTTCAGAAAACGATTCGCCGTGCCGATCGAACGTCACCGAGACGAACGACAGGCACGCAGACTTCGCGAACTGGTCCAACCGTTCATTCTTCGTCGACTGAAGACGGATCCCAACGTGATCACCGACCTGCCCCCGCTGGTTCAGAGCAAGCAGACCGTCACGCCTTCCGAAGAGCAGGTCCAGCTCTACGACGCGGTGGTCGAGGAAATGCTGCGCAAGGTCGACAGCGCGGAAGGAATCAGACGTCGAGGACTGGTCCTCGCTTCATTGGTGAAGCTGAAGCAGATCTGCAACCACCCCTCGCACTATCTCGAATCGATCGGCATGGAGACCGGAGAGATCGATCCTCTGCGCTCCGGAAAATCGACGCGAATGATGGAGATGCTGGAAGAAGTCACCGCGACCGACGACCGAGCACTGATCTTCACGCAGTACAGAAGAATGGGCCATCTTCTGGTCTCGATGATCAGACACGCCTTCGACATCGAACCGCTGTTCCTTCATGGCGGCACGCCCCAGATGAAACGCGACCAGCTGGTCGATCGGTTCCAATCGAAGGATCCATCATGCCCGATCTTCATCCTGAGCCTCAAGGCGGGTGGCGTCGGACTGAACCTCACCGCGGCGAACCACGTCTTCCACTACGACCGCTGGTGGAACCCTGCGGTCGAGAATCAGGCGACGGACCGTGCGTTCAGAATCGGCCAGGACAGAACGGTCAACGTCCACAAGATGATCAGTGCAGGCACTCTGGAAGAGCGAATCGATCAGATGATCGAACAGAAGACCGAACTGGCCGCGCGCATCATCGGAGCCGGAGAGTCCTGGTTGACGGAACTGTCGACGGGACAGCTGAGAGACATCCTCTCCATACGCCATGAAACTCTGGAGGAAAGCTCGCCATGAGCAGCACCCCACCACCCGGAGGCATGCCTCGCTCGAAGCCGGAAGGCCCGAGAAGAGTGCGCAACGGAATCCGTCTTCGTCGCAAGGAGGATGCAGGACCGCGACCATGGCCGGCCAGTGCATGGGCCGAGCGCCTGGACATCGAGCGGGACGAGGTCCTGCTTGCCGAAGCGAAGGAATGCGGACGAACGGGACAGACCGCCAAGTTCGAGATCGGAAACGGTTTCGTCGAGGCCACCGTCCAAGGCGTGGAACCCAGACCGCACACGGTTCGCATCGAGTTTCCCTCGTTGAACGACACCGCATGGACACGAGTCCTTCAATATGCGGCGGAAGGCGCCATCTACGCGGCGAAGCTGCTTGCGGGCGAGTTTCCGGAGATCGTCGCGGAGCCGTTCGAATCAGCGGGGCATCCGTTGATCCCCGCCACCGATGAAATTAAAACAACCTGCACCTGCGGGAAGAGCGGGCGCTGCTGGCACGAACTGCTTGTCTGCCTCGTTCTTCTGGAGCGGTTGGAGGACTTCCCGGAATTCACCCTCGAGATGCGAGGTCGAAACGCGGAGCGCTTTCGAAATCATCTCCAGGAAGCACGCATGCTCAGCACGCAAGGCGTGTCGCAGGCACACACCAATCCCGACATCGTCAGACTTGCGAGTCCCGTCGGTTCGATAGAAAGCCGGATAAGTGAGTTCTGGAGACCGGGATTCGCTCTGGCCGAAGCACGAACGGCGCCGCTTCCCGAACATGTCCCCCAGGCGCTCCTGAGAAGACTGGGACCTTCGCCGCTCGAAGGACGATTTCCGATCACGGGACTTCTTGCAAGCATCTACGACACGATCGCGGAAGACGCTGCACGGTCCATTTCGAGTGCGGTCTCGACGCAACTCGAAGATGACCTCGAGGTCGACGACGACGCCTGAGGGTGGCGGAGTCAGACCGGATCCGGGTCGCTTCCAAGATGGCCGTACTCTTCGACGTAGTCCTCGATCGAGGCCTGAACCACCTTCATGGCATGGTCCCGTCCGTAGATGCCCGCAATGGTCACCTCACTGGTGACCCCGGGGACGAGCTTGTAGGTCGCGAAGTAATGCTGAAGTCGATCGACCAGTGCGATCGGAATCTCACCGATGTCGTTCGCCTCGCCATAGACCGCATCGCGATCCATCACCGCGATGATCTTGTCGTCGGCCTCACCACCATCGATCATGCTGATGCCACCGATCACGTGGGCCTTCAGAAGAATCTCGGTGCGATCGACGGGGCGTTCCGTGAGAACACAGACATCGAGTGGATCGCCATCACCCCGACTCGAAGTGGGAGACAGAGCCGCGACCCGCGGCCCGCACCACGTTCGGGGAATGAATCCGTAGGGAGTGGGAGGCGTGGAACTGGTTCGCTGAGGACGGTCGACCATGAGGTAGCCGGTCCGTTTGTCGATCTCGTACTTGATCACGTCGAAGGGCGTGAGTTCGATGAAGGCATCGATCCTCGCCGGCGGATCATCCCCGGTCGAAAGACCATGCCAGGGATGGGGTCGATAACGGAACCAGTCGTGATGTGAATCTGTCATGGACGTTGATCTCCTGCAGTGTCGGGCAGACGCTCGAGAAGATCCTCGACCGCCTTCTGAAGTTGGGCGTCATGCTCCGAGGACTCGTCTTCCGGAGTCTGCAGAACGACGATGTCGGGCATGGCGCCGTTGTTCTCCATGTCTGTCCCGTCAAGAAGATACCAACCTCGGAAAGGCGTCCGAATCGTGGTTCCGTCGATGAGAGTCGCACGACCGGTCGAGATCACCGAGCCGGTGGTCTGGGTCCCGACGAGCGTGCCGCGTTCGAGAGCCTTGAACCCATGAGAGATGATCTCCGCATTCGAATAACTGTTCTCGTTGCAGAGCATGTTCACGGGAAGAACGTATCTCTGAATGAAGAGACGATCCTGCGGATAGCCGTCGGTTCGTGACGGGTCGGCTCCACGAGGGACCGTGTAGGCATGCGGTCTGGCATCAAGGGAGGCGAACACCCGATCCGCGGTCCAGCCACCACCATTGTTTCGGACATCGACGAGAAGCCCGTCCCTGCCCTCCGCGGCGGCGTAGAGATCTCGCTCGAAGACATCAAGAGACGCCTGGTCCATCGACTTGATGTGCAGGTAGCCCAGACGTCCTCCGGAGAGTTCCTCCACACGCGCGTTGATCGATTCGATCTGTTCATCGTAGATCAGACCCGACAGGGAACCGCTTGAGACGGGTTCGATCAGGGTGAGCATCTCGACCGGCTGGTCCGTGTCATCGGCGGACCTGCGAATGCGCAGCACCACTTCACGACCGACCTTTCCACGCAGGTGACTTTCGATGGTGTCTCCGGAAGCGAAGGTCTCATCATCGATGGACAGGATGACGTCACCGCTCTTGAGCGGCATCGGACCGATTTCCGCAGGTGAACCGGCGATGACCTCGAGAACCTCGAAGCCGTCATCCACACGTTGATGACGCGTACCCAGTCGCCCCTGAGACTTGCGTGTCGGTGAGGACATGCCGGGCGTTCTGATGCCGGTGTGGGATGCGTTCATCTCACCAAGCATGCGGGCGGCAACCCAGTTGAATTCATCACTCGTCCACGCACGCGATGCGAGCTGGTGATAATCGGTCTTGATCTTCTCCCAGTCACGACCCTTCATGTCCGGGTGGTAGAAGATCATGCCGAAGATTCTGGCGGCTTCATCGAATTTCCGGCTCGACTGCTCTTCCAGATCGAGCTCGATCTGCGCGTTGACGGGAATCGATTTCGCGGATCCCGACGCGGTGACCCAGCCACCGCTGGAACCCTGAGTCGCGATCTTGTCTCCCGAAAGGGTGAATTCACCGAGCGAACCGGAGCCGAGACGCTTGGATCCATTGCCCTTCCAATCGACCGACCAGATGCCGGAGGTCCCGGAACCACCGCCGGAACGCTGGAAGACGATCTGATCGCCTGCAGGCGAGACACGAACCGTCTGTTCATTTCCGGTCAAGGCGGTCATTCGATCGAGCCTCTTGTAGGCGTCTTCCAGGGAAGGAGACCACTCGGGATCGTCCTTCGCGTCATCCTTCGAATCGTCATCCGCGTCATCCTCGATCGCGAGATCAGGCAACCAGGGATCGATCGGCTTTCGCTTCTTCGCGGCCTTCTTCGCATCTGCGTAGTACTCGTCGAGTTCGACATCCAGCAGACCGTCGAGTGAACGATCGAGGTAGACCCGGTAGACGTCATAGGCCTCCTCCTTGCGCTCGCTGGAAAAGACCAGAATTCGTCCGTCGGCGGAGAACCTGGGACTCAGGTCGTTGTCGGGGTGACGCGAAACGTTGGTCGCGGCACCCGGATCGTCCACGGGAACGAACCAGATGTCGTAGTTGAAGTCGAGGTCAGCCTGACTGATGGCAAGCGCGCGGGAATCAGGTGACCAGACGTATTCCGTACCACGGTCCCACCCCTCTCGAGCCATGGTCTCTTCGCCTGTCGCGAGATCGACGAGCAGCACGTCGCCTCTCTCCTGTCGCACGGCGAGCGTACGACCATCGGGGGAAGGCTTGGGATCGCTGATGTTCCGTTCATCGACCAGCACTTCAGAGATCTCGAAGCTGAGTGCGTCATGCCAGCGCTCGGGGTCGAGCCTGGGGTTCTCCTCTTCCTCGGCCTCATCACCCTCGGCATCCTCGGCTTCGGAGTCCGACTCGCCGGTCGTCGCGCCTTCCTCGTCATCGACACGAGTCGCCACGAACGGGATCGCACCCTGAACCGCATCGACCTGGCCGGTGATGCTTCCATTTTCGCAGGTTCCCGTGATGGGGATTCGCATGCTGTTGTCGAGGATCAATTCTCCGGAGAGCGCACCGGTCTCGGGATCGATCGTCACGGTGCCTTCACCCTTGATGTCGTCGGTGGCATTGAAGCGCACGTTCATCGATCCGGAGGCACCAGGTTCGAACGAAAGCGACACCGAGACCATGCCGGCCCCGGGGATCTCGCATTCGGCGACCCAGTTTCCGGTGATGTCGAAATCGGATCCGCCCGTGGCGTCCGTCCCCATCTTCTTGATCGGATTCGATTTCACCTCGAGAGACGGCTTGCCGGAACCCTTCTTTTTCCGGGGCATGTCCTCTTCATCGGAATCCTCATCGGACGGAACGGATTCCGGGTCGGTGATCGAACGCCAGTTCTCCTGCAGTTCGCTTCTCGTCAACGCGACCTCGGCGGCATAGACCCCGTCAGAACCCTCTTCGTCACTGGTGAAATAGAGGCGAAGTCCGTCGGGACTCCAGCTGATCGATCGATCATGCGCGAGCGATTCGGTGATTCGACGCGTCGGGCTTCCATCCGCGACGTTGCGGATCCAGACATCCCCGTAGGCCACCACCGCCATCACCTTGCCGTCGGGACTGAGTTCGGCCTCGGTGACCATGTTCGAGACGTTCTTGGGGATCACACGGTCAAGGCCATCGGTGTTCGCCTCGATGGAGATCGCCCGCACCTCGGATCCATTCGTCGAATCATCCAGATCCAGGGCGTAGAGACGGTCCCAATTCTGCATCACCACATGACGACCGTCAGCGGAGACGTCGAAGTCGGTCACGTCATGTTCCGTGAAATCGGTGAGACGCTCGGCCATCTCGACTCCGGGGACGATCGACTGGCGATAAAGATTGACTGCGCCAAGCTCGCGATCGGAGAGAAACAGCATGGTCTCATCATCGAGCCAATGTGGATAGCCGTCATTTCCCTCCCAAGTGGTGAGCTGAACGAACCCATCCTCGGGTGAATGCAACCAGACGTCCCTGGTTCCGGAGCCACGCTTGCCACGTCGCGTCCACGATGTCCTGCCCCGCTCGAAGAGAACCTTGGATCCATCAGGACTTCGCTGGGCCGCACTTCCAAACGCATCATGGACACGCCTGGGTTGACCGCCATCGAGGGAGACTTCGTATGGGCGGCTGCCTCGGTAGAAATCATTTTCAAAGCGACCGTCGAAGACGACGGTGGGCGTTCCATCGGGACCACTACCGAAATCGGAGAGTATGGCACTGGTGTCACCCTGCACGAGCTGACGCAGACCGTCGCCATCGGGATCGATCGACCAGATGTTTCTGTATCCGTCTCGGTCGCTTTCGAAGACAAGCCCCGAACCATCAGGGTTCCACGCTGAGCGTGAATCGATCCCGGGATGTGACGTCAGACGAATCGCCTTTCCGCCGTCGATGTCGACACGCCAGAGATCACCACGCCAGGAGAAGACGACGTCTTCTCCATCGGGTGAGAGCGATGGATATCTGGGAAGATCGACCTCCTCCGCGGTGACGGTGGACGCCAGCGTCCCCAGAATGAGAAGAACGGCTGGCAACAGAAGTGAACGGTTCGAGATGGACATTGAAGAACTCCGAAATGCGTCTGGTGAGGATTTAGGACAAGTGTAGCCGGGCGGATAATGTTGAGTTCTTTGATTTCAAGGGTGTCTCAGAGATCTCAAAAGCGCGGAACAAGCCGGTCGTTCCGTTTGTAGCGGCACGTCCGAGCTGTACAAGGTCCCCAGAATCCAAATGGCCGAAAGAAACGTGGCTCATGATCCGAAGACAGGGTCAGGAGGACATTGAAATGAATCAATGGAAGAATAAAGAACGAAACCAGCGCGTGAGGGACATTCTCAGCGTGATGGACAAATCGATCGATCGTGCTCGCGCGAAGCGTGAGGAAACCCGATCTCCCCAGATGAGTGCCAGTGGCTTGAAGGGAATCGGGGAAAGATTGGTGAAGGAAGAAGGCGAGCCGAGGCTCCCATCCTCGATGTTCGATCGGTCAGGGCCGATTCTGAAGGCCAGACAGAAATCGACGGATTCCGACTGATCCCGGAACCCGGGCACGCAGTCACATGACGAATGATGATCGGCAAGCGATCAGGGTCCCTGAGGGGTGGATCCTGTTCGTCTTGTCGCTTGGTTCGCTATGATCAGTTCTGGTTTTTCAGGAGATCCAGACGTGTCGTTCATTACAGAAGCACTCAAGAATTCATACCACACCGGTTCGGTCTGGCCTTCATCACGAGCGCTGGCACTTGCGATCACGAAGAGCTTTCGGGGAAAAAGCGGTCCGAGGAAGATTCTGGAAGTCGGCCCCGGCAGCGGTCCGTTCACCAAGGTCATCCTTGAATCCCTGCGACCGGGTGATGAGTACCATCTCGTCGAAATCAATGATGCATTCTGCAAGGACCTGCAGACGAGATTCATCGACCCGTATCTCTCGCAAGCAGGTGAATCAGCGAAGGTCGAGCTCCATCAGGGTGCCATCGAGGAAGTCACACTTCCATCGACCTTCGATTTCACGGTGTGCGGTCTCCCGTTCAACAACTTCCCCCCCACTGTGACCAGATCGATCTTTCGACAGCTTCTCGATCTCACGCGCACGACAGGTGATCTCGCCTACTTCGAATACGCCGCAGTGAGAAAGATGAGAGGCGCGGTCGTGGGAAGTGATGGACGAGCCAAGATCAAGCGCATCGACGCCCACGGGAAATCGATGCTGAAGCGTTTCAACGGGCATCGTGAGTTCGTGTTCGGAAACCTTCCGCCGGCCTATGTCATCAGGCTTCGCGGCCTCGGCTCCTGAATCGGTTGAATGCAACGACGCTGTTCCACCGGCATGAAAAAAACGGCCCACCTCCGAAGATCGAAGATGGGCCATGCCCACTACTGGTGTGGAACGACTCGTTCTTGAGTGACTGATCGAAGTCAGCGCCCTGAGACGCCGACCTGCCGTGCGTCGGATTTCGAACTCTTTCCGTAGAGCTCGAGAAGATCCATGGTCACGGTCTTGGATTCGAAGGTGCCCAGACGAAGTCCGTCGATGACCTGGTTGATGTTGACAGGTGCCTGCTCTGCAAAGCCCATTTCATTGAGAATGTCGAAGACCTGCTGTGACACAGGACTCACATCCATCGGCTCGACTTCGGATTGACCCAGCCCGGAAAGACCGGAGAGAAGCATGGCAAGATCACTTCCGGAGGTCGTGCCATCGGCATCAAGATCGGAAGACTCTTCGGCGCTGCCCCAATTGTCCAGAATGGATTGGAGAGGACTCTCAACTTGCTCCGCGGGCTGATTGAAGGAGATGTTGTCCGTGGAAGAGCTGTCACCGAGCGAGAGCGCGAGATCGAGCCCATCGACGATGTAGTCACCATTCAGATCACCGGTGGAATGGCCCACCGTACCCCACTGTGATTGGATGTCTTCAGCGGAACCGGGTGCAGGTGGTCCGGAGGGTTGACCCATTCCAAGAAACATGGAGAGGTCGAGACCGTCCACCGTACCGCTGTTGTCGATGTCATAGGCGGAGTCGCTCGATCCCCACGCTGCGAAGAAGTCGTCCAGATTGACTTCGTTCATGGTGCCATCACAGCCCTCGTGGTACACCTCGGCCGCAGTCATCACTTCGGTGAAGGCGTTCGCCTGAGCCGCTGAGCCACTCTGACCACCGCCGGTCTGCGGAACGCGAGTTGCTGAATCTGGGAGGGGAATTCCAACGACATTCGGATTGATCATGTGCGTACTCCTGTGTTCAATTCACAGAAGACAGGTGCAAACCGTGGGCCAGATGAAAAAACCTCTCTGAGAGATCAGCAAAGCCGTCCGGGCTCCAGTAGGACAGACCGGACGCAGGAACTGCAGCCTGAGCGCGCAAAGTCTGCGTGAACCCGCTCGGGGGACACTCAACCCCAACCGGAGGGACGCGGTGGCGCCAGGACTCGATCAGGCTGCTCCACTTCAGGGTCGGAGCCCTGAAAGCCGGTGCAGATGATGAAGATTTCCACGGATTC
>NYVB01000170.1 GCA_002684315.1 Planctomycetaceae bacterium | reverse complement strand
CTGCATGAGGCACGTGGCCTTTTCAACGAGGCCGCTGAAGAGGCGCATGCCACGTCGGTCGCCGCTCGCAAGGAGGACGACACCATCGAGCTCGTCGATGACCGCCCCACGGTCCTCGTCGCGGGTCGGGTGGTCCAGCATCGCGACGTCGGCAAGCTGGTCTTCATGGTGTTGCGCGACCACACCGGAGATCTTCAGCTGAGCATCTCCAAGGCGGAACTGGTCAGTGGCAGTTTCAAGCTCGCGAAGAAGATCGACTACGGCGACATCGTGGTCGCCGGCGGTCGCATGGGGCGCACGAAGCGTGGTGAGATCTGCGTCTGGGCCGATCATTTCACGATTCAGACCAAGAGTCTCGCTCCACCTCCCGGCAAGCATCATGGACTCGCCGATCCTGAAGCGCGGTATCGCCGACGCTACGTCGACATGTACGCCAACCCCGAGACGATCGAGACGTTCAAGGCACGCTCACGCATGGTGTCACGCATTCGCACCTTCATGGATGGTCGGGATTTCCTCGAAGTCGAAACTCCGATGATGCAGCCGATGGCGGGTGGTGCCGCGGCACGCCCGTTCACCACGCATCTCAACGCGCTCGACATTCCTCTCTTCATGCGAATCGCGCCGGAGCTCTATCTCAAGCGACTTCTGGTCGGCGGACTCCCGCGCGTCTACGAGATCAACCGAAACTTCCGCAACGAAGGCATCGACCGTTCACACAATCCGGAATTCACCTCGATGGAGGTCTACGAGGCCTTCGGAAACTACGAGACGATGCTCGAGCTCACCGAGTCCCTGATTCACGAGCTCGCCCGGGCACGACGCAACGATCTGCTGGAGGCGGGCAGCGAACTCGACCTCGGCTCCGACGACGCACCGCGGCTTCCCTACGGGGATCTCATGATCGACTACGCCAGGCCGTTCAGATCCGTCCGGTTTCTGGATCTCTTCGAGGAGGCGCTTGGATTCTCCGCCGACGACCGCGAGAAGGTGCTCGCCAAGGCAGGGGAGATCGGTGTTGAAAACGCCGAGAAGCTCGATCATTACTTCGCGGTCAACGCGGTCTNCGAGGAANGCGCCGAANCCACGATCGATCCGGCCANGCCCACCTTCGTGNTCGACTGGCCGAGCGTGATNTCTCCGTTGACNCGACCCCGCAAGGATGATCCGAATCTGGCGGANCGNTTCGACCTCTTCATCGGTGGCATGGAGATCGGGCCCGCCTACACCGAGCTCAACGATCCCGANCTCCAGTACGAGAAGTTCACCGAACAACTGACCGGCATCGACGACGAAGAGACGACATTCAGATCCCTCGACGAGGATTTTCTCGANGCGCTCAANGTCGGNATGCCACCCGCNGGNGGNCTNGGNCTGGGAATCGANCGNATCGCGATCCTTCTCACCGACAGNGCNTCGATTCGCGATGTGATTCTGTTNCCGCTCATGCGNCCTCTGGGCGCGGATACGGNTGAGTCNGCTGCCGAGGTGNCCGAGTGAGTGNCGGGCTGAGCCTCGTCGTCGCCTGGNTGATGACGATCTCCGCCNNGTTNTCGGGNGNGACNGNACAGGANCTCTGGTACCGNATCACGATTCGAGACGCNCCCTGNGGCTATCTNCACGAAACGGTGCGCGAAAGCCNCACTCGAATCCGGACCGAGTCTCTGGAACATCTGCGAATCGATCGNGGGGGGACCGTGGTCGAATTGAGNCAGGGCACGACCTTCGAAGAGGATCNGCGTGGCACGCCGCTTTCCGCGACGGTTCGCATCGACACCGGTGGTCGCCCCGTGCGNCATGANTATGATTTTCCCGAGGGNCNNCCTCGNNNTCNTTCACNCGANANCGNCNNGCNANCNGCTCGAGAANANGCGNANGATGNCTGGNTGACACCNTCCGAAGTNCGTGCNTTTCTCAAGGCNCGGATCNCGGCAGGGGCGACCCGNNTNACGTATCGAACCCTGGATCCNTATGCCGGAATGNGACTGNTNNAGATCGAACTGACNCGNGTCGGNTCCGAGCGTCGTGAGGTGCTCGGTCGAACGCTCGAACTGGGTCGATGGCGGATGCNGTCCGACGGCTCNTCGATNNTGGTCGAGGANCTTCGCACCGCNGAAGGCATCCTCGTCTCNAGCGTCGCCGANGTCGGATTGGGCATGATGACGGTCGAACTNGTCGATCGNGANACCGCACTCCNNGCCTTGGACGCGCCTCCGCCCGANCTTCTCGACGCCACGCTGGTCCCCATTCGCAACATGGTCGGTCGGACCGATGACGCGGTCACCGCCGGATACCGNGTNTTCTTCGACACCGATCGCTCCTGGGAACTTCCCGATTCCGGNTCGCAGCACGTGAGAACNCTTCGGNCCGGNGGCTTCGAAGTGACGATCGATGCNGCCAGTGGTTCGACCGCNAGNGCNAAGGAACTCGCCGATCCCGCNNTGCNTTCGGCATCCGCCTACATCGACATCGANGACCCNGGGGTNCGTCGGTTCTTTCGNGANCTCGAAANGANNCCGGNNGACACCACTCTGGAAGCCTGTGATCGNCTTCGAGTCGCCGTCGCTCGACANGTCTCCAACAAGACCTTCGGTGTCGCNTTTGGAAGNGCAAGCGACGCCTTGCGTTCACGTTCGGGTGATTGCACGGAACANGCNGTCCTGCTCGCGGCGGGNTTCAGNCTCGCGGGTCTGCCCGCCCGCATCGCCACCGGTCTCGTNCACGCACCTGCGTCGGGNTTCGAACANGGTGCCTTCGCCTGGCACATGTGGACTCAGGTTCTCATCGACGGANTCTGGTGGGACTTCGATGCCACGCGAAAGAATCGGTTCGATGCCGGGCACCTTCTGGTGTCGACGAGTTCGCTCGATGGCGGAACCGGAGAGCGCGCACTCTCTGAAATGCTTCTGTTGCTCGGACGCATGCGCGTCGAGGTGATCTGCGTGGATGGCCTGGTGCTCGATGAAAAGCCGACGGACGGAAGAGGTGACGACCGATGACTCTTGAAATGATCTCAACCGTGTCCCTGCCCGCGCGCGAACCACGTGGTCACAAGGGGACCTTCGGTTCGGTGGGTGTCATCGGCGGTTCGGTCGGTGATCGGATGATGGTCGGTGGGCCCGCTTTCACGGCTGAGGCCGCTCTTCGCAGTGGATGNGGCCTTGCGATCGTCGGAGCACCCGAACCGATTCTCCCGAGCATTCTCGAACTCGTGCCGGAAGCGACCGGATTCGCTCTGCCGGTCACCGAGAATGGGGTGCCCATCGCATCGGAGGCGGCGGTTCGCATCGACGATCAACTGAGCACCTCCCGGGTCCTGGCGGTCGGTCCCGGATTCGGTGTCGGTGAAGCGCAGCGTCAGATCGTTCTGCGACTCATCAGTCGTGAATCGCACCGTCTCGTCCTCGATGCGGATGCGCTGAACGTTCTGGCGCTGACCGAATCGGTCCAATCCGACTTTCGAGCGCCTGCGATTCTCACGCCTCATCCCGGTGAATANCAACGGTTGGCTGACCGCCTCGGCATTCGCTCCTCGCCGCGNTCTGCCGAGGAACGTCTGGATGCTGCCGCCTCCCTCGCCTCGCGACTGGGCGTGGTGGTGGTCCTCAAAGGTGCCGAGACCGTTGTCAGCGACGGCTTGCGAGCGTTCGTCGAACCAACCATCGATCCCGCTCTGGCAACCGCGGGGTCCGGGGATGTGCTGACGGGGCTCTGTGCGGGATTCGCCTCGCAATTTCCCGAGGCGCTCGGTCTCTTCGAGGCNGCTGTGCTTGCGGTGCGAGTTCATGCCGTGGCCGCACGTGAAGTCTGTGATTCCAGAGGCACGCGCCGGCTCCTTTCGCGTGAACTTCTTCAAGCGGTTCCCGGTGCGATCGCCGTGTTCGATTCGGAATCTTGACTACACTCCTTCCTGAACAGGAGGCCTCACCCAATGGCTCAATACTCGGACGGACGATACCACCTCAACATTTCCGACATGACTTCAGGCACCCGTGTCGACGGCGCCTATTCACTGGTCAATCCTCAGGTGGCTCCGAAGCGTGACGGTTCCCCGTATTTCAAGTGTCTCGTCCGTGATGCGACCGGACAGATCTCCGCCAGACTCTGGTCGATCGACCCTGATGCCGCTGAAGAGATCACGCGCACCGGGTACGCCTGGATCTCGGGTTGCACCGAGAATTACAAGGACCAGATCCAGCTCAAGATCGAAGAGATCAAGCCCTACGAACCTGATGACGCCGATCTTGCGATTCTGCTTCCCCACACCACGCAGGACGTGACGATGATGTTCGAGGAAGTCTCCGACATCATGCGATCCGTGAAGTCTCCGATGATTCGCGCTCTGGTCGACACCTACCTTGATGACGATCAGTTGATGCGTCGTTTTCGTCAGGCACCTGCTGCGGTGGCGCTGCATCATGCGTTCATCGGCGGCCTGCTCGAGCACACGCGGCAACTGTTGAAGATCGCCGATGCGTCCTTGCCGCTCTATCCGGAGCTCAATCGTGACCTGGTGCTCATCGGATTGTTCCTTCACGATCTGGGCAAGGGCTACGAACTCCAGTGGCAGCGTGGTTTCGATTACACGTTGACCGGGAATCTCGTCGGGCACATCGTCTTCGGTGTTCAATTGCTCGGAGTGAAGATCAAGATTGCCGAGCAGGCTCTGGGTGGCGAGCGTTTTCCTCTTCCGCTTCGTCACTGCATCGAGCACATCATTCTCAGTCACCATGGCAAGCGTGAGTACGGCTCACCGGTTCTNCCCTCGACTCCGGAAGCGATCTTCGTTTCGCAGCTTGATAATCTCGATGCAAAGACTGCCATGGCGTTGTCCGCTGCTGATCGAGCCAATCTCAAACCCGGACAGACCTTCAGTGAGAAGATCTGGGCGCTTGAGACCAAGATTTACCGGCCCGACCCCTCCTCACAGCTCTGATCTTCGCATGCGTCCTGGTCTCGTCACCGTTTTCGATCCGCTCGCGAGCGAAAAAGAGATTTCCAGCCATCTGGAGGAGATTATTTTTCGTTATTTGATTGGCGGGGCGCCATTTGAAGACTGTAAGTGACTCAATTTGATGACCTTATGAACAGTGGTCTATTTCCCTTGTCCACAAGTCCACATTTGCCCTGTCACTCCGGTGAATCAGTCCTCACGAGAGGCTAGTCTGGACCAACTTCAAAGGCATAGGAGGCCTGCGAGGTGGATCATTCCCGGCACGAGTTTTTTCGGCCGCAACGGATGATTCAATTGAGGCGGGGCACTGTGCCCTTCCTGATTTTGAGATGAAGATGTAGAGCTGTTCTCTTGTGGATCCTTCGGGAAATTCACCAGTCATCACCTCTGAACATTTTCATACGGGGATTTCGGCGAGTGCGGTTGAGACGCATTTGGGGTCGCTTTTTATGATCGAAAGATATGAATCCGCTTCCGTTCTCTCGACGAGTGAAGCTCAGGGACGTCTCTCTGTCATCAGCCGATTCATCGAACGAGTTCTCATGCTTGTGGCTCTTGTTTTTTCGGGTTTCTTCATCTCCGAAGCCAACTCCGCACCGCAGGACTCCAACTCCAGCCAACTCCAGCCCATTGCGGGAGATCCTCTTCCCGGCCTTTCTCCCGAGGAACTTGCTCGTTTCGAGAGCGGATTGCTGGCGTACAGCACGCCCGTGACGGTCGAGCAGGGACTCGGTCCCATCTACAACAAACGCTTTTGCGGTGCCTGTCATTCCCAGCCTCTTGGTGGCGCGGGTGTGATCACCGTCATCAACTTCGGTCGATTTCAAGACAACACCTTCGACCCCCTGGAGCACCTTGGTGGTCCGGTGCTTCAGTCTGAAGTGATTCCCGGGGTCGACCTCGCCTGTGGTCCTGAAGACGTCCCTGCATTCACCAACGTGGTGACACCACGTCTGACTCTCGGAACGCTCGGCTACGGTTTGATCGAAGCGATTCCCGAGGATGAAATCATCGCGGGCGCGGACCCCGAGGACCTGGACGGCGACGGTCTTCGTGGCCTGGCAAGAATGGTCATGCCACGAGAAGACGTGGGGCAACCCGGCGCAGTCGAGAAAGTCGGTCGTTTCGGATGGAAGTCCCAGGCTCCGACCGTGCTCACCTTCTCCATCGGAGCTTCCAAGGAAGAGCTCGGACTGACCAGTCCCTTCATGCCGCTCGAGAGTCTTCCCAACGGACCCGATGGCCCGAATTTCGCGTGCGACACGGTACCCGATCCGGAATTGCCCGATCCACGCACCAATCCGGATTCCTTCCTCGCCCGAGTGAATGACTTCCAGAGATTCATGGCGGCACCACCTCAGACGCCTCCCTCCGGAATGACCGGAGAGCAGTTGTTCATCGACATCGGCTGTGCCGGCTGCCATCGACCGAGTTGGGTGACTTCCGACGACCCTGATCTTGAAGATGCGCTTCGTGACAAGACGATCAAGCCTTACACCGACCTGCTCCTGCACAGCATGGGAAGTCGACTGCGCGACCGCATTATCGATGGCATCGCATCCGACATGCACTTCCGCACACCCGCGCTCTGGAATCTGAGAAATCGAACACGGTTGCTTCACGACGGGCGTGCTGCATCACCTTCGTTCTTCGATCGCATCTCCGAGGTCATCGACGACCATCGAGGCGAAGCAAACCGCTCTCGTCGTAATTTCTTCGATGATCTTCTGCCTGAGGAACAAGTGCAGCTCGTCGATTTCCTCGGTTCTCTCGGCCGACGTGATTTCGACATGGACGGCGACAACGATCTCGATTCCTCGGATCTCGCGCTCGCTCTGGAATGCCTCGGCTCCGAAGTCACGCCGGATGATCCCTGCGCCGTGGCGGACTTCGATCTCGACGGTGTGATCAGTCTCTCCGACATCAACGAACTCAGAGATGCACTGCCTTTCGACATCGATTGCAACGGCAACGACATCGATGATGCTCTCGACATCGAACTCGAACTCAGTGAAGACGACAACAACGATGGCATCCCCGACGAATGCCAGGCGGTCGAATGTGATCAGCGCATCATCAGGATGAGTGGCGACGGCGGAGTGATCCCCGACGGTTTCGGATCCTTCATCAGCGTGATCGACGTTCCTTCGACCGTCGGCGAAATCGTCGAGGTCAGGCTCTACATCGACGACATCCAGCAGACCTGGGCCGAAGAACTCAAGATCGAGCTCTTCCATCTCGATGAAAACGCCCAGCAGCGTACCGCGCTCATCTCGGATGACTGCGGCTCGACATGGCATTTCAATGGCATCTTCCGCTTCAGAGATGATGGGCAACGCAATTTCTGTCCTAGTGCTCCATTCAGTGATGCCACTCAGGATCTCCGAAACGACTTCAGCATGGTTCCCAAACAGCTGATGTCACCCATCTTCGCCGGTCGAAACGGCTCCGGCACATGGACGCTCAAGATTTCCGATGAGGCCGAAGACAACCCCGGTGTGCTCGCAGGCTGGCGCATCGAGCTGGTCGTCAAGCGTGAGTCCGGAGATTGTGACGGAAACGGTCTTGATGATGCCTGCGACCTCGACAGAGATTTCGACGGCGTCATCGATGCCTGTGATGACTGCCCCGATGATTCCGCCAAGGTCGACGCTGGTCAGTGTGGCTGTGGTGTTTCCGAGCTCGACACTGATGGTGATGGGACCGCGGATTGTGACGATGACTGCATCGATGATCCTAACAAGGTCTCTCCCGGCCTCTGCGGGTGCGGTCTTTCCGATGCTGATTCCGACGGTGATGGCACGCTCGACTGTGACGACCTGTGCCCACTGAATTCCGAGAAGATCGAACCCGGCGTCTGTGGCTGCGACTTCGCCGAAGGCGATGCGGATGACGATGGTGTTCTGAACTGTGACGACATCTGTCCCGGTTTCAATGATGCCATCGACGAAGATCTCGACGGCGTCCCGGATGGATGCGACCAATGCGTTGGCGAAGAAGACGTCGACTCCGATGGTGATGGCGTCTCCGACTGCATCGATGGCTGTGAAGATGATCCTTTGAAGAGCGAAGCGGGGCTGTGCGGCTGCGGAACGGCGGACAGCGACATCGATGGTGATGGCGTTCTTGACTGCCTCGACGGCTGCCCTGCCGATCCAAACAAGGTCGAGGCCGGCCTCTGTGGGTGTGGCGTGCTCGATTCCGACTTCGACGAGGACGGCACCCTCGACTGCTTCGATGACTGTCCATTCGACCAGAACAAGACCGAACCCGGCGGTTGTGGGTGCGGTCTGCTCGACCTCGATTCCGACGGTGACGGCGCCTTCGACTGCGTGGATGATTGTCCCGACGACCCCCTGAAATCCGATCCACTTTTCTGTGGCTGTGGCCTGGACGAACTGGACACCGATGGTGACGGAATTCCTGATTGTGTTGACGGGTGCCCCGACAACGTCAACAAGATCCAACCCGGCGCCTGTGGTTGCGAGGTCCTGGACATCGACACCGATGGTGACTCATTCCCCGATTGCATCGATGGGTGCCCGCTTGATCCCGCGAAAACCTCGCCTGGTTTCTGTGGCTGTGGCATCGTGGACATCGACACCGACCAGGACGGCACTCTTGATTGCAACGAAAGCTGTCCTTTCGATCCCAACAAGACCGAGCCCGGCATCTGCGGCTGCGGTATTCCAGACATTGATTCCGACGGTGATGGGTCACCCAACTGCATCGATTCCTGTCCCTTCGATGCCGAAAAGACTCAGCCCGGATTCTGTGGATGTTCCATCCCCGAGACCGACAGTGACTCGGACGGTGCGCCGGATTGCATCGATAACTGTCCGGATGATCCGACGAAGATCTCCCTGGGCGCGTGTGGTTGCGGTGTCTCCGAGATCGACACTGATTTCGATGGTGTTCCCGACTGCCTCGATGAATGTGTGAATGATCCCGCCAAGTCCGTCGCTGGGTCCTGCGGGTGCGGTGTCTCCGAGATCGACGCCGATGCCGACGGCACCCCCGATTGCATCGATGCCTGTCCCGCCGACCCGAACAAGATCGATCCCGGCGTGTGCGGCTGCGGCGTCTCCGAAGAGGATTTCAACGGGGATGGTCAGCCTGACTGCGAGGACCAATGTCCTGATGATCCCGAGAAGACCGTTCCCGGAATCTGTGGGTGTGGTCTCGCCGACATCGATACGGATCTTGACGGAACGTTTGATTGCAACGATGACTGTCCCGACGATCCCGACAAGATCCTCGCGGGCATCTGCGGATGCGGTGTGGCCGAGGCGGATTCCGATGCCGACGGCACCCCCGATTGCAACGATGAGTGTCCTGACGACGTCGGCAAGATCCTCGCAGGGGTCTGCGGATGCGGTGTGTCGGATGCCGACACCGATGACGATGGAACGCTCGATTGCAACGACGACTGTCCCACCGATGCGGCGAAGATTCTCGCCGGTGAATGTGGTTGCCTGGTCGCTGAGGATGACACCGATGGCGACGGGACCCTCGACTGCGTCGACGGTTGTCCGCTCGATCCGCTCAAGATCGTGTCGGGAGTCTGCGGATGCGGATTCGAGGACCTCGACCCCGATGGTGATGGAACCTTCGAGTGTGACGATCAATGTCCCGACGATCCCAACAAGATCCTGCCTGGCGCGTGTGGTTGCGGGGTTGCCGACACCGACACGGACTCCGACGGCACCGCCGACTGTCTTGATGCGTGCCCTGATGATGCCTTGAAGACCGAAGCGGGCGCGTGCGGGTGCGGTGTTTCCGACACCGACACCGACTCCGATGGCACGGCCGATTGCCTCGATGGATGTCCCGAGGACCTCTTGAAGATCCAGCCCGGCGATTGTGGCTGCGGTGTTTCCGACACCGACACGGATTCCGACGGCACCGCCGACTGCCTTGATGGTTGTCCCGATGATGCGGCGAAGATCGCTCCGGGCACCTGTGGGTGCGGCGTGTCCGAGACCGACAGCGACGGTGATGGGACGCTTGATTGCAACGACGCCTGTCCCGATGATTCGGCGAAGATCGCTCCGGGCACCTGTGGGTGCGGCGTGTCCGAAACCGACAGTGACGGCGACGGCACGTTCGACTGCAACGATGACTGTCCTGATGATCCCGACAAGACCACCGAAGGTGACTGCGGGTGTTCCGTGTCCGAGATCGACACCGATCTGGATTCGATTCCCGATTGCCTCGATGAATGCCCTGAAGATCCCTTCAAGATGCTCGAAGGCGTGTGCGGCTGTGGGGTCCCGGAAACGGACACCGACCAGGATGGCACGGCCGATTGCCTCGATGAGTGTCCGGATGATCCGCTTAAGACGCTTGCAGGTCTTTGTGGTTGTGGTGTCTCCGACGTGGATTCGGACTCAGATGGCACGTCCGATTGTCTTGACGAATGTCCCAACGACCCACTCAAGATTCTCACGGGAGAGTGTGGTTGCCAGATCCCGGAAATCGATTCCGATGGTGACGGAACCGCCAATTGCATCGATCTCTGTCCATTCGACTCGACCAAGATCGACCCCGAGACGTGCGGCTGCTTTGTTCCTGAAACCGACACCGATGATGACGGCTCGCCTGATTGCGTCGATGAATGCCCGATCGACCCACTGAAGTCGGTCGCCGGTGACTGCGGTTGCGGAGTTGAAGATCTCGACACCGATACCGATGGTCTCCCCGACTGCGTCGATGGCTGTCCTGAAGACGTCTTGAAGACTGAGCCCGGCGAGTGCGGATGCGGTTTCGCCGACACCGATCCGGATCTCGACGGCACGCTCGATTGCCTGGATGGCTGTCCTGATGATGTTCTGAAGACTGAAGCCGGCGAGTGCGG
>NYVB01000041.1 GCA_002684315.1 Planctomycetaceae bacterium | reverse complement strand
GGAGGAGAACTTCGTGTTCAGCGACAACTTCAAGCAGATCCTCGTCGCCGCCGGGCTCGATCGCCTGATCGACCAGTGAGTCGCGGCCCGCTTCCAGCATCCTGATCGCCCGGAATCCTCCCGGATCCGAGTCCACTCCCGTCATGCCGCCGTCGGCGAGCTTCGGGATTCCCCTTCACCCACCCCCCGATTCCAAGGATCAAGCCATGCCGAGACTCTCCCCGATCGAACCCGCCGCCGC
This sequence comes from Planctomycetaceae bacterium, assembly GCA_002684315.1. Next base: position 22,996 of record NYVB01000041.1, on the reverse strand, counting down.
CGAAGGCGCCGCCGCCGCCGTGCTCGCCAAGGCGCCGATCAACATCTTCAAGGGCATGGCCAACAATCCCGTGGTGATGGAGGGGCTGATGGCGATGGCCGGCGCGATCGGGAAGAGCGGCGCGATCTCGCCACTCGAGGCCGAGGCGGTCATGCTCCGGGTCTCCGAACGCAACGGCTGCGGCTACTGCCTCGCGGCCCACACCAAGATCGCGTCCGGCGCCGGCGCAGACGCTGCGAAGGCCGAGTCGTTCCGGCGTGGCGAAGGCACCAACGATCGGGAGCGGGCGCTCCTTCGATTCGCCGACGCGGTGACCGAGAAGAACGGCTGGATCGAGGATTCCGAACTCGAGGCGTTTCGCGCGGCCGGGTTCGACGATGCCGCGGTGATCGAGGTGATCGCCGCGATCGCGTGGATGACCTTCACGAATCTCTTCAATCACGTCAATCAGACCGAGATCGATTTTCCGCCGGTGGTGATGCCCGTCCAGGCCTGACGGTCGTCCGTCCCCGATCGGCGCGCGGAAGTGGCCCCGAACGGGGAGGCAGACCGTTGCGGGGCCGATCCAGGGCACTTCCGGTGGACTGCTCCTCGCCCTGATCCGAACCGTGGAGCGATCCACTTCGGATGAAGGCCGGAGCGGCCCAGGCGTTCGTGGCGTTGGCCGTCGAACACCGAGAAGAGTCTCGATTCCTCGAATCGCAGGACAAGCGCGGGCATCGAAACGGGCGCGGATTCCGCGCCATCGAATCGGTTTCTCCCATCTGGAGGGTTTCTCGTGCCGGTACAATCCGCATCGTGAGCAAGACCCCGACCAACGACGGCCATGCCCGGCACCTCGCCATCTACACGGGCTCGTTCGATCCCATCACGCTGGGCCACCTCGACGTGCTTCGACGGGCCCGCACGATGTTCGACGAGATCGTCGTCGCGATCGGGCGGAATCCCGAGAAGGCACCCCTGTTCGTCATGGAGGAGCGGTCCGAGATGGTTCGGAACGCGATCGCCGCGGACGAGGCCGAAGGTGCCGCGGTGCGGGTCGAGACCTACGAAGGCCTGACCGTCGATTTCGCCCGCCGGGTCGGCGCGTGCGCGATCATCCGCGGCATCCGAAACTCGACCGACCTCGCGAACGAGTCGCAGCTCGCCATCACGAATCGGAAGATCGCGGGGATCGAGACGGTCTTCATCGTCTCGGGCGAGGAATACGCCTATACCTCGAGCAGTCTCATCCGCCAGATGGCGGCGCTCGGCGCGTCGATCGAGCAGCTCGCGACCTTCGTTCCGCCGGTGGTGTTCGACGCCATCCGCGACAAGCAGCGCGATCCGGCGCATCCACTCGGTGCGTTCGGCCGGGACCCGCTCGTCGATTGATCGTGCACCCCGCCGAGGCGGGACAGGAACCCACAGACCATGTCAGTTGAAGTCCGGATCATCTCGATCGGCGCGCTCGCCAGTCACCCGCTTCGAAACGAGGCGGGCAACCGCCGCCCCGGTCACGCGACCACCACCCTGCTCACCGAGGGGGATCGCCGGATCCTGATCGACCCGAGCCTGCCTCCCGATCACCTGCGGCAGCGTCTCGACGAGCGGACGGGACTGGGACCGGAAGCGATCACCGACATCTTCCTCACCGATCTCCGGCCGGATCGTCGACGCGGTCTCGAACTCTTTCCCGAGGCGCAGTGGCTGGTGGGGGAGGTCGAACGAGACGCCTACCGCGCGGCCCTGCGGGAGAAGATGATCGAACTCGACGACGTCGACGAGCTCGATCGGGACACCGAGCGACTCCTCGAGGAGGAGGAGCGGATCGTGACGCGGTTCGGGGCGGCCCCGGACCAGATCATGGACGGCGTGGACCTCTTTCCGCTTCCCGGCGTCACGCCGGGGCTCTGCGGACTTCTGCTTCCGCTTCCCAAGGTGACGATCCTGCTGTGCGGGGACGCGGTCGCCACGCTCGAGCACCTGGAACAGGGCGCCGTCCTGCCGCACGTCGCGGATCTGGAGAAGGCGACCGAGAGTTTCCGCGAGGCGGTCGAGATCGCGGACATGCTCGTCCTTGGTCGGGACAACATCGTCCCGAACCCCGTCCGTCCGATGGGGCTCGGATGATTTTCGGGTCGGATTTCGCATCGCCGGGCGAAGCATCTAGACTATCGGCATGAGCTCCCGCGTCGACGAACCACCGCAGCCGTCGTCCCCACCCGGACTCCCCGAACGGATCACCCTCCGCGATCTGCGTCGCTGGCGACGCGACGACGTGGTGTTTCCGTGTCTCACCGCCTACGACGCGACCATGGCGCGGTGGCTGGCCCGGGCGGGCGTTCCGGTGATGCTGGTGGGCGACTCCGCCGCGGAGGTCGTCCTCGGTCTTCCGAGCACCACGCACGCGCCGCTCGAATTCCTCCTGCAGATCACGGCGGCGGTGCGGCGCGGCGCCCCCAACGCCTTCGTCGTCGGCGACATGCCGTTCATGAGCTATCACCTCGATGAGCATGAAGCGGTCGCGAATGCGGCTCGATTCATGGTCGAGGGCAACGCGGACGCGGTGAAACTCGAGGCGGACGCTCGGTTCGCCTCGGTCTTCGAGCGTCTCTCCCGGGCCGGGGTTCCGGCGATCGCCCATGTGGGCTGCCTTCCTCAGCAGGTGCACCTCCATGGCGGCTACAAGGTCGCGGGACGCACCGCCGAATCCGCCCGACGCGTGGTGGAGGACGCCCGGACCCTCGTCGCGGCCGGTGCCGTCGCGGTGCTCGCCGAGGCGACGACCGCCGAGACGGCCGCGAAGGTGGTCGAAGCGGTGGATGTGCCGGTGATCGGATGCGGGGCGGGACCGGCCTGTCACGGCCAGATCGTGGTGACGCAGGACATCCTCGGACTCAGCGACTGGCAGCCCAGTTTCGCGGGCAAGGAGGGCCGGATCGGTCCCTCCGTCCAGGTCGTCGTGGAACAGTGGTGTGAGAAGGTCCGCCGCCGGGAACTCGATCACGAGTACGAGATGCTGGACGGCGAGGCGAATCGGCTCGAGGATTGACCCGGGTTCGGAGTCAGTCGGACCGTTTCGGGGCTCATCGGGATGAACCTGCCTCCGGCGGGCCTTTTTTCGCGAATCCGTCGAGGGTTTCGCCGGTTGACGAACCAGACCGCCTCCGTTTTCCGAAGAAGACAGGGCGAGGCCCTTCGGCTTCCGAGTCGGCAACCCCGTTGGAGCAGCAGCGACCATGAATCGAATCACGCATGTCGGACCCGCCATCGTGGTCGCCACGACGATCGTGGCAGCGCTCTTTGCAGGGCCCGCCGCGATCCGGGGCGTGGTCACCGCAAGCACCCGCGCCGACATCGCGAAGGCATCGGCCCGCCTCGAGGACGGCAACGTGCTCGAGGCGATCTCGCAGGCGCAGCGCGACATCGCCACGGTGGTGGAGCCGTCGGTGGTCCACGTGTCGAGTCAGGGCACCGTCGGAAACGGCTCGCGGTTCGGGCAGTTCGCCTCGACCGGTTCCGGTTGGATCTGGGACGAGGCCGGACACGTGGTGACCAACGCGCACGTGGTCGAAGCGGCCGATGAGATCGAGATCCAGCTCCATGACGGCGAGGTGCGAACCGCGGAGGTCCTCGGACTCGATCTTCGAAGCGACATCGCGGTGGTCAAGATCGCCTCGGGCAACCTGATTCCCGCTCGTCGTGGTGAGAGCCGGGGCGTGCGGCAGGGCGACATCGCGTTCGCATTCGGTTCGCCCTTCGACTTTCGATTCTCGATGTCGAGCGGCATCGTCTCCGGCCTCGGCCGGGCGGCGGGGCTCGACGACATCGACTACGAGAACTTCATCCAGGTCGACGCGGCGATCAACCCCGGCAACTCCGGCGGCCCGCTGACCGACGCCCAGGGGCGCGTGATCGGCATGAACACCGCGATCGCAACCGGCCGCGGCAACACCATCGGACAGGGACAGTTCGCGGGCATCGGCCTCGCGATTCCCATGTCGCAGATCACCGCGGTCGTGGAACAGGTCATCGAGACCGGGGAGGTCCAGAAGGGCTTCCTCGGCGTCGGGCTCGCCGCGACCACCTCGATGGACCTCGAACGGGCCGCCGCGTTCGGCGGCCGGGCCGCCGTCTTCCGCCCCTATGCCGAAGCGATCATGGAGGAGTACGAGGGCGACGGCGTCGCGGTCACCGCGGTCGAGCAGGGGTATCCGGCGGAGGTCGCGGGAATCAAGGTCGGCGACGTCATCGAGCAGGTGGACGGTCGTCGGGTCCGCGGGCTCGAACAGCTGAAGTCGATGATCTCCTCCGGACGACCCGGCGAGGTCGTCGTGCTCGATGTCTGGCGGACCGATCTCGAATCCGGCGAGTCCGGCAGGCGGTTGATCGAGGTCGTCCTCGGCCGGCTCGATCCGATCATGTCGAGCCTCGCCGCCCAACGGCTTCGGGACCTCGGTCTGGTCGAGCTCGCGACCTCGACTCCCGATCGGGCCCAGGACGCAGGTGTGGAATTCCAGTCCGGAGTCATCGTGCTGGATTCCGATCCCCGGAGCCAGATCGGGCAGGTCTTCCCCAGAGGCTCGATCCTGCTCGAGGCCGGCGGTCGTCCGATCGCTTCGTACGACGAGCTGCTCGCCCGGTTGGACAGGCTTCTCGTCCGGCTCTCCCGGCGTCAGGGATCGATTCCGATCGTCGGGGTTCGACCGGACGGTGAGCGGGTCGCCCTCGATCTCGGGTCCTGAGACCCGTCCCGTGTCGAAATCACCCTGATCCGCAGCCCCAGTCACAGGCCCGGAACCGGTAGCATCTGAATCATGTCCCCGTCTCCAAACACGTCCAACGATTCGTCCGCCCGTCCACTGCTCGAGGTCAACGACCTCAAGACCCACTTCCCCGTGAAGCGAGGTCTCTTCCAGCGGACCGTCGACCACGTTCGGGCGGTCGACGGCGTCAGCTTCGACCTCGGGGTCGGTGAGACGCTCGGCCTCGTGGGCGAGTCGGGGTGTGGCAAGACCACCGTCGGCCGGACGATTCTTCGCCTGCTCGAAGCGACGAGTGGAGAGGTGCACTTCGAAGGCAAGCCGGTGTTCAAGCAGTCCGCGACCGAGATGCGGGCGCTTCGCCGCGAGATGCAGATCATCTTCCAGGATCCCGGTGGCTCCCTGAACCCGCGGATGCGGGTCGGCCGACTCGTCGGCGAACCGCTCGTGGTGCACGGCATGGCCAGTGGCGACGAGCTGCGGCATCGGGTGGAGCAGCTGCTCGAACGATGCGGACTCTGGAAGCAGGCCGCGGACCGGTATCCGCACGAATTCAGTGGTGGACAACGGCAGCGGATCGGAATCGCCCGGGCCCTCGCGGTCGAGCCGAGAATGATCGTGTGCGACGAGCCGACCTCCGCGCTCGACGTGTCGATCCAGTCGCAGATCCTCAACCTGCTGGACGATCTCCAGGAGGAATTCGATCTGAGTTACCTCTTCATCAGCCATGACATGGCGGTGGTCCATCACGTCTGTGACCGCATCGCGGTCATGTACAACGGCAAGATCGTCGAGGTCGGCGCCCGCGATCAGGTGATTCACGATCCGCAGCACCCCTACACCAAGGCACTGCTCTCGGCGGTTCCCGAGCCCGATCCCCGCCGGGAACGAGTTCGCGTCGAGTGGGAAGGGATGCGGATGTGACCCAGGAACGCGGCTCGGAATTGGAAACACAGGGAGGGGTCCGGGGACGGATCTTCCTCTTCTGCTTCATCTTCATCTTCGCGGCCAGCGTGGTCGGGACCTGGTTCTTCGGTCTCGACGTGGTCCGCAATGTGAAGGCCCAGGCGATTCGAAGCGACACGGCCCTCCGGACCGTCGGCTACGCCATCCTCGTGGCCACGTCGGACGGCGGCGCGTTTCCGCTGGAAGTCTCCGAGATCCTCGATCGCGAGCTTCCCGCCGTGATTCCCGGCCCACTCGCCGATCCGGACCCGGACCCCGAGTCCGGCTGGCCCGCCACCTTCGAGGAGGCGATGGCCGGCATGGAGCCGGTACCCCTTTCGGATGCCCTGGAGCTCGTCCTGGTCAGTTGGCCGCCGGAGCGGGATCTTCCGCCGGTCCTTTCGGTCGGAGGCCGTCCCAGCGGGATGATCGACGCCAGATCGACGCTGGACGTGGTGAACGGGTGGCTCCGGAACGCCGGCGTCCGCCTCGCGAACTGAGCCGTCGAGCCGCTCGGAGCATCTTCCGGATGTTGGCGGGATGTCGAAATCGACGCCGACGCTGGCCGGGGCCCGGGCGACCTGCGAGACTGACGGCATGAGCAGCGACACCGACACGCAGGTCACGGGCGACGACACCACCACCAACCAGGGCACCGGGGACGACCGGATCCAGCGCGTCGCGCCGGACGTGGCGTTCAAGGATGTGATGAACGGCGACAGCCGGTGGGAGATCCCGATCCACGAGCACGGCTTCGTGGCGCTCGTGGACTCGATGCCCCGGCTCGTCCCCGAAGGCCAGACCGCGGACAGCGCGATCGTCCAGGCGGCCCGGGTCAGTTACGGCGCCGGCACCAAGAAGGTCAACGAGGACCGCGGACTCATCCGCTACCTGCTGCGGCATCGACACACCACGCCGCTCGAGATGATCGAGTTCAAGTTCCACATCGCGATGCCGATCTTCGTGGCCCGGCAGTGGATCCGGCATCGAACCGCGAACGTGAACGAGTATTCGGCCCGGTACTCGATCATGCCCGATCGTTTCTATCGACCGTCCATCGACAACGTCCGCAAGCAGAGCACGTCCAACCGACAGGGTGGCGACGAGCCGATGGACGTCGGAACCGCCGAGGAGTTCCTCAAGCTGCTCGAGGACTCGGAGGCGTTGTACTCGCGCTATCACGATCTCACCGAGAAGGGCGTCGCCCGCGAGATCGCCCGCGCGGCGCTCCCCGTCAGCGTCTTCACCGAGTGGTACTGGAAGTGCGACCTGCACAACATCCTGCACTTCCTCTCGCTGCGGATGGACAAGCACGCCCAGATCGAGATCCGCGACTACGCCACCGCGATGTACGACCTCATCAAGGGGATCGTGCCGATCACCTGCGAGGCGTTCGANGACTANCGCTTGAACGCGATGCACCTCACNTCGCTGGAGATCGANGCGATNCGGANCGGCACCCCGCTNGANACCACCAACAAGCGNGAAATCGCGGAGTGGGAAGCCAAGCGGGCGGATCTCGGNCTGGGCTGATCCNGGNCCGGCGTCGCCGACCGCATNCGCTCGGTGTACGCTTCAGGCATGCCNCAACTACTGGAAANACGTCGTGNCGGAGCCNGTCGATCCATCTCGACGGGCGTCGGCGTNCTGCTGGCCCTNGTCGCCCGNACCGATNNCGTCGTCGCCTCGACCGANGCCGNNGATCCNCCGCCGAACATCGTCATCGTCTTCACCGACGATCAGGGNTGGGGCGACCTGTCGTGCTACGGCTCGACCGACATTCCCACGCCCAACATCGATCGACTCGCGGCGGANGGAATGCGGTTCACCGACTTCTACGTCTCGCAGCCGGTCTGCTCCGCNTCNCGAGCNTCGCTNCTGACCGGNTGCTANCCGAANCGGCTGGGCATCAGCGGCGCNNTGGCNCCNAGNGCNCNNCACGGACTCGANCCNGAGGAGACCACCATCGCGGAGGTCGTGAAGCCGCTCGGATACGCGACCGCGTGNTTCGGCAAGTGGCATCTCGGCCACCNCGAGCCGTTCCTTCCGACCCGCCAGGGNTTCGACGAGTACGAGGGGATTCCCTATTCCAACGACATGTGGCCGGGGCANCCNGANAGTCCGAAGGCCTGGCCGCGACTNCCNTGGTACGGNGCCGACGGGCCGATCGAATTCATCGACGACCTCGACGACCAGCAGATGATCACCCGTCGTCTCACCGATCTCTCCGTGGACTTCGTGCACCGCAACGCGGACCGACCCTTCCTCCTCTACGTGCCGCACTCGATGCCGCACGTCCCGCTCGCGGTGGGGCCGAAGTTCCGCCAGTCCTCGATGTACGGCCCCTACGCGGACGTGATCAAGGAGATCGACTGGTCCGTGGGGGAGATCGTCAAGGCGCTCGAAGCCGAAGGCGTGCTCGACCGGACGATGGTGATCTTCGCCAGCGACAACGGCCCGTGGATCAACTACGGCGATCANGCCGGCACCACCGGGGGGCTTCGCGAGGGGAAGGGGACGACGTTCGAGGGTGGNGTCCGCGTGCCGTTCGTGGTCCGCTACCCACCCGTCGTGCCGCCGGGAACGACCTGCGAGACGCCGTGCATGACGATCGACGTCCTGCCGACGATCGTCGAGATGACCGGCGCGGATCCGCCCGNNCGGAAGATCGACGGCCGAAGCATCCTGCCCCAGTTCCAGGGGNCGTCCGGGGCGGCGGCGCCGCACGAGGCNCTCTTCTTCTGGTACCGGAAGGGCGAACTGCAGGCGATGCGGATGGGACGCTGGAAGCTCCATTTCCCGCACACCTATCGATCGATGGAGGGTCGTCCCGCGGGNAACAACGGACGACCGGCGAAGTACACCTACGGCGTGAAGATCGGACCGGCCCTCTTCGATCTCGCCGACGATCCGGGCGAACTGAACGACGTCGCCGACCGGCATCCCGAGATCGTCGCTCGGATGACGGCGCTCGCGGCGTCGGCCCGCACCGAACTCGGAGATTCCCTGAACGAGATCGACGGGGCGGAGATCCGCGAGCCGATGCGGGTCGAATGATTCCGTGATCCGCGGCGGCCTGGTGCAGGACGATGAACCANGACTCGACCATCCTCGTGTGTGGAGCCGGTCCGGTCGGACTGACCGCGGCGCTTGAACTCGCGTCTCACGGTCTTCGCCCCCGGATCATCGACTCGAACGACGGGCCCACCGATCTGTCGAAGGCGCTGGTGGTCTGGCGTCGGACCCTGAAGTCGATCGACGGACTCGTTCCGTTCGAGCGNTTCCTCCGGGATCATGTTCCGATGCGATCGGCGCGGATCATGAGTGACGGGCGGGAGATCGCGTCGATCGACCTCACCGAGGAGCGGATCGGCGAGACCGCCTTTCCGACCGGCGTCCTCGTCCCGCAGTCGACGACGGAACGGCTCCTGATCGAGNCGCTCGCGGAACACGACGTCCGGGTGGAGCGTGGCACCCGCCTGCTCGGTCTCGTCCCCGCGACCACCGGTGCGACCGTCCGCATCGAAGGCCCCCGGGGCGTGGAGACGGTCGAGACGGACTGGCTTCTCGCCTGTGANGGTGGTCACTCGACGATCCGGAAGGCACTCGATCTTCCGTTCCCGGGCGCGACGCTCGACCATCGCTGGCTGATCGCCGANGTCGCGATCGAGCAGGCGTCCGATCCATCGCAGATCAGGATCGAGCTCGATNGCGGAGGCGTGGTCGCGGTGTTTCCGGTCGGNGCGGGCCGATGGCGGGTCGTCNCGGATCTCGGGCGTTGCGACGAGGAGGCGTCGGAGCCGACNCTCGCCGACGTCCAGCGCGTGCTCGACACGCGAACCACGCTCGAGTGGACGGCGACCGAGGCGCACTGGCTCGGTCACTTCAGGATCAACGAGCGCCAGATCGAGCGATATCGTCACGGCCGGATGCTGTTCGCCGGGGACGCCGCGCACGTGCACAGTCCCGCGGGCGGGCAGGGGATGAACACGGGGATGCAGGACGCGCAGAATCTCGCGTGGAAACTCGCGGTGCACCTCCGGGGCGGTGCCGGCGACCNACTGCTCGACACCTATCACGACGAACGTCATCCGGTTGGACATCAGGTGATCCGGGATTCCGCCCGGATGCTGCGGATGACCATGCTCACCAATCGACTCGCACGAACCGCCCGGAATTCGATCGTTCATCTCGGGATGTCGACGGCGACGGTCCGTCGCCGCTTCCGCGCGATGATCTCGGAGGATGCGATCGACTACCGATCGCATCGACTCGCCGACGGAACGCGGGTCGGTGGCCTCCGGTCCGGCGATCCGCTCCCCGAATTCGAGGTGCTCGTGNGCGGTCGTCCCACGCCNCTGCATCNTCTNCTTCGCGGGGCCGCGGCCACGGTGCTCGTGATCGGGNCGGTGATTCCGGCCGGGCTGCCCGGATCCTTCGGTGTGAACGGGCGCGGCCTGACGCTCGGCATCCGTCGTCTGGGCGTGGGTGGTGACGCGGAGGACCCCGGNGGAACCTGCACGGACGCGTTGGGTGGGACGGGGCGGTTGATCCTCGTTCGGCCGGACGGCGTCATCGCGACGATCGTCGACTCGCCGGATGGCGTGCGGGCCTGGATGGCGTCGGCGTTCGGCGATCCGGCCGCGTCCTGATCGACGGTCGGCGGTTCGCGGTCCGATGGGCGACGNGCAACGACTCGATCAGACTCGATCAGAATCGATCTTCGTCGGGAATCGCCACGGTGCCCAGCAAGGGNCTGGTCTCGTCGATCTGCAGCTGGACGATCACCGAGGGGGTCGGTGCCTCGGTCCGGAAGAATCCACCGGCNACCGGCGTCTCGCCCCANTGATCGAAGAAGTCACCGAACCAGACTCGTCTGGTCTCGCCCGCGGCGAGGCTGTCGAGCTGGAGCATGTAGCGACGGTTCACCCAGACGTCGAGCTCTTCGAACGACTGCGGCGAGGCGTTGACGATGATGAGGTCACCGGCATCGCGAAAGACCTGCACGGCGATCACCGAGCCCTGCCCGAGCTCCTCGGGGTAGGGTCGACCGGCCTGGGAAGGCTCGTACCGGCGTCCGCCACATCCGGCGACCGCGATCGTCAGCAACGCCACCAGAAGCATCGGACCGTGCCGATGTCGACCGGGGGTCCGGCTCGCCGGGGGAGGTTGGGTTCGCATGAAAGCCTGCATCACGGTTGCATGGTAGCGGAGCCCGGTCGATCGCATTCCGACCCGGGAGACCACCGGAGAGGTGCTAGGATCGGGACATGAGCGTGGGCATGCGACCAGATGGAGTTCCCGAACGCACGTTGTCGCGGCCGATCACCGAGATCGCCGCGACGCACGAGCTGGACCCCCGGATTCCCGGAGCGGTCCCGGGTTTCGATGCGCCGTTCTACCAGGCCGGACTCGCCGGCTATTCCGACGGGGCGATGCGACTCATCGCCCGTCGCCACGGCTGCCCGTTCTGCGTGACCGAGGCGCTTCTCGACCGCACCCTGGTGAACGGGGGGAAGGGACGTCGCAAGGAGGATCCGGACCTGATCGCGTCCGAGTGCGGGATGGGCGAGATCGAGGACAACCTCGCGGCGGGGCTCGAGGACCATCCGATCGCCGGCCAGATCATGGGATCCGATCCCGAGGAGATGGGACTCGGCACCGAGATCCTCGGGGGGATGGGCTACGAGGTCATCGACGTCAATCTGGCGTGTCCGGTCAAGAAGATCAAGAAGCGGTCGCGGGGTGGTCACTTCCTCGCGCATCCCGAGCCGGCCATCGAGATCCTCCGGGCGGTGCGCGACGCGGCCGGCGACCGAGTCACCACCTTGAAGCTGCGGCGGGCGTTCGACGACACGCCCGAGATGGCCGCCAACTTCGAACGGATCTTCGATGCCGCCTACGAACTCGGATACGCCTGGGCGACGGTCCACTGTCGGACGGTCGAGCAGCGGTACGTCGGCCCGGGCCGGTGGGAGTTCCTTCGGGACCTGGTCGATCGGAATCCCGACCGCGTCATCTTCGGCTCCGGTGACGTGTGGACCGTCGAGGACATCTTCTCGATGATCGAACTGACCGGCGTGAGCGGCGTGTCCGTCGCTCGCGGCTGCATCGGCAACCCATGGATCTTCCACCACGCCCGCGAGCTCATGGCGGGTCGGACGCCGACGCCGCCGTCGATCGTGGAACAGGGTCGGACGCTTCGGGATCATTTCCGATACGCGAGCGTGATCCACGGCGAGCGGGTCGCGAGTCGCCAGATGCGGAAGTTCGGGATCAAGTTCGCGGCGATCCACCCCGAAGCGGCGGCGGTGAAGAAGGCGTTCATCGCCGCGGAATCGCTCGACGACTGGTCGGCGGTGATCGACCGTTTCTATGCGGACGATCGTCCCGAAGCCGGGAGCGGCGAAGACGGCCTGGTACCGGGGCAGGTCGTTCGCTGATCGCGGGTCCACCGACGTCATCGGGAACGGCGTCGTTCCAGTCGCGNACGTGACGCACGACTCGATCCGACCGCCTCTCCGAAGAGAAGAAACGCCGCACGACCGACGTGGCCCGAACGTCGGTGGTCGTTCCCGGCGGGAGGATGGCGGCGATGCCGTCTCCGGANGTCGAGCATGGGGTGATCACCCCGATCGAGGTTCCGTGCTCATTCGAGTGCGTCGGTGGGCCGATATCACCACAAGGGGCGGCGACGCGAAATCGATTACAGGGGATCGATCATGCACGATACGACGACGGCGACCACCGAACTCCTCGACGCGATCCGGATCTTCCTCGATGAGGGGGATCTCGAAGACGCCCGCTTTCTCCGNGACGCGATCCGCGAGTCCNTCGCTTCCGGTGAAGACTGGATCACGTCCGCCGAGTCGACATTGCTCGCGACGTTCTGAATCGAGGAGGGNTGGTCGACGCCGCCCCGGCTCGATCATGATGTCGCCGCTCGCGGTGCGACCATCGGATCACGTCGCGTCGATTCAGGGGCGAGCCCGTCCGAACTCGACGANGTGGACCACGCCGGCGGCGGGTCGCCCGTCGCCCGGCGGCATCACGCCGATCGCGAGGCGGAGTCCCGGTGGGTCGAAATCGACGCGTTGCACGCTCCCGCCGATGCCGAGGCCGACGAGATCGAGGGTTGGAAGCATGGNTCGATCCCCGATGCGGTTGATTCGCACCGCGGCATCCACGCGNCCCGTCGAATCCCGCCGGCCTGGAATGGTGACGGCCAGCATCGTCGGGGCGGACGCCATCCGGGTTCCGAGGCCGGCCTCCGGACCGATCGGTGCCGCGTATTCCCGGCGCGGTCGATCGTGGACCGTGATGACGCCGCTTCGCGGCGCGCCGAACGTCGCCCGCGGGGCTGCGACCACGATGCGATGGTCGCGAAGGACCGCGATCGAACGCCCGGCGCGGTCGAGGCGAGCCGGATCCGGGCGCAGCAGGACTCCGCCTCGTCGGTGCGGATGGTCGGTCGAGAAACGGAAGGCGCCACCGGCTCGATCCACGACGCCGGTCGCCGGCGGTGGGATCGGAACATCGAATCCCGGGGCGCCCACCACGATGACGTCCGCGATCGCGACGGCGCTTCCGAACCGGAGTCCGGTCATCGCGATGGCGGGTTCCAGTTCGATCGCCGGTCCGATCCGATCCTGGACGACCCGGAAGCACGCCACCCGGCCTCGATCGAGCACGCCGTTCACGTCCGCGCTCGGCCCACCCAGCACGATGAGATCGTCGGCGATCGCCACCGCCTCCCCAAATCGGTCTCCGACGTTCGGCGCGGCGGGCGTCACGCGGCCGATCACGGTCCATCCTCCATTCCGTGATCGGAAGACCCATGCGCCGCCCCGTTCGTCGTCCATGCCCGGCGCACCGACGACGAGCAGGGTGTCGTCGATGGCGAGATCCGCGCCGAACTCATCGCCTGGCCGGGATCGGGGGGACTGCAGTCGGGCGGTCTCCCGGTATCCGTCCTCGTCGCGTTCGTGGATCGTCACCATGCCGGCGGCGGGCGGTCCGTCTCGGCGCCCGTCGTTGCCGACGAAGACCTGATCGGGATCGATCGCCACCGCGACCCCGAACCGATCCGCGGGATCGGCGTCGAGCGGTGGATGGATGGTGGTGGAGATCTCGGCGATCCGGATCGCAGGCACCGCCGGCGCCGTCTCGACTCGGTCACTCGAGGAAGACGGCGAGGCGTTGACCGGTGGCGGATCTGCGAGCGTCGTCAGCAAGACGGCGAGAAAGAACAGGAGCGTGCGGTATCGAGCTTCGACCGGGCTCGTGGATCCATGAAATGGATGCGATGCATGCGATGCATGCGATGCATGCGATGCATGCGATGGATGAAAGGCATGAGATGGACGAGATCGACCGGGTCTGACAGATCGAGGCAGTCGATTCGGGATGNCGTTCGTCGCAGGCACGCGTCGATTCCGGGCCCCGACGACGAGCCTAGTCGGATGATGGAGTCGATCGCGAAGACGCGCTTTTTTTCCTGTGACATCTGTGACATCGGTCACATCGTGGNCGACGCGGCCTACGGATGGGGGAGGGGACGCACCCTGCGACCCCGNTCAACGGAAGGAGACGACCATGCCGGCCACCACCATCAACGTCAGTTCCTGCATCGAACTCGTACTCGCGAATCTTGCGGCGGACGAGGTCGAGGAGGCGGAGACGCTCCGCGGGAAGATCCGTCACGCCGAGCAGACNGGGGAAACCTGGCTGACCACCGCGGAACACGCGTTGCTCGAGTCGTTCTGAGGGGCGAGGCCGCTTCGCCGCGGAGGCGACGAACACGGCGACGAACGAGATGGGATCAGCCGCGTCGACCGCGACGNCCGCGTCCCTTGCCCTTGCCGCCCTTCCGATTCCGGCCCTTCGTCCAGCCATCTTCGGTGCCGCGGGTGCCTCGACCAGTGAACTCCCGATTCTTCCGTCCCTGGCCTGCGGCGGGTGCGTCCGCCACCACCGGGGCACGTTCGACGAATCGCACCACGACGAGGTCCAGCTCGCGGGCGGCGGGATCCGCTCGCAGGATCCGGACCGTGACCTGATCGCCGAGGGCGATGCTGGCGCCGCTCCGGGTCGCGATCAACCGGCCGGTGCGTCGATCGTGCGACCAGCGTTCCTCCCGACCGCGATCGTCCCCCGGGGAGGAGAGACTGGCCATGCCGTCGACGAGGTAGCGATCGAGGCTCACGAAGAGGCCGCCGTTCGGGCGGATGTTGGTGACCACGCCGGGCAGTTCGTCGCCGAGATGCTTCTCCTCGAGGAACTGGATGACCAGGAAGGTCCGCAGATCGCGTTCGGCGCTCGCCGCNGCGACCTCCATCTCGGAGCAGTGCATTCCGATCTCGAGCAGCTTGCCTTCGTCGACGACCCGCGAGTCGCCTTCGAGGATCGACCGGAGTCTTCCGCGGGCCTTGCCGCCACCCGCCTTGCGTCCGTTCTCGGTGTGNTCGAGGTACGCGTCGATCGCACGGTGCACCGTCAGGTCGGGATACCGCCGGATCGGGCTGGTGAAGTGGGCGTAGTGATCGCTCGCGAGCGCGAAGTGNCCGATGATCGCGGGGGAGTAGGTCGCCTTGGTGAGCGTGCGGAGGACGGCGAAGTGGATGCCGCGGGAGGTCGGGCTGGACCGGGTCGCGTCGAGCAGCGACTTGATGTCGGTGCGGTCCGGTTCCTCGGGCAGGTTGAAGCCGATCGCCCGGGCGTGTTCGCGGAGGTCCTCGATGTCGTGGAACGTGGGCTCGGGATGGACCCGGCGGAGCAGGGGCAGGTTCAGGTCGGAGAAGACCCGCGCCACCGCCTCGTTGGCCTCCACCATGAACATCTCGATGATGGTGTGGGTGAACGCATCGTCTTCGGGCTGGGCGTCGATGACGTGTCCGTCGTCGTCGAAGACCAGTTCGAACTCCGGAAGTCCGAGGACCAGCATGCCGGCACGGAGTCGGCGTCCGCGAATGGTCTTCGCGAGCCGATCCGCGAGGCGGAGGGCGTCGAGCAGATCGTTCTCGTAGACGGGGTCCGACTTCGAGTGCCGGCGGGCCTCCTTCTGATCACCGTCGATCAGGGCCTGNGCTTCGAGATAGGTGAGTCGCTTGCGGGAGCGGATCAGGGTCCGTGCGAGTCTNGTGTCGAGGACCCGCCCGCGGGAATCGAGGGTGATGAAGGCGCTCTTCGTGAAACGGGGGACGCCCTCCTGGAGCGAGCAGACGCCGTTGGAAAGCGTCTCCGGAATCATCGGGAGCACCCGNCGCGGGAGGTACACGCTGGTNCCCCGCCGCTGCGCCTCGAGATCGATCTCGCTTTCCGCTTCGACGAAGCTCGCGACGTCCGCGATGTGGACGCCGAGTTCCCATTCCCCGGTCGCCTCGTCGAACTCGATGGAGATCGCGTCGTCGAAGTCCTTCGCGTCCGGGGGATCGATCGTGAAGACGAGTCGCCCGGTGAGATCCTCGCGGTCGATCTCGGGATCCGCCGCGTCGTGTTCGAAGGAGGCGGCTGCGGCACGGGCCTCGTCGAGCAGCGCGTCGGAGAATCCTTCTCGNAGTCCGTAGCTCTCGATCACCGCGCGGGTCTCGACGTCGGGCTCGCCGGAGACGCCGAGCACTTCGGTGATCGCCGCTTCGCCGACGGTGAACTCGTCGGGATGGATCACNAGTTCGAAGACGACCTTGTCATCCGCCTTCGCGTTCTTCGCGTGCGGATCACGTACGAGTACGGGGGCNTGCAGCATGCGGCCGTCGGGNTCGATGAACCAGCTCCGNCCTCGCTTGACGAGGGTGCCGGCGAACCGCGTCCGNCCGCGTTCGAGGATCTCGACCACGCGTCCCGCAACCGACTTTCGCAGGGCTTCGCCCGCAGGAGCCTTCGACTTCACGGCGCCGCGTCCGCGTTCGCGACGCGATTCACCGCGCCGGAGCACGCGGCATCGGACGCGGTCGCCCGAGATGGCATCGCTGTTGTCGCCGCGGGGGATGAAGAGATCCCCTTCGCGGTGGGGGTGTTCGGGTCGGACGAACGCGAACCCCTTGGGATGNACCTTGATGGTGCCCTCGACCTCGTCACCGTACGCGGGCAGCCGGACGTTCTCGTCGCTGCCGACTTCGACGCGGCCCTGGTCGACGAGGAGATCGACCGCCTGCTCGAAGATGTCGGCGTCCTCGCCGGGGATCTGCATCCGGCGTTCGATCTCGCTGACNGGGGCGGGGCGGTAGTTGTCGTGGGTCAGGTGGGCGAGAATCCGCCCGGAAAAGCGTGATGGCATGTNGGGATGCTACCGGCAGGGTCGTGCGCTCGTCCGAAGAAGGGCCCTGCTTCCGGCAGGGCGGTCGGTCACTTCTTCTTGCGAGCGGTGGGGGTTTTCGCGGATTTCGGCTTGGAAGCGGCGGTCTTCTTCTTGGTGACCGCCTTCTTCGTGGTCTTGGCGGGCTTGGCGGCGTCGCCGCCGCCGGTCTTCTGCTTTTGGTCGGCCTTCCGCTGCCGGCGGGCCGCATCGACCAGGTTTCCGACGCCTCGACCTTCGCGGGCCTCGTGGGTGGGCGTCGAGGTGGAGCCGGAGATCTTCTTCTCGGGGGGATCGGCGGACGCGNCNTCCTTGGACGTCGTCGTGGAATCGCCGCCGTCCGAAGCGGCGTCGGTCTTCGAGGTCTCGGAGTCGCTCGACGCGCGGTTCGAGGATTCGGACTCGGATGCGGGGGGGGCGGCGCCGGAACCGCCGACGAGGATCGCGGCACCCATGCCGATCAGTCGCCGAAGCTTTCGCTTCCGACACTCGGGACAGGTCTTCTCAGGATCGGCGGTGATCGACTGGAAGAGCTCGAAGGCATGCCCGCAGGCGTCACAGACGTAGTCGTAGGTCGGCATGGTGCAGCTCGGCCTCAGGCCGTCGGGGGTTCCGCGACGAGCATCACCTTGGCGGGTCGNAGGACGACGTCACCCATGGCGTATCCCGGTGAGACGCAGATCGCGACGCTTCCGACCTCGTGGGCCTCGTCGCCGGTCTCGAAGGGCTTCACGCCGACCGCTTCGTGCTGCCCGGGTTCGAACGCGGTTCCGGGATCGGCGGTGATGATGGTCACGCCGTTCGATTCGAGCGCTCGCACGATCTCACCCCGGACCATGCCGACGCCGGTCACGACCTGGTCGATCGTGGCGCTGGCACCGACGGACTGCAGGGCGAGGTCGAAATGATCGAGGGCGGGGAGGAGCGACCGGACCACGCCGGAGAGTCCTTCCTTCCGGGCCCGGCCTTCGTTCTCGATCGACCGTCGTTGGAAGTTCCGGAAGTCGGCGAGGGCCCGCATCCGGCCTTCCTCGGCGGCGGTCGCCTGGGCGGCGAGCCGCGCGACCAGCGCGACGACCTCTTCCGGCGTCGCGTCGATCGTCTCGTCGGCGATCCCGAGCTCCACGAGGATGGCCTCGTGCTCGACGGGATCGGTCGCGTCGGCGCCTTCGTTGTCGTTGTCGGGTTCGAGCGTGGTGTCAGGTTCGGTCGTCATGTCGGGCCATTCGGATGATCGGGCGGTGGGGTTCGGAAGTCCCGCCCACCTTCGAAACTCAGGAGAAGGAGTCCTTGATTCTCGTCCAGAGACTCGGTTCCGCGTCGTTGATCTCGAGTTCCTCGGTCTCAGCGTACTTCGAGAGGAGGTTNCGCTGATCCTCGTTGAGCTTTCTCGGGACGACGAGCTGCAGGACGGTCACGAGTTCGCCGCGGTCGCCGCCTCGGAGTCGCGGACATCCATGGCCGGGGATCCGGTGGATCTCGCCGTGCTGGGTGCCCGCCTCGATCTCGAGTTCCACGAGGCCGCCCTCCAGCAGNGGCACCTCGAGGGTCGCACCGAGCGCCGCCTGGGCGAACGCGACCGGCACGACGGTGACGAGGTCGTTTCCGTCCCGCTGGAATCGATCGTGTTCCTCGACGCCCACCACCACGTGGAGGTCGCCCCGGGGGCCGTTTCCTTCGGGAAGATCCTCGGGTCGGGGTGGTTCCCCCTCGCCCTGGACGCGGATCACCTGGCCGTGGGAGATGCCGGCGGGCACCCGGACCTCGAGGGTCCGCTTGACCGAGATCCGTCCGGCGCCGCGGCAGTCGCCGCAGTGATCGGTCACGACTTCGCCGCGACCNCGACAGTTCGGACAGGCCACCACCATGCGGAACATGCCGCCGAGGCCCGCCTGTTCGACCTTGCCGACGCCCTCGCAGGTCGGGCACTTGACCGGTCGCGTGCCGGGCTTGGCGCCGTTGCCTTCGCAGGTCTCGCAGACGTCCAGTCGTCGAAATTCGACTTCGCGGGTGGTGCCTTCGAGGACCTCTTCGAGTTCGATCTCGATCTGGGTCTCGAGGTCGTAGCCTCGGACCGGGCCGCGNCGGGCGCGACCCCGACCACCGCCGCCACCTCCGAAGATGTCGTTGAACATCGAGAAGATGTCGTCCGGATTCATCCGGTTGAAGTCGTGGCCGGGGGTGCTTCGCAGCCCCTCGTGGCCGAACTGGTCGTAGCGGCCCCGACGATCGGGGTCCGAAAGGACCTCGTACGCCTCGGCGCATTCCTTGAACGACTTCTCGGCCTCCTCGTCCCCCGGATTGCGGTCCGGATGGAACTTCATCGCGAGCCGACGATACGACCGCTTGATCTCGTCACCGGAAGCGCTTCGCTCCACGGAGAGGACTTCGTAATANCAGCGGGTGGTGCTCATCCGGATCGTTTCCCGGAGATNGTTGATTCAAGAACGCGGGGAGAGCCGGTCGAAGGACCGGACCCTCCCCGCGTCGCGTGCGGACGAAGGATCAGCTGATCGCCCCCTCGACGGGTGCGGTGTCGTCCTTCAGTTCGGTGAGGGCGACGTCCGTGGTCAGCATGAGCCCCGCGACGCTCGCCGCGTTGGAGAGCGCGGTGGTGGCGACCATGGCGGGATCGATGATCCCGGCCTTCACGAGGTCCTCGTACTTCCCGCTGGANGCGTTGAAGCCNTGACCGCCCTTGCCGTCGCGGATCTTGGAGACCACGAGGTCGCCGTCCACGCCCGCGTTCGAGGCGATGCGGAAGGAAGGTGCTTCGAGGGCCTCGGCGAGGATGTCGAAGCCGAATCGCTCGTCACCCTTGCCCTTGCGACGGTTGTCCTCGATCGCGGAGATCGCTCGNAGGAAGGCGACGCCGCCACCGGGGACGTATCCCTCCTTGGCTGCGGCGCGAGTCGCGGAAAGGGCGTCGTCGACGCGATCCTTCCGCTCCTTCATCTCGAGTTCGGTGGCACCACCGACCGAGAGGATGGCCACGCCACCNGTGAGCTTCGCGAGTCGCTCCTGGAGCTTCTCGCGGTCGTAGTCGCTGGTGGACCGCTCGTACTGGGCCGAGATCTGCGAGGCCCGGCTCGTGATGTCCTTCTTCTTCCCGGCACCCTCGATGAGGGTGGTGTCGTCCTTGGTGACGACGACCTTTCGGGCGGTGCCGAGTTCGGCGAGCTCGATGTCCTCGAGGCTGCGGCCGAGGTCCTCGCTGAAGAAGGTGCCTCCGGTCAGGGTCGCGATGTCGCCGAGCATCGCCTTGCGGCGATCACCGAAGCCGGGGGCCTTNACGGCACAGACTTCGAGCACGCCGCGGAGTCGGTTCACGACGAGGGCCGCGAGGGCCTCGTTGTCGACGTCCTCGGCGATGATGAGGAGCGGCTTGCCCGCACCGGCGATCTTGTTGAGGAGGGGCAGCAGGTCCGCGAGGTTCGAGATCTTCTTCTCGTGGATCAGGATCATCGGCTTCTCGATGATCGCCTCGGCCCGCTTGGGATCGGTCATGAAGTAGGGGCTCAGGTAGCCCTTGTCGAAGTTCATGCCCTCGACGTAGTCGAGCGTGGTGTCGGCGGTCTTGCCTTCCTCGATCTCGACCACGCCTTCGGCGCCGACCTTGTCGATCGCNTCCGCGATCAGGGCGCCGATCTCGGCGTCGTGGTTCGCACTGACGGTCGCGATCTTCTGGAGGTCGGACTTGCCCTTGCACTTCGAGGCGAAGTCGTTGATGGCGTCGCAGGCGATCGAGGCGGCGGCGTTGATGCCCCGCTGGACGGCGACCGCGTTCGCGCCGGAGGCGACGGTGCGGAGNCCGCGATCGTAGATCGCCGCGGCGAGCACGGTGGCGGCGGTGGTGCCGTCACCCGCGACGTCGGCGGTCTTCTTCGCGACCTGCTGGACCATCTTGGCGCCCATGTTCTCGAACGGGCCGGGGAGATCGATCTCCTTGGCGACGCTCACGCCGTCCTTGGTGACCGAAGGGCCGCCGTAGGACTTCTCCATCACCACGTTGTGGCCGCTGGGGCCCATGGTGACGGCGACCGCGGACGCGAGCTTGTCGACGCCCTTCTTGAACTCCGCCTGGGCGGAGATGTCGAACTTCATCTGCTTGGTGGTCATCGGGGTGCTTCCCGTGGAATCGTTGGTGTGGAGTGGAGTCGGCTTCGGGGATCACATCCGCAGGACGGATGCGACCGGTCCTCAGCCCTCGATCACGCCGAGGAGTTCGCTTTCACGAACGATGAGATGGGTGGCGTTCTTGATCTCCACCTCGGTNCCGGAGTACTTGCCGTAGACGACGGTGTCGCCCTTCTTGACGCCGGGCNTCACGCGCTCGCCGTTGTCGAGGAGCTTGCCGGGTCCGAGGGACACGACCTTGCCCTGCATGGGCTTCTCCTTGGCGCTCTCCGGGAGGAAGATCCCGGACGCGGTCTTGGTCTCGGCTTCGAGCGGCTTGATGAGGATTCGATCCTCGAGGGGACGGACTGCCATGATGTGTTCTCCAGTTCGATCGTCGCGTGGAAACGCGGTTGTGCTTGGTCTGAAAGTCGTACGTGTGATGCGGGGCGGTCGGCTCAGAAGCCCATGCCGCCCATGCCGGGCATGCCGCCCATGCCACCCATGCCGCCCATGCCGCCCACGCCGCCCATGCCACCCATGCCACCCATGCCACCCATGCCATGGTCATGGTCATGTGGTTCTTCGGTTTCTTCCTGGGGGACTTCAGTGATGGCGCAGTCGGTGGTGAGCAGGAGCGATGCGACCGACGCTGCATTCTGCAGTGCGGAACGATCGACCTTGGCCGGTGTGATCACGCCTTGCTCGAGCAGATCACCGTATTCAAGCGTGAGGGCGTTGAAGCCTTCGGTGCCTGACATCTCCGCGACCTTTGCCACGACGACGGTGCCGCGTTCGCCGGCATTGTCGGCGATTGATCGGAGTGGAACCGCGAGGGCTTCCACCAGAAGATCGACGCCGAACTTCTCATCACCCTTGGCGCTCTTGCGAGCCTTGTCGAGTGCGGGGATCGCACGAATGAAGCTCACGCCACCACCGGGGACGACGCCTTCGGCGACGGCGGCTCGTGTGGCATGAAGGGCGTCTTCGACGCGGGCCTTCTTTTCCTTGAGTTCCGCTTCCGAACCGGCGCCGACGTTGACCTGGGCCACGCCGCCGGCGAGTTTCGCCAGTCGCTCCTGAAGCTTCTCTCGGTCGTAATCACTGTCGGTCCGGGCGATCTCGGCACGAATCTGTCCGATGCGATCCTGAAGGGCCGCAGTCGAACCCGCGCCTTCGATGATCGTGGTCGAATCGGAGGTGATCTCGATCTTCTTGGCCTGGCCAAGCTGGGACAGCTGGATCTGATCGATCTCGATGCCGAGGTCCTTCATGATGGCTTCACCACCGGTCAGGGTCGCAAGGTCTTCGAGCATCGCCTTGCGTCGATCGCCGTAGCCTGGTGCCTTGATGGCACAGACGTTGAGGACGCCACGCAGCTTGTTGATGACCAGGGTCGAAAGGGCTTCACCGGTGATGTCCTCCGCGATGATGACCAGGGGCTTCTTGGCTTCCATGACCTTCTCGAGGAAGGGGACCAGCTTCGTGATGCCATCGATCTTGTCCTCGTGGATGAGGATCAATGCCTTCTCGAATTCAGTCTTCATGTTCTCGGGGTCGGTCACGAAGTTCGGGCTGAGGAAGCCTCGGTCGAACTGCATGCCTTCAACGACGTCGATGTCGGTCTCGAGGCTCTTGCCCTCTTCAACCGTGATGACGCCGTCCTTGCCGACCTTGTTGAAGGCTTCGGCCATGATCTTGCCGATCTCACGGTCGTTGTTCGCGGAGATCGAAGCGACCGCTGCGATGCCACCGGTGACGTCCGAGACCGGGCATGACATCTTCTGGATCTCATCGACCACGGCTTCGACACCCTTGCGGAGTCCGCGGACCAGTGCATTTGGATCTGCTCCTGCCGCGACCTGGCGGAGTCCGGACTTGAAGATGGCTTCAGCCA
>NYVB01000169.1 GCA_002684315.1 Planctomycetaceae bacterium | reverse complement strand
CATCGGCAACTGGTCGGCGGTCGGCTTCTTCTTCGGTGAGACATTGAGAAATGAACTCGACGTTCCGATCGGTCTGATCTCGACCAACTGGGGCGGCACCCGGATCGAACCGTGGATCGAACGGGCCGACCTCGCGGCGCATCCGATGTTTTCCGAGAGAACCATCGCACTTCAGAATGAGATCGACGCCTACGAAACGATCAGTGACGCCGAGCTCACGCTGCGACGCGACGCGATCTCTCGACGACGGGAGCGCAAGGCCACGAGCTACTGGGCGCAGATCATGGACATCGACCCCGGAGAGAAGGGTGGATGGATGACTCCGGAATTCGATGATGACGACTGGAGCACCATGGAACTCCCGGGCGAATGGGAGAACGCCGAACCCGAGATGGTTGATTTCGATGGCACCGTCTGGTTCAGAAAGACGGTTGAAATCCCTCGATCCTGGCGAGACAAGAGGCTTCTGCTCGAACTGGGGCGAATCGACGACTCGGATCGAACCTACGTCAATGGAGTTCTGGTCGGCAGTTCCACGAATCTTCACGACACCATCCGCACCTACGAGATCGATCCCGAAACGATCGGCAGAGGCAGCGTGACGATCGCGGTCTGTGTCATGGATCCGCATGGTGCCGGGGGATTCACCGGGCCATCCATGATGTTCACAATCAAAAGCGAGGACATCAAAGACTGGGCTGACCGAGAGGTGATGAGCATGGACCTGCACGGGACATGGCGCTGGAAGACGGGCGTGGCGAGCACTCTCACCACGAACCTCGACGAAGAGTCGATGAAAAAACCCGGCATGACCCCACAGTCACCGGGAACCCTGCATGATGCGATGATCGCTCCGTTCGTTCCCTACGGCGCGCGGGGTGCGATCTGGTATCAGGGCGAATCCAATGAACACGAGGCCGAGGAATATCGTGCACTGCTGCCCCTGCTGATCGAATCATGGCGAGAGGATTTCGGCGCTCACCTGGCTTTCGGAATCGTCCAACTGGCCGCCTACAAGAAAGTGTCCGATGACCCCGACCAAGGCGGATGGGCCCATCTGCGTGATGCACAACTTCATGCCTTCAAGACCGTCGAGGGCACCGGCCTCGCCGTCACGGTCGACATCGGAGAGGCGAACGACATCCATCCTCGTAGGAAGAAACCCGTGGGAGAGCGCCTCGGATGGTGGGCTCTGCATGATGTCTACGGCAAGGAATCCTTCACTCCGAGCGGTCCGATCGCCTTGAAGGCGGTGGCGGATGGAAACAAGGTCATCGTCACCTTCGACCATGCGGAAGGAGGGCTGTTGGTTCCCACACCCGACCGGGTTCGCGAATCACCTCCGTTTGCCGGGGATTGGCGGGTCACCGAAGGATTCGCCCTGGCGGGTGATGACGGGGTGTTCCACTGGGCGAAAGCCCGATTCATCGGAAGTCTGAACCGGGTCGAACTGTTCTCGAATGAAGTGCCGGTTCCACGTATTGTCAGCTACGGCTGGCAGGACAATCCGGTCCGTGCGAACGTCATGAATTCAGCGGGTCTCCCCGCATCACCATTCAAGATCCCGGTCGAATCAAAGAATTGAAGGAGGATGACATCATGGACGATACGAACATCCAGAAACCTGAGCTCTACGCCATCACCAGCGCCGACTGCAGAGTCGTGGCGGAAAAGCTTTCCTCCGATCCCGAAGGCCTCAATGCTTCAGGACACATCGCTCCCGGAAACGTGGGTTCGATCGAGAAGGTCATGAACGAAGCGATCGCCAGAGGCCAGAAGCTCTGGCGCATACGAGTCATGGACGACCTCTTCGGAGCGATCGTCGGAGACGATCCGTTTCAGAATGATGAACCCCGATTGTTCGTCTGGCTCGATCCAAAGCATCGGGGCAACGACCTTGGCGTCAGACTCGTCGCGGAGGCGATGAGAAAGCTCGAGGAGTCGGGAAGAGAAAAACTCATCGCGACACCCCCACGCTCGAACTACGCAGCACTTCGAATTCTGAACGTGCTCGAGTTCACCTACATCGGAGAGCGGAACTCGACCACCCCCGGCGAGGAACCTCGAGTGCAGTTCGAGCGGACACCACCCAGAAAGAACGTGACCAACGGCGGGCGTTGACTCAGCGAGCGACGATCTTCCAGATCGCACCAGGCCCCTGCTCGCTCTGCTCGAAGGTGACCGCATAAGTGGTCCCATCGTTGGCTTCCCCGAAACTCGAGATCAATGAACCGGGTTTTCGCATCACTTCGACGGGGCCGATGAAGCTGTCACCATCACGCCGGATTCCCCAGACCGTCCCAAAGGCGTAGTCGGCATAGAGATACACGCCATCGAGTTGAGGATATTCCTTGCCGCGGTAGACGTTTCCGCCGGTGACGGAGAGGCCTTCCCGATGACTGTATTCGGCGACCGGGTCGATCATGGCATCATCGGCGTTCTCCTCAGGCTCTGAACCACGTCGCTGACGTCCGAAGGGGTGCGCACCCTCTCGCTTGTTCCAGCCGTAGTTGCCGCCCTTCACCACGATGTCGATCTCCTCCCACTTGTTCTGACCGACGTCACCGGCCCAGAGATCTCCGTTTTCACGGTCGAAACTCATGCGCCAGACGTTGCGTAATCCGTATGCCCAGATCTCGGGTCGCACGTCTTCGACACCGACGAATGGGTTGTCCGCGGGCACGGTGTAGGCGATCTTGCCCGAACCACTCACATCGATCCGGATCACCTTCGCCAACAACGTCGAGAGATCCTGTCCATACCCATGGGGATCATTCGCCGCCCCGCCGTCTCCGATCGCGAGATACAACATGCCATCGGGTCCGAACGCCACGGTGCCCCCATTGTGATTCCAGTAGGGCTCCTCGACTTCAAGGATCACTTCCTCGGTCTGAGGCAGGATCTTCTCGCGGGCTTCGTCCATCGAGAAGCGGGAGAGGACGGCCCTTCGAGGCTTCACCGCGGTGTAGTAGCAGTAGACCTGGTTGTTCTCTGCGAAATCCGGATGGAACGCGACCGAAAGAAGTCCCTCTTCATTGCTGCGTGCGTTCACACGATCTCTGATGTCGAGCACCATGTCGGAGGCATCACTGGTCAGATCGCTTCCGTCGACGGTTCGAATGCGTCCCAGCTGTTCGACGACGTACAGGAGATCATCGCGATCCGGGCGAGCCACGATCTGAACCGGACGCATCGTCTTGACTCCCGGCCAGGCTCTCTCAAAGGAGATCTTGGGAATCAAGGTCTTCACGGATGTGGGATCCGGCGAAGAGTCACTTGGCATCTCCTGAGCCACGGAAATCGAGGTCGTGGCGGTCAGGAGAAGGATTCCGAAGAAGCGTGCGGAAAGTCGAGAGAACGAAAGTGGTGGATTCATCATGAAGACACGATAGCGGGCAATGGGTGGTTCGAGGCTGGCGTTTTCAGGATGAAACGATCATCATGCGCAGCCAAGGAGTCACCACGATGAAAACGACCAAGCGAACCGCACTGACGTGCTTTCCTCTGCTCATTCTGACGCTCACCGGATGCGGCGGCACGCCAACTCCCGCTTTCGACGGTGAACTGCCCCCAGCAGGCCTGCCGGGAGAGCCCATCGACCCGCAATTCGACGGTGCGATCTTCCCGGATGATGGCAATCAGGACCCCGGATCGGGCATTCCAAACGGCGGGTGAACCCGAGAGGGGGAATGACGGCCCCCGGGGGAAAATTGAGATTTTTGGGCCTGGTCGCGAACTGCTGATGAAAGAGGACGTATCAAGGGTGCGCAGCGTGCTGCGCTCCTAATTTTCTTCATCTCTCTTTTTTTTATCCCGCGGGGGATAGCAACGGGGCACCCAAAATTGAACGAAGGCGAAGACGACTGACAACACGTCGAGCCGGGGCATCAAAGCCTCGATGACGATGATCCCCCTGGCGACCGTGAGATCCACTCCCCCCGGATTTCACGGTTGTCTCATTCCGAATCGAATATCATGCGACACGTGAGGAAGCCCACAGGGTGGCTTTCTGAAAGAAGACACGAAAACGCGAAAGATAAAGAACGAATGACGCACAGCGATACACCTCTCGTCGGCGTGGTGATGGGCTCCCAGAGTGACTGGGCAACGATGGAACATGCGAACAAGACTCTGGACTCACTCGGAATCTCGAATGAAGCCAGGGTGATTTCCGCGCATCGCACACCCGATCTTCTCGAGGAATGGGTCGGAGATGCCCGTGAACGTGGGATGAAAGTCATCATCGCCGGAGCAGGCATGGCCGCACATCTCGCCGGGGTGACTGCCGCGAAGACCGCTCTTCCCGTGTTGGCAGTGCCCCTTGGTGGTGGGGCGCTGGATGGACTTGATGCGCTTTATGCGATGGTTCAAATGCCGAAGGGCATCCCCGTCGGAACACTTGCCATCGGAAAATCCGGGGCGATCAACGCCGCTCTCCTTGCCGCTTCGATTCTCGCGCTTTCGGATGAAAAGATTGCAACGGCCTACGATGACTTCCGAAGAAATCAGACCGAAACCGGTGCTGCGAACTCAGTGCCCGCACGAACTTCGTAAGCCAGAAAGAAAGAACTCGAAAATGACACAGATGAACATGCCATACCAGGGAATGGTCGCGGCGCAGGCTGGTACCAATGAGCGTTTGAGTTTCATCAAGAGAACATATCTGCACCTGTTCGGTGCGATTCTCGTGTTCACGCTGATCGAGACGGCATTGTTCAGTTCGGGAGTCGCCGATCGAATCGGTCCATCGCTCGTTGGTGGCAGTGGAATGCTCATCGTCTTCGTTCTGTTCATCGGTGCGAGCTGGTTCGCCAATCGGTGGGCGATGAACGGTGCGAGCCCTGCACTCCAATACGCAGGACTGGGTGTCTTCATCATCGCGCAATCGATCATCTTCCTGCCCCTGCTCTACGTGGCGGTCCATTACGGTGGTGGCATCGACACCATCGGAGCCGCGGGCTCGGTGACGGTGGTGCTCTGCGGCCTGACCACCCTCTTCGTGCTGATCACCAAGAAGGACTTCTCATTCATGGGCTGGGGCCTGATGTTGTGCTCGGGCGCGGCGTTCATCGCGATCATCCTGGGAATGATCTTCGGTTGGCAGATGGGTGGCTGGTTCAGTGCATTGATGATCGTTCTCGGCCTGGGATATCTGCTGTACGAGACCTCGAACATTCTCTATCGCTACCGCACGGATCAGCATGTCGCCGCCAGCCTTGCATTGTTCTCGTCGGTGATGCTGGTGTTCTTCTACGTGCTCAGGCTCTTTCTCGACCGCCGTTGAGTTCCTGCGTGGAAACGGTGTCCGGATAACCGACCGACGAATCATGGGTCGGAGGTTCTGGGAGTCATATTTCCATTTTCATCCCATCTTCGCTCAACTCAGTGCGGTTTCCCGCCGATTCGGCTGACATGCCGATCACGTCAGACATTGAATTCGAGAAGAACGAAAAGAAGTTCTACGGAAGCATGCTTCGCAGGGGGTATGCGTCTTCGTCCATCGTCAAGTCGCTCATCCTCATCAGCGTGGTGAGCTACACCATCTCATTCGTCTGCACGGTCGATTCCGGATTTCGAAGCCAGGCGAAGATCGCATTGATCTTCGCTCTCGCCTGGAGCANCATGACCGTCATCGCGATTNTCGTGGANCGAAAGANGAGAGTGNGAGACGTGCTGCTNTCACTCGATCGATGCGGNGACTGCGGNCAGAAACTGACCGGATCCCCCACCTACCGNGGACGTGGGATCAGTGCGAGGTCNTGNTGCGAATGTGGAACGNTNTGGACGGACCTNGATCGACAAGCTTCGATAGAGTCNATCTACAGAGCNAACTGAAGAACCACNGNACGGTCTTTTTCGGTACNCTNTGAANGANAGGTGCCACATGAANNAANGACCGAACGCCACCGCCGCNGNCGCCATNATCGNNGCCCTGATNANCACNGCACTCCTNNCGGGATGCAATGCCTTCACACAGAACTATGAAGGNGANAGGTTCGATCGNACGTCNCACGCCCATCTNGTCGAAANCGCTCCGNAGANCGCTCGNAAGATCGGGGAATCCNGAGTTCTCACCTACGAGNATCTGTCCGCGGAAGACGCGATGNAGACGGCGCAGGACATCGGNGCCAACTACGTGGTCTTCTCGAANAACGATCTTGGAGAGCGGGACGTTCCAGTGGGTACGACGATGATGGTGTCGGGTGGACCCGGNGGNTCACCTGTNGGAGTGAGGATNCCGNTCCCGGTGACACGNCNATGGTANGAATACATCGCGGNTTTCTACCGNCGAACGGNGGATGATTCGNAACGCTGAGACTCCAGAGNCTCNAGACGTTCCCNCGCNAGTNTNACCGCATCNGGACATCGNTCGAATCCCAGACATCTGCGCTCGGTGTTGCGGGCGGCCACCATCGTGGTTCCGCTGCCGCACATCGGATCGAGCACCAGGCCGCCGACCGGAGCGCACGCTCGTACCAGAATCTCGAGAAGCGCCAACGGCTTCTGAGTGGGCCATCCGTTGCGCTCCTTGGCCATGTTGTTCAGAGCCGGGACATCGAGAATGTCGGTGGCCTTCTTCAATCGACCACGCATTCGATTCGAGGTTGCAGGCACCATGGGCGGATCGAAATACCAGGCATCCGGTCGGGCGCTGTACCAGATGATGTCGTCATGCTTTCGTGCGAATCGTTTGGGGCTCGAGCCGCCGAGCCCGTATCCCCAGACAAGTTGATTCTGAAAGCACTCCGGACCAAGGAGATCGTCGAGAAGAAAGCGGACATGATGCGACGTCCGCCAGTCGCAGTGCACCAGAATCGAACCGGTCTTGGTGAGCGACGCCAGCACGGAACGGATCCGGGGCGTGATGAACTCCATCCAGGCCTCGATGGTGGGCCACTGGTCGTCGAAAGCGAGACCATCTCGACCGACAAGCTTGCGCCCGGTGGCGAAGGGCGGGTCCATGTAGGCGAGGTCCACCGATTCGGATGGGAGTCGCTTCAGAAGATCGAGGCAATCACCGTGGTGGATGCCGTCGAGTGGATTTGGAAGAGTGACGCTCACAGAGGCTTCATCGGGAGAATTCACGCCTCACCGACAGGATTTTCAGCCGTTCTGCCGGGAATCCTTCGATTCAACGGCGAGCTCGGTTCGAAGCTCTTCGGCGATCTGGCAAAGATCAAACTGGGACAACAAAGGCGACAGGGCGCCCCGATGTGTCTCGGAGAACACGACGCAGAGTGCGTCGTAGGCGACGAGCGCTTCCTCTGGATGGCCGCTTCGACGCGCACTGTTCGCGAAGTGCAGGATGAATTCAAAGGCGTATTCGTCGAGGCTGGCAAGGCTTCCGTCCCGTGCGGCTTCATGCCAGCTGGGATTCTCTGAAAGCGACTCATCGTAGGCCTCCTGCCAGAGGCCACGTTCATGAAGAATCGACGAAAGTGTGTAGCTGCTCCACGCGATGAGTCCGATTTCATCAAGCTGGATGGAAATCTCCTTCAAATCGATCGCCATGGAGTGGGCCTCTTCCAATCGGCCGAGAGAAACAAGAGTCAGTGCCTGATTGTTCATCAGATACCAGAGTCTCCTCTTGAGCTCGGATTGATTCGGACTTGCGCGAATCATTTCGATCTCCGTCATCCTGAGTTCATAGGCACCTTCGACGTCCCCTTGACTCAGGAAATTGTTCGCTCTTCGATCGATCAGGGACAGACGAAGTCCTTCATTCATCACTCCCGATCTGAAGCCGGCTTCCTCAAGTATGTCCAGAAGTGCGTCCGATGCCGGGATGATGTTCGCCTGCCATGCGACACGTGAATAATCAGTCGCCAGTTCGATCGCCGATTCATACTGCCCGTTGTCCATCAGCTTTCTGATTTCGATGATGAGTGGCTGATAGATCGTTTCCATGAGATAGTCGGACGCAGATGAAATTGCGGCACCCCTTCTCTCGGAGGAAAGCGGCTGACCCGAATCAAGCAGGGGATCCATGAATTCCGGAGAAAAATGATCGCGGAGCTGATCGAAGACGTGTTCGGGTTCGAGCTGTACGGCGATGCTTTTCATGGCTTCCGTGGTCGAACGGGCGACCGCCAGATTGCGCTCCGCTTCGGAGAGCGCGGCCTGTTCTCGCAACCACATCGTCGTTGAGAACACGGAGACGAATGCCAACAGCAGTGCGAAGAACAAGGCCGCCGCGACGCCGGTGCGGTTGCGCTTCACGAACTTGATGGAGCGATATGACCACTTCTCCGGACCAGCGAGAAGGGCTAGGCCCTGCCGGTAACGTGTCACATCCTCACTGAGTGATTGAATCGATTCGTAGCGTTGCGCGGCATCCTTGCGAAGACATTTCATCGGGATCCAGGTGAGCTCGGAACCGAGCAGACCGCGCAGCTGAGACGTTGAGAGTTTCCTCGTGGAGGCGATCCTGTTCTTTTTTTCAACGTCCTGTTGATCGAATCGCGTCAGTGGATGAACCGCTGGGTTTTCACGAATGAGTCTCTGCATCTCATTGATGTCGATTCCGTGAAAGGAATTGGCCGAGACCGGAAGGATGCCGCTCAGAATCTCGTACAGAACGACGCCCAGCGAGAAGACGTCGGAACGGACATCGATGTCCACCGGTGACACCACCGCCTGCTCCGGACTCATGTACTCGGGCGTTCCAATCAACTGACCGAGTTTCGTCTCCAGCATTCCCTTCGAAAGCTCCATGTTCATGGCTTTCGCAATGCCGAAATCGATCACCTTGACGACAGGGGTGCCTGAAACCGGATCCGTGGTGATCAAGACGTTGCTCGGCTTCAGATCACGGTGAAGGATGCCGCGCAAATGTGCATGGTGCACCGCGGAGCACAGATCGACGAAGAGCGAGAGTCTCTGATCGATGGATGCCTTGGATTCGTTGCAGTAGTCGGTGATGGCCATGCCGTCGACGTATTCCATGGCGAACCAGGGTCGACCATCATCCGTCGTGCCGAAGTCCATCACTCGTGTGATTCCGGAGTGATTCAGGAGAGCAAGTGCCTGCTGCTCGGATGAAAATCGCGCCAGAACGGAATCCGTGTCCATGCCAGGCTTGATGAGCTTGATCGCCAGCCGTCGATTGACCGGATCATTCTGACGAGCCAGATAAACGATCGAAAACCCACCCTCGCCGATCTTCTCGATGATCTCGTAGGAACCGACCAGGTCTCCGGGTATCAACTCCTGGGTGCGAAGTCTCTCATGGAAATCATCGATGTTGGGATCGGCATGAGTGGACAGGCCCGCAGCCCTGTTTCCGTCATGACCGTCGAGCAGTGATCGAAGGTCCGCACCCAGCGTGGGATTCTCATGTTGAATCTCATCAAGTCGGCTTTCGCGCTGCGCCTCGTCCAGTGATGCGAGCTCGAGAAAGAGAGATTGAAGATCAGGAACCGGCATCTGGCGATTCCTCCTCGGCGGAAGCGGAGGTGATGGCACGTCGAAGCCATGCGCGAGCGAATGACCAGTCATCGACGACGGTGCGTTCCGAGACATCGAGGGCCAGCGCGGTCTGCTCGATGGTCAGGCCCAGAACGAATCGAAGCCATGCGACTTCGGCGGCTCGAGGCGCGACATCCTCGAGATCCGTCAACGAACCGATCGCAAGCATCGACTGCTCACTCAGGGCGACTTCAAGAGAGGCAAGTTCTCCTGATGCGATCGAAAGCGAGTGGTGCTTGAGGTTTCCACCATGCTTCACTCGATCGCGCCGGCGAGCATGATCGACCAGATACTGGCCCATCACGCGTCCCACGTTTCCAAAGAACTGCTTGCGACCGTCCCAACTCGGAAGGACGCCATCCTTCGCCCAGATTCGAAGAAAGACTTCGTGGACGAGCATCGTGGGCTGCAACTGTGAATTGACACGCTCTCTTGCCAGATAGGCGGAGGCCATTCTCCGCACGTCACCGTAGGCGGATTCCCAGAGCTGGTTCGAGGCAGAGACATCTCCTGATGCAGCGGCATCAATGAGCCTGGTGATCGATTCTCTCGATTCAGGTTTTCGCGGTTCTGAGGTTCTCAAGATTTCATCCCGTTGATGCCTACCGGCAGCACTCAGCTTTCAGTAGCAACAGGGCCATGATTCATCACTTTGCTGCAAAATTCAATCCCTGACCACGAAAATGGAGTCTGGGTCCGATTGAGGTCTCCCAATCAACGATGAGCACTTATTTCCAGAGAATGCCTTTGACGTGAAACACCCCGAACCATCGAGGTTCGGGGTGTTTGAAAGACTCTGTTGATCGCGTCGGATCACACCCGTGCGTCAGGCTGATTCAGCGCGGGGATGCGCCTTGTCATAACCGTCGCGCATGCGCTGTCGTGAAAGATGGGTGTAGACCTGGGTGGAACTGAGCGACTGATGTCCCAGAAGTTCCTGCACCGATCGGAGATCCGCTCCATTGTCCAGGAGATGAGTTGCGAAACTGTGCCGGATGGTGTGCGGGCTGATTTCAGGATCCAGACCGACGGCGGTGAGATACTTCGAGACCTTGCGTCGCACGGAACGACTGCTCAGTCGACCACCGTGCTTGTTGACGAAGAGTGGTGAATCAACGGACGCCGAAAGACCGGCTGATGCCAACTGCTTCTCGAGCATGCCGACGTAGTGTTCGAGTGACTTGATCGCATGCGCACCGAGGGGAACGATTCGCTCACGCTTGCCCTTGCCACGGATGACAAGTGCTTCATCCTGAACGTTGATGTCGCCACGATTGATGCCGACCACTTCACTGACACGGATGCCGGTGGAGTAGAGCACTTCGAGGATCGCACGGTCACGGGCGCCGAGCAATTCCATGTCATCGGGCGCTGAAAGAAGTCGTTCGATTTCATCCACGGTGATGGCTTTGGGAAGACGCTTCGCCTGCTTGGGCGTGCGAACCAGAACCATCGGATTGTTCTTGATCAGTCCCTTTCGTTCCATCCACTTGTGGAACGAACGAAGGGTTGCGATCTTGCGAGCCATGGTGGCGGCTGAATAGTTCTGATCGCCGAGGTGGGTGATGAAGCCTCGCACGATCTCCAGATCGGCGGAGAGCATGCGGCCCGTGCAGGTCTGATCTGCCTCTTCCGAGGTGGTCCCGGAGAGACGGTTTTCAAGGGCCTGTGCTTCCGCCTTTTCGTCGCAGTTGATCTTGAATGCGGCTCTGAGGTGGTCCGTGTACTGACGGAGGTCCAGACCATAACAACGACCGGTGTAGGGGCTGAAATGGCGCTCATCATTCAAATAACTGATGAAACGGTCAACGATTGGAAGATGCTCGCTCATTATT